>CAWWCC010000275.1:0-3984 GCA_963935315.1 uncultured Planctomycetaceae bacterium | reverse complement strand
TGATGTCATATTCGCGGCAAGCGGCGTGCTTGCTCAACTTGCCAGTCAATACCCGGCGGCATAGTTCGAGCGGGCAAACCTGGGGCTAGGCGTTCCCCAGTAGCGGCCCAGCGCATCGTCGCTGGGACAAACAAAGGAGGGAAGCTGAATCCGGGTGACGTCTACGTTGTTGCCCGAGTAGATCCGCAAATCGAAATCATACTGGCCATAAAGAGGACTGGCCTCGATAAATGGCAAAATGACCATGAACATAGAATACTCTCTACCCGGAAAGTGCCCACCTGCGGGTAAACGTCCGTGCTGGGTCTCAAAGTTGGCCACGGCGAGACCGAGCTGCTTGGCGTTGTTGATGCACTGGGCCCGCCGCGCGGCTTCACGAGCTGCCTGGACAGCCGGCAATAACAAAGCGACCAGCACGTCGATGATTGCGATCACCACCAACAATTCGACGAGTGTAAAACCACGGCGGCAAGGTTGGGTGGAATTCGCAAAATGCATCGTTTCTCTAAACTGGACCGCGGCCCTGGAGAGTAGTGCTAAGTGAGAATAATCCCAGAAGAGTAGTCTTTGGAGAGCTTTCAGTGTACCACCAGAACAGTCCAGCGACAATCGACAGACAGGATCGGAAGGGGCTCAGTTTGACCATGACCAATGACAAATCTAAACCATCGGCAAGCCACCGCTTGGGTCCGTAAATGTTCGCAACGGCAAGCGAACGTAAGGGTGGCCCTTCACGTAGTCCCAATCAAGCTCAATACCTAAACCAGGAAGCGTGTTGAGTTCGATGTGTCCGTTGTTTATCTCAGGCCCTACTACTTGCACTTCGTCAAGCCAGGGCCGGTGCCGGCAGTGTTCGAGGATGAGAAAATTAGGCATGGCAGCCGCGGCGTGCAGGTTGGCAGCCAGCGCTACGGGGCCATACGGATTGTGGGGCGCCATCATGACATTGTACACCTCGGCAAAGGCCGCAATCCGCAACAGCTCACCGATCCCCCCGCAGTGAGAGATATCCGCCTGAATCACATCGACCGCACCCTGTTCCAACCACGGGCGAAAATCCCAACGTGTCACCAGTCGCTCACCGGCCGCTATCCGCACATCAGGAAACGCCTGCCGCAGAGCAATCAAACCAGCAGACGTGTCGGCATTCACGGGCTCTTCGATAAAGAGCATGCCGAGGGAACGCAGTCCGGCTATCAAGCGGTGAGCGGCTTGCTGTGAATAGATGCCACCACAGTCAATCATCAAATCGCAGTCAGGCCCTGCCGCGTCCCGCACGGATTGACCATTCGCTAAAGCAACGTCAGCCTGCTTTTCGTCATCAAAGGGTGTCACATAGGCTCCCGACCCAAATTTGAAGGCACCAAAGCCTTCCTCCACAGCGACACGCACTTCCTCCGCATTATCCGACAATCCCAGGTCACTACGGGCGTAGATGCGCACACGCTCACGTACAGCGCCACCCAGTAGCTTGTAAACAGGCTGTCCCAAAGCCTTCCCGGCAATATCCCACAACGCCTGTTCAATGCCGCTGGTAGCGCTGGTGGCAACCACACCCCCACGCCACCAAAACAATCTCCGCATTTGCTGCCAAAGAGAGTTGATGCGGGTGGGGTCTTGACCGACCAGCATAGGTGCAAAATGTTGTTCGATCATCGCCACCACGGCCTGTTCATGATACTCCGTGGTCGCTTCGCCCAAACCTACCAGACCTTCGTCCGTGTGCACTTCGACAAAAATCCAATTACGACTTGGTCCCCGTCCACCAGGCCCAGGAATGCCCATGACATGCGTGTTGATCGACGTTATCTTCATAGTGTGACTGACTGAATAGTGCGACTGACTGAAGGACAAATAGTGTGACTTGCTGCAAGAATATCTTTGGAGCTAGCAGACATTATAGTCTGAGAGTGTACAGGCTAAGAGTCTAGTATCCTAGACTTGCCGTATTTTCTAAATTTGCAGCTGAGCATCGTCGCCCCCACAAAGTCCTCTAATAAGTATTTAACTTTGTTAGCTTCGTTCCCCTCTGTAAATTAATTCGACTAACTTAGCTTCAAGATTTCAACAACCAAGCCAAGAGAGACTACAAAGGGTACCCTAAAACTGAATAGTTGTGCCTTATGAATTGGTTCTGGGAAATAGCTAATATTGCAAACTAGGGATGTATGTGAGATGCTCTTTTTGTTGGACAGGAGGGAACGAAGGGAACGAAGAATAGGGATATAACACAGCATGTAAACTATCGAGTAATTCAACAAAAAAACAAAAGGTCTGTAAAAAGAATACAAAACTTTGTTGGCTTTGTTCCCTTCTGTAAAATCACAACCTGTGTTCACACTCTACCGAATCAAAAAGTCTTATGTTGGTTTTGAGCAAAGAATCTTTCAGTAATATTCACTTTGCACCAATGTTGGAGAATTTGGTTTAGCTCCTCTTTTTCCAGGTACTACTGATGGCCGCACATTTAGACAATCAAGACCAAGCTGCTGGTACCGCGCGGCTATTGATTGTCGTGCCCGTAGCGCTCGTCAGTTTTTTTTACATGAACATGCTGGAGTACGCCTTACCACTCTATTTTGAGGCGCGGGCTGAAGTAGCAAAACTTACCGGCGGGAGCTTTCCGCCAGATGTGTGGGCCCAGGTGGTCAAATATAAGGTTGCAGCATGGGTGCTGGGTCCACTTCTGGCGGGTCTACTGGCCCGGCGTTACGGAGAACGGGCTGTCTGGTGTGGCTCGCTCCTAGGCAAGGTTTTCATTCCCTTGGCACTAACGACCCACCCGCACCCCAATCTGATCTCTGCACTCGCCTTCTGGCAGGGATTCACTGGCGCTCTGATGTGGATCGCTGGTATTTCACTAGTTCAAATGGTTGTGCCAGAAAAAAAAGGACTATCCAATGGATCCATGATGGTTTCGTTAGGAGTGGGGAGCGTGTTCGGCCAAATGGGTGGTCGCCTGATGATTTATTGGGACGAATTCACAGCACTCCTTAGTGAAGGCAAAGGCTTTGAGTTTGGGTCGCGTTTGCTCAATCTGAAACCGACGACCTCAACACCCCAACTGACAGACTTTGAGATGATGTTCTGGTTATTAACTGCGACGACTATTCTTTCTGCCGTTTTGATTGGCTTTTGGGGACAGCGTCCCGGCCGCTTCGACCACGTCATGCCTCCCGCTTGGGGTCAAAGCCTAAGCGACTTGAAGAGGTTGGCTTGCCAGCCCAGGTTTTGGGCCCTGGTGGCTGCCTTGTGTCTCTTCGGTGGTCCCGTGTTTCAGGCCTCGAACCAGTTTCTGCCCTATCGCGCTAAGGAGATGGGGTTGATTTTGGAGGGAGGTGGTGACAATGGCTGGATCTGGCTCAATCTTCTCAAAGTTATGATGTGGATCCCGGGAGGAGCTGCAGTAGGATTGCTCGCTGGCCGACGCGCTCCAGGTATTGCGGCAGTGATCATGCTGGGTTGCTTTTCACTCTCTGCACTGGCGATCGGTACCAGCCAGCTGGTCTGGCAACTATTTGTAAGTGTCGCCTTGTTTGAGTTCGTAAGACAGTTTATGCGATGGAGCCATTCGGGATACATGTCCGAACACATGTCTGCTGATCTACGAGCGACAACCATTGGCCTGACGATCACGATCTCTGGTCTGGGCAGTACCCTGTTTACGTGGATTGCTCCCCGGATATGGGATCCCAATGCCACCACCTTTCAGGCAGCAGGACCTTTTCAGGCAGCGGCCGTCTGTGGCCTGGTGGGATGTGTGGGATTATTTCTTTTTGATCGTGTCCGCCCAATTCGTTCGGCAGAGAGCACCTGTGAATGAAAAATGTTGCCAAAGATTACGGCGACTTGGGTGCGGTGGCCATGATGAACGAGTACTGCTATCGGGCGATTAGAGATAAGTGCCAACAATTACAACTTCAGTGACAATAGGAATAATTCCTGTCTCTTATACACATCTCCGAGCCCACGAGACGGACTCCT
>CAWWCC010000274.1:0-4079 GCA_963935315.1 uncultured Planctomycetaceae bacterium | reverse complement strand
ACATATTCCGATGAGATAGGGCGAACGCGCTAGAGCCAAAACTCCTTGCCAGGCTACCAGCCAAGATTTGCCTGGTACTTTCGCCAGCACTTCGCTTTGTAAATTTTGAACTTGCTGCAATCGACGTAATTGCCAAGAACAGAAAACAGAACCTATCAAAAACAAGACGCTGACTCCCAGCAAACCCTCCATAGGAATCTTATGAGATAATTCCTGAACCAGCCACGAACTTGTAAATTGACCCAACGTACCTGCCCCAAAGATGAGCCCAAAAAGTCGTTTACCTTGATCGCCGCTAAACAAATCGACCACCGTCCCCCAGAATAGAGTGACGACAAACAAGTTAAAAACGCTAATCCAAATAAAGAACGCACTCGATGTCCATTTCTGAACACCCCAGTTGGACAACAAAAATGCAAAGGCCATCAAATTCGTGATAAAGAAACCATACACGAACATCACAAGCCATTTTTTAGCAATACGAGCTACCACAAGTCCGTAGAGGGGTGTGGCCAATAGCATCACAGCCAGCGTCCAGATAAATAGAGCTGCCCGCTGATCTCGCGAGAGTTCTGTCGCAAATGTCTCTCGGACGGGACGAATCGTGTAATAAGCAGCCAACACACAAAAAAACCAGGCTGCTGCCCAACCTAGTGCCGGAAGCTCTTGCTTACGAATATCAAACAGTCGCATCCATACTCCAAGAATTTGAAATAGGAACGGGCCCGTTTTCCACTATTATCATAAAACGACACACAACCAATCACCCTGACTATCAAATTTCAGTCTTCACCTAAGTGTCCATTAACATCTAGAAAACTTTATCAGCTCGACCTGACATCAAGAGATCGTCGTGCAAGTCCTACTGTAAACTGGGAATGGCTAAAAACAATTAGCATTCCAATTCTAAAAACTTCTCCGAGTTTGCTTTCCGTACAACAGACTCCGTGCAAATATTCTTTGACACACCAAGCGTTCTCTTTTCTACTTCGCATCTCGTTAGAAGAAGCCTACCAAGGCGCCTGAGTTATCTATAAAGATTCATCTTCAGTTATCAACGTCAGATCATGGAGAAACTGTATTCTCAAATCATGCAATCACCTATACTAGCCCATACGAAATTAGAGGCTATCCAGGTAAGTTTGTCAGATTTGAGAAATCGTTTGCTATGAACCACGTGAAGTTAGCCCTGGTTTTATACGTCTGTTTGGGCGCAACCTGTTACGAGCGCTGTGGGCAATGCCAAACCACGATTCCAGCTGATTCTGCCATTCCCCCCGCACGCGTCATCTACCAGGGTCGTCGCATTGCGAAAACCATGCATTATAGCGGAGCAGAGTGGCTAATTCGTAATGAGCGTGAACGCGAAGAACGCTGTTCGCTCGTGTTAAAGCACCTCAGCATTAACGATGGCATGACTGTTTGCGATATGGGCTGTGGCAACGGTTTCTACACGATCAAAATGGCCCATCTTGCGGGCCCTCAGGGCAGAGTGCTTGCCGTGGATGTCCAACCTGAGATGTTGGATTTATTACGAAATCGTTTGCAAACTCAGAACATCAACAATGTTACGCCTATTTTGGGTTCGCTTCACAATCCCCGTCTGCCGGACAATGAAGTTGATTTAATTTTACTCGTCGATGTTTATCACGAATTCTCGCATCCAGAATTGATGCTTCAAGCAATGCGCAAATCTCTTTCACCATCAGGACAGATCGTATTGGTGGAGTTCCGTGAAGAAGATCCTGAAGTACCTATAAAACCGCTGCACAAAATGAGCAAGCAGCAGATCCTGAAAGAATTAATTCCCAATGGCTATCAACTCGTCAAAGAGTACCATGGCTTGCCTTGGCAACACATGATGTTCTTTGGACGCGATGAGAAATAATTATTCAACCGTAACGCTCTTGGCTAGATTTCTGGGTTTATCTACATCACAACCCCGCACAACTGCAATATGATAGGCTAGCAATTGAAGCGGCACCGAAGCGACGACCGGTTGTAAAAAATCGGCAACACTGGGTACCTCCATCACATCGTCTGCCAATTGATTTACATGATCGTCGCCTTCGTTGACGATGGCTATGATGGGGCCACCCCTGGCTTTGATCTCCTCCACGTTGGCTAATACTTTGTCGTAAACACCCCCCTGGGGTACGATAAACACACTTGGGGTGTTTTCATCAACCAAAGCAATCGGTCCGTGTTTCATTTCTGCTGCCGGATACCCTTCGGCATGAATATAGCTGATTTCTTTCAGCTTCAGTGCGCCTTCCAAAGCCGCAGGAAAATTGTACTGTCGGCCAAGGTATAAAAAATTATTGCAATCGGCATACTTTTCGGCAATCCGACTAGCTGTTTGACTTTGCAATAATGCTCGTTCAATTGCATCCGGTAAATTTTCCAAATCGTCGATAATGCGCATACCTTCTTCAAAACTAAGGTGATGCAATCGACCAAAATGCAGAGCCAACAGGGCCATTACCACACACTGGGCCGTAAAGGCCTTAGTTGAAGCAACACCAATTTCTGGCCCTGCATGCAGGTAGATGCCACCGTCTGCCTCGCGGGCAATGGTGCTTCCCACCACATTACATATCGCCATCGTAGGATGCCCTTTGCGCTTCATTTCGCGCAAAGCAGCCAATGTATCGATCGTCTCACCACTTTGGGTTAAAGCGAATAATAACGTTTGGGGTTCTAAGGGAGGATTCCTATAGCGAAGTTCACTTGCGTACTGTACCTCCACGGGAATTCGTGCCAATGCCTCGATCATGTACTCTCCGAGTAACGATGCATGCCAACTAGTTCCACAGGCAGTAAACACAAAACGATTCACCGACTGCAATTGTTGGGCTGTGAGATTCAAGCCCCCAAAAACGGCAGATGCGGCATCCTTATCGAGGCGTCCTCGTAGTGCATTGCGGACCGTCTCGGGCTGCTCAAATATTTCTTTGAGCATGAAGTGCGAAAAACTACCCAATTCAACATCGGCTGCATCCATCTCAAAAAGTTTCACATCGTGTCTGACATCGCCCTGGTCTCGATGAACTACGCGTATGGCATTTGCACTGACTACTGCAATTTCATGGTCTGCCAAGTAAACTATTTTGTCTGTGCGACCTGCTAGTGGAGAAGCATCGCTGGCAATAAAGTTTTCATCTGCACCTACTCCGATGACCAAAGGGCTACCCAGGCGGGCTGCCACGATAATTTCGGGCCATTCGCGAAAAACGATCGCCAGGCCATAGGTCCCCTGCAACTGGGTCAAACTTTTTTGTACAGCATCCACCAAAGGAGCGTAGGGATCCAAGTCATTGGTGCTGTCGCTATCCAATTGACTAAGTTCGTGGGCAATCAGCTGTGCCACGACTTCACTATCTGTGTCGGAGTGGAACTCATATCCCATCTCCTGCAATTTCTTCTTAATGGGACGAAAGTTTTCGATGACACCGTTATGGACCAATGCGAGAATTTCATCGCCACCAAAATGGGGATGCGCATTTCCATCGGTGGCCGGACCATGTGTGGCCCATCGTGTGTGCCCAATACCGACTGACCCATCTGAGGAGGATGACTTCAAAGCCTGATCAAGATCTTTGACACGGCCTGCCGTTTTGGTGATTGCCAATTTGCCATCATCCAAAGTCACAATGCCCGAACTGTCGTAGCCACGATATTCGAGACGTCGTAGTCCATCGAGCAGATACTCCGATGCTTCTCCAGTACCTACGTACCCTACGATTCCACACATAAGATTAGTCCAATCCGTTGCCAATGAGTCTCTAGTTTTACTCCCATTCGTCTCTTGCCGAAATGCTGCGTGCTAGCACCAAGACAAGGACAGCCTTGACCATCGCTCCATGGGATGAGCAGGAAAATTATAACCGATTCGACAAATTCAAAGCGATGCCAGTGACCGGATTATTTTCTTTATGAAGTGCGCAATATTGCCTCAAATTGATGTGGAACTGCCCAATTTTTTTGGCTATTACATGACCCTATCGCAAGCCCCCCCCAGGAACTGTCTCTTATACACATCTCCGAGCCCACGAGACGGACTCCGAGCGCGTTTGGCG
>CAWWCC010000273.1:0-4084 GCA_963935315.1 uncultured Planctomycetaceae bacterium | reverse complement strand
ATTGACTATTGCAGTCCGTTGGTATTGGCATGCCGGAGTAGGGGTTTAGGGCCGGACTTTATTTAGCATGTGCATATTGGGTTTATCTTGGTCGGGTTTATGTTGGGCATTGTGTCCTGATTACCGGCAGAAATCCTATGTGTAACACGATATAGCAGCAGGATGTAGTCATGGATGATTCGGACAGGCTGTCCGCATTGCAAGAAGAGCTGACGCAGCGCCTTGGGCGTAATCGTTATGAGCTCTGGGTGGGTCCCCATACGACTCTTCAGATGCGTGACACTGACGAAAAGGCTGAGCAGTTATCAGTCTCTGCTTCAGGCCTGCATGACACAAGTTTACATTACATGGGTGCTGGAGAAGACGCAGGGGTAGGAGATGCAAAAGACAGCGATGCTCCAGTTGCACATTTCGAGAGAAAACCACCCAAGAGAAAGCTGCCCCAACGAAAGTTGCTCGTAGGCTGCCCTACCGAATTTGAATTGAAATGGCTACGCAGTCGACTCCACACCACACTACTGTCTTGCGCCCAACAAGTGTGGCAATGCGAAGTTTCAATTGAATACCATGTCCTTGCGAATCCGCAGGTCCTTGGGAATTCGCAGCCAGATTGTTCGAGGCAGACCCATCCCAGCCAGATTGAAACCAAGCCTGACCTGGATATTTCTACTGATAACCGACTGGAATCTCCAGGGGAGCAACCGGCTGTACGGGCGCAAACAGGAAATCTCCCGCAACAGGACCGCTCACGAACAAACGTGCAAAAACCTGATTCGAAACGACCAGGAGCACAGTCCTCATTTGCCAACTTTGTGGTTGGCAGAAGCAATGAGATGGCCTGCCACACCGCCCAGTCCGTAGCAAAATCATTAGGCCATTATGGTCCTCTTCTTCTTTACGGTCCCCCAGGTGTAGGCAAGACCCATCTTGCTTATGCCATGCTTCAACACTGGCGTCGCGCCCCGCAAACACGCGGCATTCGCCTCACCGCCGAACAATTCACTGCTGAATTCCTGACGGCTCTCAACAGCAGGTCGCTGCCCAGTTTTCGACAAAAATATCGCATGGTCGATGCGCTGATCATTGACGACATTCAATTTCTAGTTGGCAAACGTGCGACGCTCGACGAGTTGCTTTACACAATAGATACTGTTCAGGAGCGTGGTCGGCAAATTGTGATGACGTGCGACCGTAGCCCGGGCGAGTTGCAACAAGTGAGTCTCGAACTGGTATCAAGAATCTCAGGCGGTCTGGCAATTCCCATTGAATTACCTGACTTTACAACCCGACTAGGAATCACACGCCGCTTTGCCCTGCAGATGGGCTTACCCGACCAGGAAGAAATCCTGACCTATATTGCCTCACAGGTTGCTGGGAGTGCACGTCAAATTAGTGGGGCTATCAATTTACTGGTCGCCACAAGTCAAGCCTACGACAAGGTCCTGGACGAAGATCTTGTTCGCGCAACACTCGCCGAATATATCCAACAAAACACACCCAGTGTGTGTCTGGCAGACATCCAGAGCGCCGTATGTCACGTCTTTGGAGTCGAACCCAACAATCTTAAGTCCAAACGAAAAACACGTTCAGTAGCCGAACCACGGATGTTGGCCATGTGGTTAGCCCGCAAGTATACTCGTGCTTCTCTCGGTGAAATCGGCGCTTACTTTGGACGCAGCAGCCACAGCACGGTAATTTCTGCCCAGAAAAAAATTGAAGGCCTGGTTGTTCAAGGCGCGCAGGTATCAGTAGCCGACCGCCCCTGTCCTGTCGAAGAGGCGATTCGTCGGATCGAGTCGGTCTTGCGAACTGCGTAGCCGACTTGTTTCTGTCCCCGGTTGTAAAAAAGGGCAAGGATCGCTCCACTTTGCAATCCCCATCATTCTTCACCACCATCCATCCCCAGTTGACGCATTTTACGGTAGAGATTGGAGCGATGCAGCCCTAACCGCTGGGCGGCCTGACTCATATTTCCTTGCATACTCTCAATCATTTGGCGTATGTATTCCTGCTGAAAGTCTCGTGTAGCTTCCGTGAGTGTTGCGTCCAGGTCCAGACGCTGCGCATCCGAGACTGCCCCCGTATTGATGAAGGCGAGATCTTCGGCTTCAACTCGGTTGCCTGAAGAGAGATAAGCCAAGCGTTCCATCAGATTGCGCAATTCACGAACATTGCCAGGCCAAACGTGATTTAAGAGCTGCTTTTTGGATGCTGCTGATAAACCTGGCGTCCGTCTGCCCATACTCTGACAAAACTGGCCAAGAAAAAACTCTGCTAAAATTATTATGTCGTCTCCTCGCTGGCGCAGTGGAGGCAGCTCAAGGCTCACGACGTTGAGGCGAAAAAAGAGGTCCTCGCGGAACTTTTTCTCACGCACCATTTTGGCCAGGTCTTGGTTGGTTGCAGCAAGGATACGTACTTCGGTATGGATAGTTTCGGATCCCCCCACGCGCACAACCGTCTTGTCTTCCAGCACACGAAGCAATTTGGCCTGACCACTTAAACTCATATCGCCAATTTCGTCAAGAAACAACGTACCGCCCGAAGCCAATTCAAACTTGCCTGCGCGTGTGTCATGAGCATCCGTAAAAGCCCCTTTTTCATGGCCAAACAGTTCACTCTCCAAGAGTGTTTCGGTCAGCGCCGCGCAATTGACCGCAATGAACGGTTGGTCCCTGCGTTCGCTGATATAGTGAATAGAACGAGCCACAACTTCTTTGCCTGTGCCATTTTCGCCCAGGATGAGGATCGCCAAATCGGTATTGGCAATGCGCTGTGTGGTTGAACGAACCGCTTCAATCGCCGGACTGTTGCCAATGAGTTGCACCTCTTCTGCCGCTTCTTCAACCAGACGCTGATGCTTGCTGAACAACTCTTCCAGCTGTTGAGTATTTGCTAAGGCGACTACCGCATGGGCAGCCAGTTCTTCCAGTCCGCGCTGGTCTTCTTCGCTAAAGCGTCCCTCATTTTTATTCAACACCTCAAAGGCCCCCAGGCACTTTCTAGAATGGAATACGAGCGGCACACACAAAATCGTGCGTGTATGGTAGCCCGTTTGCGCGTCAACATTCCTGGCAATTTGATCATCTTCAGATCCGCCCCCCACTCTCCTCGGTTGCCCCGTTTGGACCACTTGCCCAACCACTCCCTGGTCATCAGCAATACGCAATTCATTGCCCTCGACTCCTAAAGAGGGTCGTCCGACCAGCACCTTATTGGCTTTGTCCCACAGAAAAATACTGGCCCGATCGGCTGAGAGCAACTCGATAGCCGCTTCGGCCATTGCCTGCAGGAGCGCTTCCATGCAATTGGTTTGGCTCCAGGTGTGTGTGATCTCCAAAATCTTTTCCAGCCGACGAATGCGTCGTATGCGTTGCTGCTGACTTTGAACCGCAACAAACGCCTGAGTCATAGCGACTTGAAACTGCGCCAAATCACTCTCGGACATCGCAGCCTGCAGGAGAATGACATGCTTGCCGGACAAGGGTAGGGCCGCCCAGGCGCCACTCAGTGTAGAACGATTCTGATCAAGTGCTTCCGCAGCCAGATCGGTTGGCACCTGCTTGGGAGCAATACCGACACTGGCCAGAACGAGCCATTCGGGAGGACTGCAGCGCACGACAGCCATCGCCTGAAAACCCAGAGAATTCTGGGCCTCTGGTAGTAGTTGATTGAAGAAATCGGTCACGTTCTCGCAACTGCAGGCTTGAGCCAGCAGCTGCCGCATAAAGTCTCGCCAGCTCATAGCTTAGGTTCCTTTGTCAACTTCACCCAGAATCAAAAACGCGACAAACACCATGACAGAAGATCTGAAACCACAGAGAACAAGTCAATTAGACATCTTGCATTTTACCTAATGTCATCACTTACGCAACACCAGAAAGATTGTCTCCATCCTTTCTAGTAGCCTTATTCACGATTTGACTCTTAATTTCCAGATTAAAAACACCCTAATCAAAAGGATTCTTTCCATGCCCCGGATGAAACACTCCAGGCTGATCCATTGCGACTACCAAGACAGTCCGATAGTCCTCACAACTAGCCAAGTTAGTCTCCGGCTTACCTCCAACTGGATAGACTTCGG
>CAWWCC010000272.1:0-4110 GCA_963935315.1 uncultured Planctomycetaceae bacterium | reverse complement strand
TCCGCAGGCTTCGGACGTAGTGAAAGTTATCGTGCATTTGGGACAAAAGACGTGATTCTTTGACACGATTCTTGATTCTTCGTCTGGGGAGCTCCCCGTGGCTATTAAACATTGTTTGCGACCTCACCCTCGGATCAGTATCGGGACAGCTTGTTCTGCAAATTCGATGAGGAATTGGGGCACCAACCCCAACACCATAGTGAAGATCACAGTGCCTAGAACAACCGTCGAGGTAGTCCAGTGCCAAACCGGTGATGGTCCACTTTCGTCATCGTCAACGACATACATCGTCATAATTATTCTGAGATACATAAAGGCGCCGATGACAGCAGTCACCATCGCCGCGCCAGCTAAGAAATAACTTTGATTGCTAACCGCCGCTGATATGACCTGGAATTTCGCAATAAACCCAGAGGTAGTTGGAACACCAGCTTGAGCGAGCAATAAGGCAGTAAGTGAGAGAGCTATCAGAGGCTTAGAGCGACCTAATCCCGCATACCTCGTCAAGGGGTGATCATCATCACTCCCCATCGCTCCTACCACTGCGAACGTCCCAAGCACCATCAAGGTATATGTAAATAAGTAGAAGAGGGCAGCCGCAGTGCCATCATTGCTGGCTGATTGAACGGCTACAAGCACATAACCAGCATGGCTAATTGATGAAAAGGCAAGCATCCGCTTCACATCCGTTTGCAGGATCGCCATGACAGCCCCCACCACCAAAGTTACAAATGCCAGAACAGCTACTACCGGGGACCAGTCAGAGTCATGGCTCGCAAACGCAGCAAAGAAAATACGGAGCAGCGCTGCGAAACCAGCGGCTTTGGCTATTGAGGCCATCCACCCCGTAACAGGGCTAGGAGCTCCTTGATAAACGTCGGGAGCCCAAAAGTGGAAAGGTGCTGCGGCTACCTTGAAAGAAAGACCCACTAGCAATAGCCCCATTGCCGCCATAAGCATGTGCTGATCTCTGAAGACAACTGCGTCCAAATATTCTCGGACGTGAACCAAGTTGGTCGAACCAGTAGCGCCATAGGTGAGAGCGATGCCGTAGAGCAGGAAAGCGGAGCTAAAGGCACCTAGAACAAAATATTTGACTGCCGATTCCCGAGCCTCTGAGCGCCTGCTGTGCATCGCAATCATCACATAAATGGCGATCGATAGCGCTTCCAAGCCGAGAAACATGACAACAAGATCATTCGCAGCGGCCATGACAATGGCTCCTGCAGCCGAGCAAAGCAAAAGTGCATGGAATTCGGGCGGGTCGATTCCTTCGCGGTCGAGGTAATGGTGAGATAACAAGGCTGTGATGGCCAGTGCTATCAATATGAGCATCGTGAAAAAGATGCTGAAACCGTCAACTCCGAAAGCACTTGCGATGGAGGAAGATGCCCCTTCACGCTCGACGTCGTACCACAAGCCGATCGACACGAAATAAGCGGTAATCGCGGCACTCAATGTGGTTACGGTTGCAAAAGTAGTTGAAGAGCGGCGAGGCGCGAGAGAACTTAACAACAAGATCAAGAGTGCAGCGCCCAAGAGAATCATCTGGGGCAGCAGGGCCCACCAGTTAATTGAAGGGCTCACAAAACCGAGAAGCTGGGGAGCAAACATTAGTGGTCGTCCTCCCCTGCGTGACTGTCTTGATGGTGGTTTTCTTCTAACACCACGGGATCGCCCAGCTGTGGTTGGACATAATCAGAATGGATTTCTAAGTGCGCAATTAGTTCTTCAACAGCTGGCTCTATGCGCTCAAGAAGCGGTTTCGGGTATAGACCGAGAAAGACTATGGCCGCGACAAATGGCGCCAGAATGAGACCCTCCTTAAGGGTTAAGTCTTGGGTCTTTTCATCTTCTGAGGTCGGTTCACCGTGGAAGACACGCTGGTATGCCCAAAGCAGATAGAGGGCTGCAAGAATGACGCCAGTCGCCGCAACAATGGTCCACCAGCGCCTTGTGTCGTAAGAGCCTATGAGCACGAGAAATTCGCCAACAAATCCATTGAGGCCCGGTACTCCTATGGATGAAAGCATCACGAGGGTAAAGAAGCCGGCGAAAATGGGCGCTGCCGACTGGATTCCGCTCATTTCATCTATAGCGCGCGTCTTTCTTCTCTCATAGAGCATCCCCACGAGGAGAAATAAGGCGCCGGTGGAAATGCCGTGGTTGACCATTTGCAACACACCGCCTTCCAAACTTTGAGTGGTGAAGGCAAAAATGCCCAGGACAATAAATCCCATATGCGCCACCGAGGAATACGCAACGAGTCTCTTCAAGTCTTTTTGCATCGTGGCGACGATTGCCCCGTAAATAACGCCCACTACACCAAGCGTTGCGAGGGTGGGAGCCGCCCAAACCGATGCTTCCGGGAAAAGGTAGAGGCCAAAGCGCATCAAACCGTAGGTTCCTAGCTTCAACATCACTGCTGCCAGCACTACCGAGCCTGCCGTGGGCGCCTGGGTGTGAGCATCCGGAAGCCAAGTATGAACCGGAAAGATAGGAACTTTAATTACGAACGCCAATGCAAAAGCCAAGAAACAGAGACGCGCTGTATTGGTCGAAAGTGCTTGACGTTCAGCCAATTCAATAACGCTGAAAGTAATTCCTTGGTCACCTGCGCTCAACGTTGCCACGCTGACAATCGCAACAAGCATGAGAGCGGAGCCCGCCATTGTGTAGAGAAAGAATTTCGTCGCTGCGTATCGGCGATCGTCGTAACCCCACCCGCCAATGAGCATGTACATCGGCACCAACACGATTTCGAACATCACAAAGAACAAGAAAAGGTCAAGCGCCATAAAGGCGCCAAAAGATCCAGCCTGAAGTAGTAGAAGCCAAGCAGTATATGGTTTCGGATCGTGATGAGGGTCTACTGCTACCAGGACTAGAGGCGTAATAAGTCCAGTAAGTACGACTAGCCAGAGTGAAATGCCATCTACGCCCACGTGCCAGTTGATGCCCAAACTGGGAATCCAAGATTGGATTGACTGGAACTGGAAGTCGGACTGGCTAATCGAAAATTCCGCCATGACATAAAGAGATAATGCTCCCGCTATTGCCGAGAAAATTGCCCCTACAGGTCTCATCAACTCAGGCCTGCTTTTAGGAAGCAGTGTCACGACAAGCGCGCCAACTATCGGCACGATTATGAGCGCGTTAAGCACAGGGAAAGACGCCTCAGTTTGAGCCGCTAAAGCTTGAATCACAGAAGTAGCCCCCATGCCAATACAACTAAAATCATGAGAGCGCCAATAGCCACACCGGTTGCGTAGTTACGCATGTAGCCGGACTGAGCCGGCTGAATTAACTGACCTAATTTTCTAACTGCGGCGCCCACACCATTAACGGCTCCATCAACCACCCCTTTGTCGAAATCAGCGGCTTTTTGGAAACTAGAAGTGCCCGGACCACTTACAACTCGCGCATAGGTCGAATCTACGTACATGGCGTTTTCAAGGAATTCTGGTTCAAGTTGTTCTGTGGGTATCCGGCGAAACAGCCACGCGAGAGTTGCGATAGTGATGCCTAACACTCCGATAACGACGGATATAACCGCTAGGACAACCTTTGTCGATGTGCCTGAGGAAAAGTGGTGCGGGTGAGCAAAGATTGGTTCCAAGAAGTGTTCCAGCACTAGCCATTCTTTGACCAACGGCAAATTTATGCCTCCGCCGACAATCGCTGCTCCGGCCAACAAACACAAGGGCAATGTCATAGTCCAGCTGGACTCATGCGGATGGACATCCTCATCCCATCGCTGCTCTCCGAAAAAAACTAAAATTACTTGCCTGGTCATGTAGTAGGCGGTCAGCAACGCGGTTACTAATCCCACGAACCACAGAAGCGGGCCTATGTTCTTCTGTTCCCATGCTGCAAGCAATATCTCATCTTTGGACCAAAACCCGGAGAATGGGGGTACGCCAGCTATTGCCAGCCATCCAACTATAAAAGTTCCCGCTGTTATTGGCATCAATGCCCGCAAGGCTCCCATTTTTCGCATGTCCTGTTCATCGTGCATGCCGTGGATTACTGATCCAGAGCCTAAGAACAGGAGTGCCTTGAAGAAAGCGTGTGTGATGACATGAAAGATTGCTGCTACGTAAGCTCCAG
>CAWWCC010000271.1:0-4112 GCA_963935315.1 uncultured Planctomycetaceae bacterium | reverse complement strand
AGATAGGAGTCCGTCTCGTGGGCTCGGAGATGTGTATAAGAGACAGCTGGCAAACAGTCCATTCAGATTGCTGCCTTGGTATTCAAGACCGGAACGAGGGCAGCGCACACTGAAGCTCATGTTACTCGGCTGAGATGGTACTTGCAGTAGTTCTAGAAGACGGCAAAAGTTGGGGTAAGTTTGCCGATTAAAGACCATAAAAGCCGTATCGACTTCGTAATGTTTCCCAGAAATCGTTACATCAACCGTGTTGGCATGGCCACCCGGATAGCTATTGGCTTCATAAACGGTCACATCGTGCTGTGTGGAGAGCAGTCGAGCGACCAGGCTGCCGCTAATACCCGTACCAATGATCGCAATTCGCATGGTCAGATGCTTTCTTTTTGCAAACGGACTGCAGGATTAAGTGTGAGGACTAGGTGGCAGGCACCTCCTGCTGCTCTGACAGCCCAGACCAGGCACGAGTGTGTCATGTGGCTTCTTAGAATGAGTTTGGACTTTGACAAGTCTATCATTTGTAGAGATGGCTAGCCACTCTTCGGTGGCCAGGGGAAAAAGGCACTCGTGCTACGCACATATTCGTCATAGCTTACCAGTCTTTTGCTCAACGAGTTCTCTAAGAGCCGAACCCCTGAAACGCGGATCAAAAGGATTGACATCAGCAGTGGGCCGACAAGCGTCCACCACCAGGTGCTGGGCGCCGCGACCAGTAGGTAGATTCCCCACCAGACGAGGAAGTCACCGAAGTAGTTGGGGTGTCGCGTATATCGCCACAGGCCCCGATTCATCACCTGACCTCGATTGGCAGGTTGGGCCTTAAAACGAGCCAGTTGATAGTCGCCAAGTGATTCAAACAGGAATCCAATTCCATAAACACATAATCCGATCCACGCTGGTAGGTGTGACGATGTGTTCTCGGCGACGCCAACTTGAATGGGCAACGAGACAGCCCACATAATGGTTCCCTGCAGCAAAAATACGGTCAGCAAGCTAACCAGCGGAAAACGCCAACCATGATGTTCTCGCATGGCGGCGTAGCGATAGTCCTCCGGTTTGCCCCAGTTTCTCCAGGTGAGATAGGCGGATAGGCGGATGCCCCACACACTCACCAGAGCAACGACGAGAAGGGTTCTCGGCGATCCTCCACCGCTGACCGCAGCCGATATCCATGAGACGAGTACGAAGCCGAGTCCCCAAAACGGGTCCACGATACTTGCGTCTCTCCGATATAGGCTAATTCCCCAGAGGAGGCATACCGCGCAGGCAAGAACCTGAGCGTTGGTGAGGAGGATTTGCTGTAAAGTCATGTTGGTTCTTATTCGACAGGGGAGAAGGGTTGTCAGGCCACTAGCATAGTATAATCCTAGTAACCCCCCCGCACTCTCCCCTACTTCGTCATGGTGACACAATGACAAGTTTGACTGAAATTGCTGAATTAGGCCTTTTGCCAGATTTTGTCATCCGCCCTGGGATTCGGAGGCTGCTGGCCAGACGCATCCAGGAACTACCGACCACTGGCTCGAATGAGCAGAGAGAAACCGTAAGGGGATTCGTTGATCGGCTTGCTCAGGCTCCACTCGTCATCGCTACAGAAGCGGCCAATTTGCAACACTACGAAGTCCCGGCGGAGTTCTTCCAGAAAGTGCTCGGACCGCGACTCAAGTACAGTGCGTGCTTGTTCTCAGAGCCCCATACGACTCTCGGTGGTGCGGAGGCTGAAATGTTACGGCTCACCTGCCAGCGAGCTCAGATCGTAGATGGTATGCAGATTCTTGAGCTCGGTTGTGGGTGGGGATCACTCACCCTTTGGATGGCAGAGCAGTATCCAACTTGTAACATCACTGCAGTATCAAATTCTTTCAATCAGGCCAAGTACATCGAAGCGCGTGCCCATGAGCAAGGGCTAGATAACGTGAGCGTGGTGACGGCAGACTTGCGTGATTTTGACGCTAGCCAACAGTTTGACCGGATTTTATCTGTGGAGATGTTTGAGCACATGCGAAACTACAGGATCCTCTTTGAGCGAATAGCCCGCTGGCTCCTTCCTCGCGGCAAGGCTTTCGCCCACATATTCTGCCATCGTTCCACGCCATATTTATTTGAAACAGAAGGCGCCGACAACTGGATGGGGCAAAACTTTTTCACTGGGGGAACCATGCCCTCGGAAGATTTGTTTGGCCATTTTGCTGATGATCTGAAGATACAGCGGCAATGGCGAGTCAACGGGTTGCACTATTGGCGCACCTGTGAGTCCTGGCTCTCCAACCTTGACCAGAATCGAGAAGCTCTGGTGTCGATGTTTAGTCGCAACTGCACACGCAATGAGGCGAAGCGCACAGTTCAGCGCTGGCGAATGTTTTTTATGGCCTGCGCCGAGCTGTTTCGTTATCGGGCAGGCAACGAGTGGTTCGTTGCACATTATCTTTTCGAGAACATCAGTTCCTGAGAAACCAAGAGCCTTACTTGTGTTAGCGGCAACCATCCAGTGTCAACGGTGGGAGCCTGATTCAATTTGAGGAGCCCGAAATATCCTGAATCTCGAGCCTGAGTTAACTTCCAAACCCTGGTTCCACGCTACACGGATTGACGCCCATAGCATGGCAACCTCGACTTATGTGCTGCTTCAAATCCGAAAGTGGCGGCCGACACAAAAGGCCGAGCTTCTTCTGTTATGGGCGAAGCCTGAGACATAGTACCCGTCTTTGAGAATTCGGGGCCTGGGCTGGAATAGAGCAAACCTGTCTCTTAAATCGGATTGAAATGCCCCAAATCGCTTTCCTTACCACTTGTCATAAGCCAGCGTCTATCTAGAGTGCCAGCGTGGTAAATTCCCCACCAGAATCCCCAGATTCTGTGCGCACAGAGATGATAGTTCGTCTTAGTCAATCAGATGTTAGTTAAATAGAGAACTCAGTTATTCGCTGAATTCGTCCATGTTGGGGTTTCTGATCATCGTGATTTTCGAACCCAGAACACTGAAGCATGGACCCAAGCACCTTGAGCCGAAGGCAACTCAAAATCATTGCAGATGAGAATCTTTAATCGCGTCAATTCACGAGTATTCACTTTTTAAGACGGCAGGATATTTTGTCCCTGCGATGTCTCTCGTGAAGTATTGACCACAAGTGTCTTCGTACCAACCAGGAGTGAGAACGAGCCTATGAAATGTTTGGAGGTCCAAGGGGGAAGCGGTGAGATTCGCAATCACTATTGTAGGCCTGGACTGGAGGTTTGGCTGTCCTGTCAGTCTCGGGCTCCATAGCGACGGGAGGTGGTGACCTCTATCTGCATTCCTCATCGCTTCTGGCAGGATGACCAGGATCTTACTTGCGGATGCCTACCGCTATGGTACTTCTTTTTCAACGTTTGTTGTTTCTCACAAGATTTGGCCAAAAATCACAGTAAACTTTACTAGTACTGAAGTGAGGACTCGATTTTTGACAACCCCGTGGAACAAAAAATTTGGCATGGATGCTGTAAAAACCTGAAAGCCAATTCAGCCCCGCAAGGCCGGTTTTTTCCCTTGTCGAATCGTGTTTCTGATCTAAGATCTCAGTGAGCCAAATCGGGAGTACGATCTATGAGCGATAATACGAGACAAAGTGAAGACCATGTTGGCTCACTGAAATCTATCTCACAGGGATCTTCGAACATGAAGACTGCTACCTTTTTTTTTATTGTCATCGCCAATGTTATGGTTGTGACCTGCCAGACTTTCGGAGGCCAGGGAGAACGATTCAAACTACCAAAGGGCCCCGCTTCACAAGCATTGCAAGTGTTGGCCACTGCGCTAAAGGGGCCAGCAGGTGCTGAAGCTGCCGATGAATTACTCGTAGCCGCAGCCAAAGAGGCACTCCAAGTTCTACCTGAGCAATCGCCAGTGGCTGAGCAACTGAACCGTGCTATTTCTCTGCGGCAAGAGTCAGGAAACCCTGAAGATGTACGTCAGATCATCGCAGAGGTCTCCTCATCGCTTTCATTTCAACCGCAAAAAGAAGCCGATCTTCCAAAAGGCTTTCCATCCTTTACACCAGTAGGTGTTGTGGAGATCAAAGAATATCCCGCCTGTCGGAAAGCGGTTGCCGGGCAATTCTGGACCCTCTTTCGCCATA
>CAWWCC010000270.1:0-4114 GCA_963935315.1 uncultured Planctomycetaceae bacterium | reverse complement strand
TTTTTTTTTTCAAGCAGAAGACGGAATACGAGATAGGATTCCGTCTCGTGGGCTCTGAGATGTGTATAAGAGACAGGGTTTACGACGATTCCCCCACCCGCGTCGCGCTCTCTGTTTCGAGAGAGAACTTTTGGGGTCCGAATAGGACCTTCAAGGTTCCTTCCGCCCCCCGGAATCTCGCGCCAAAACTCTCCGAATCTCTGATTAATAGACCCCGAGAAGTTAACAGGCCGTTCCCTTTCGGGGCTTGGAGGCGGCCTCTAGGGATGTAGCGATGATGCACTGCTTCAGTAGTCATTCCAATCAATCTCATCGTGACTTTCCGGGACGAATTCGACCTCGTGAAACACTCGTCGAAAGCGATTCTTTTCTAGCTCGTTTGTAGCGAGACCTGGATCTACAACTATCACATTTAGTGGGCGTCCTTCTGCTTTTCGGATTCGCGCGACCTCTGCGAATTGCATTTGAGCCATGGCATCAAATTCAGACAGAGAAAAACCTACGATAATTGCGCAATCGGCCTCGAACAATTTCTTCATGGTCTTATGCCATACATGCCCAAGACCAGGAATCTGGTGCAATTACTTATAAGCTCCCAATGAGTTTGGCGGCTTTCATTCCGCCACATTGGTTTGCTTGATAGACATGTGTGGCTTTACTGCTAGTGCGTCATTCGGATTTATAGGGGGACGTCTTGTTGTTGGGCCGGACGGGTGGAGCAGCTTCATGACCGTTTTAATACTGATTACTTTGATAGCCACCGTATTTACCTGGCTATTCATGCATGGTGAATGCAAAGTGGCAAGTCAGGATGAAGACAGTCTCTTACCAACCACCAACGCAGCCCCCATAGTGCATCGCTATTGCTGATGCTATAAGCCATCACCAGTCGCTGTCCTCCAGGACCTCGCCAGGTAAGTTTCTTGCTGCACAGGGTAAGAAATCAGCAAGTTCGCAGTTACTCTTGATCTGCGGAATTGTCGAGCAGCTTCTCCATGCTCAAGCAGCTGCCATTCTCACTTAACTCTACGGTGGTCATGTAGGCGCGTATGAGCGCCAAGCCGCGCCCTCCGGGGGTCTCAAGATTTTCGGGCGAACAACAGTCGGGTACTTCTTCTGCAGCATAGCCCTCACCTTCGTCGCAGATTTTTGCCCAGAAGCGGTCGCTGCTAATCTCGCATTGGACCTGTACATGTTTGTTGGGGTCCTCCTGATTGCCATGTCGAATCGCATTACTAATCGATTCTTCCAATGCCATGTGGATACCAAATAAGGTCGCCTTGTCCCAGGCAAGAGACTCCATCAAAGTAAGGGTTTCTTGAATGAAGTCGTGGTATGCGCTCAAAGAACTTGGCAAGACGCGATCGAAAGTGTGTGGCGCCTTGCCTGTTGACATGTCGTGCCTCAACTTACTAATGCGACGGCGGTTGCGTGGCCAAAAAAACGATCGAAAGGGGGTTCGGAGGACACAAAGACAAATAGTACCCGACTGCAAAGAGCGACCGGGTTCATGGTTTGGTAACGAAATCTATAGAACGGCCAATGCGTCTGCTTCGCTATCTTTAATAGTGAAGAGCTTGTCTAGATTGGTGATTGCAAATACTTGAAAGATCTCGGGAGAAATGTTGGTCAGAATCAAGTTGGCACCTTGCTTTTTCGATTTTTTTTCAAAAGTTATGAGTTTCCCTAAGGCAGCACTAGAAAGAAATTCGACATTCGAAAAATTTAGCACCAACTTTTTGCGATCATCTTTCTCAATCAAATCAAAGAGTTCTTGTCCCAACTCTTGTATTGCTTGAGGGTCGATAATCTTCTGGTCCTTGAAGCGAACCACACTTACGCTAGTTGATTCACTAAGTTCAATGCGACGCAAATTTGACATGATTCAATGTACCGTTAAGTGTTTCCGTTCTGAGTTGCCAATAGGATCAGTATTCAAAAAGATTTTCCGATGCAGGACTGCGCGATGGCATGGAATTGACCAGTATTAATTGGGTGGGCCCATATTAAATTGGTGGGGAATGACCAGAATCCCTGTATTGATTTACCCGCATTATAGCTGGTTTCGGAAAGAAATATCCAGTGCCTCGCTCCCCAGACGTCGATGATATCCTTACCCGGGCCAAAGTCAAGTTGAGGTCAGGCGTGCTCTTGCTAATGGAGTTGCTCCGGAAGGGGAGGTTGGGCAATCGATTTGTAGATGGCTCGGCTAATCAGCAGGAAGTTGCGATCCGAAAACTCAGTTACCGTCCCGCTGACGGTCCAACGTACGCTTTTTGGATCTTCTGCGTTTTTGAGGAGAATAACTACCCGCTCCAGGTTAAGGTTTGGTAGCCCACCAAACTCATATCCTTCTTCTGAAATGAAGATAGCACCATCACCATTCAACCGAAAAAATCCAGATTCGCTACTGATATTTGTGCCCTCACGTAGACGACGTTGTACTTCTTTTTTCGGTTTGCGTTTTATAGTTTTATTCAATCGTGGTGGGATAGTGGCCTCTCTTCGCGTGGCCGATCTATCAACGGCTAAACCGCATTCATAGAAGATTACGAATGCAAACAAGAAGATGGCAATCAATGCTTGGACAGCATAGCGTCGACTAGAACACAACATAGATAAAGCCCTGAATTCTATTTGTTAGTGGGGTTAGTACTAACCAGGTTTGGGCATGGCGATGCTGTGTAAAATCAGTACGGCCCCAATCGAAATCAGACACCAACCGAGCCATTCTGGAGGATGAAGGACCTTGTTTGGAAGAGCTCCAACGCCACTGGCAAAAGAAACGACAGCTCCTTCAGAAGTTGATGAGGAATGTGTTTTGTCTGCCAAAAAGTGTGTGGCATCGGGGGTCAACACATAGGCACTGACCATGCGCACTTGAAGACCCAGCAATACGATCACAACACCCAGGAAAAAGTACTGGTTGCGGTTAAATTCCACAGCTCACCCTTTTGCCACTTAGTTTTTTGGAATTACACTTGTGTTTTCGTAGGATACGTAGCGCACGGATGGTTTGGTTCAATGTAACGAGTCACCACATGTCCACGTTTACTCATCGGACACTCTAAGATGCAGGCTCCATCGGTACGTTATCAATAGCAATCCTGCCGGTTGTAGGATTGTGCGCTTCACGAACGAACTTGCCAAATGGCAGAAGTTTTCGGTCTGAGAGTTTCTCTACTGAAGCCTGATGCGAGAGTTTGCCGAATTATTGACCCGAATTCCGATCCAAAAAAGGATTGATGCCATTCTCGATAGCACCGGACGTTGCGTCACGCATTAACTCTTTTTTATCGGAAAGAATGATTACTTCGACAATATCCGCATGATTGGCCATGTCGGTGACAGTAAAATTTCGGATGTCGACATAAGTTGACCCGAGTCGGGCACTTGTCTTGGGGATAAGATGGAAGCCGTCTTTTGCCCTGAGGATGTGGTAGTTCAGTGCCCCATACAGCAAAATACCTCCCACAATCATTCCAAAAAGGAAGGTTATTATTCGTCGCATGATGAAGAAATTCTCAGTGGTTGAGTTAAATCGTCCTAGCAGTCGTCACTCTACCGACCTTACAGCAACAAAAGCAAGCCGAATCGTTGCCAGTCTGCACCCCCCTAAGACTTACTACGTCTTCGAATCCTATATTGGGGAATAGGGAGAGGAATCGATTGTGCGGTTCGCGGGAAATTCGATGATGTTGAACGAACAGTTATTTCGACGAAAAATCTGAGTTGTCCAATCATTTGGAAAGACATGCTATTCGACTTCAGCAAAGGACAGGTCATGTCGGTTATACCTAATATGTCAGTTAGCGTTTGCTTGACAGGACAGATGTGTCTGCACATTCTGGATAAGTGCTGCACTAGGATCTACTTCGGCCGTATTGCGCCATGCATTTTCAAGATTTGAGTAGTCGTTGTGCTGTTTTGTCCCGGTCGAGAAGACATTCTATGCAATCTGTTGGTGCTTCAAAATTCTATCCTCGAGTCTTATTGGCAGTTGCCATATGTGCGGTTTCATCGTGTCTGCTGGTGTCTGGATGCCAACAATTTTTGTCAGGTCCAGAAGTTAACAACCAAAAAAAGACTCCTCGTACAATTTATGCCTTAGGGC
>CAWWCC010000269.1:0-4119 GCA_963935315.1 uncultured Planctomycetaceae bacterium | reverse complement strand
ACAAGGAGTATCGTCGGCAGCGTCAGATGTGTATAAGAGACAGTGGCTGTCTCGTGCAAGTGGTTTAACAGCACCCTGGATTCGGCTCCTGGCATACGCCCTGGGTCTTCTGGGAATCATTGCTCTTGGTTTCTGGTTTGTCACCGGATCCCTATCAGCGATCTTTGTCATAGTACTTATTCAACTTGTCTTTGTTTATCGATTGAGACATTCGTTGAATTCTATCAAGCAGCACAGCGAACATGCGGTAGTCGAATTGCGGAGGATCGTGCGGGTTCTTGCCGCTTTAGAAAAAATCCCTGGAGAAGATGTTGAATTGCAGCGTTTACAAAACGAGCTTATCCACGATGGCTTAAAGGCCTCCGAAACAATCCATCGTTTCGAGCGATGGGTGAGTCAGTTCGAGAATGCTCGACATAATATCATGATTGCACCCTTGGCATTTGTAACGATGATAAACATCCATTTTGCATGCGCTATCGACCTCTGGCGCAGCCGACATGGACACCGAGTTGACCGCTGGTTTTGTGCCGTAGGAGAACTAGAAACCCTGCTCGCTTTTTCGCAATTGCATTACGAAAATCCTGAATATTGCTTTCCCAAAATCATCAACGATTCACCACACTTTGTGGCGACTCATCTGGCCCACCCTTTGCTGCATAAAGACACGGCTGTGGCCAATGATGTTGAACTGTCTGAGGACGGCCGGATGCTGCTCGTTTCAGGTTCGAATATGTCGGGTAAAAGCACACTGCTGCGATCAATCGGACTCAATACGGTACTGGCCATGGCGGGCGCTCCCGTATGTGCGCAGCATCTGAAAACATCTTGCCTGCAGGTGGCGGCTGCGATGCGAATGCAAGATTCTTTACAAACGGGTACGTCGCATTTCTTGGCAGAGTTGCAGCGGATTCGCCTGGTGGTCGAACAGGCAAGTCATGCGAAGCGCACCGGCAGCGCAGTTCTTTTTTTGCTCGATGAAATCCTGCACGGCACAAATTCTCACGACCGACTGGTTGGCGCTCGAGGAGTCATCCGCACCTTACTGGAAACAGGAGCCATTGGACTGGTTACAACCCACGACCTGGCGCTAAGCAACATGCTCACCGAACTCGACGGCAAAGCCCGCGATGTTCATTTTTGTGATGAATGGATCGAAGGCAAGATGACCTTTGACTACCGCATTCATGAAGGTGTGGTTCCCAAAGGAAATGCATTGTCGCTGATGCGGCTATTGGGCCTGGAAGTTTGAATGGCCAAGATTCGGTCCGGCTTATTTTTCGTCCAACAACTGCACGCTCGCAAACGACTTGCCTTCGAGCATTTCCAGGCTCGCTCCCCCTCCGGTAGAAACATGGCTAACCTGTTCTGCGAAGCCAAGTTGCTCAATGGCTGAGGCGGAGTCGCCGCCCCCGATAATGCTGGTGCTTTCCCCTTCGGCAATGGCCTGGGCTACGGCTTTGGTTCCGGCATCAAAGGGCTCCATCTCGAACACACCCATGGGTCCATTCCAAACGACCGTCTTGGCACTTCGAACGATCTCAGCATAGAGACTGGCCGTTTCGGGACCAATGTCGAGACCTTTAAAACCGTCTTGGATATGGCCCGCTCGGACAACCTCTTTATTGCAGTCGCTGCTAAAATTGTCCCCGCAATGTGTATCAACTGGCAAGACAAGTTTATCACCACCTTTTTGGATGAGTTGATTGGCCAAATCCACTTTGTCGGGCTCAACCAGTGAAGTCCCCACCTTGCCTCCTTGGGCTAGTGAAAAAGTATAAGCCATCGCCCCGCCAATCAGCACCTTGTCGCATACGTTCAGCAGGTTATCAATGACGCTTATTTTATCACTCACTTTGGCACCGCCCAAAATTGCCACAAAAGAACGCTGAGGATTGGCCAGTGTGTCGGCCAGGTACTTGATCTCTTTTTCGACCAAGAAGCCTACAACTGCCGGCTTGCCCTGTTCTTTCATGGCCTTCGGAACGGCATACATCGAAGCCTCCGTCCGATGGCAGGTACCAAAAGCATTGTTGCAATAAACATCTCCAAAACTGGCCAACCTGGCCACATAGTCGGCGTCGTCTCCCTTTTTTTCTCCTGCATTAAAACGAACGTTCTCTAGAACCAGCACATTACCTGGAGCCAGAGCAGCGACTTGCGCAGCAGCATCGTTCCCGACGGTGTCTTTGGCCAAAACGACGTCAGCGTCGATTAATTTGGCCAGTGCATCCGCTGCTGGGCGGAGACTGAAAAGTGGATTCACCTCTCCTTTGGGTCGCCCCAGGTGGCTCATCAAAACAACGCCACCTCCTCGGCTCAGAACATCCTGAATGGTTGGCACTGCCATCCGCACACGACGATCGTCCGCTGCATTGCCGGCTTCGTCGAGGGGTACGTTAAAATCCACCCGCATCAGTACTTTTTTACCTGCAACATCAAGATCCGCTATCGTCTGCTTCGCCATGTTTACTCCGTATTGATTTTGGGTGGGTACCCAATTCTGTAGGGCCCAATTTGCAAGACTCGGTTGTTCCAAAAAACATCGTTGTAGCCATATCCTGGAAAGATAGGACCAAATTCACCACGGTGTAGGTTTGGAGTGCCCCGTTCTTGTTCTCTTGGCGGCAATTCAGCGATTGTGCCCCCACCGCAATCCGTTCTGGCGGGAGGGTATATGTTGCAGCAAGAGCACAGCAACTTTGCCTATGCCGGGTGTCAACAAAAGGCTGAAATCGATCCGGTAATCTAGTCGATTGGGCTGTGGCAGGCCAGTGGCAGGCTATCCATCATTGACACGAACGCATTTTTTCGATCAATGGTTCTCCTGCGTGTGAACTGGCTCTTACAACAAAGTCCCGGCAGGTCTCTGAAATCACCTCAATGTTGATATTCACATAATCCTCAGGCAAGCAATCCAAAACCCGATCTGCCCATTCTACGAATGTGATTCCTGCCCCGTCAAAATACTCCTCAGGTCCTAACTCAATAAATTCGTCTTCATCTCGAAGACGGTAGGTATCGAAATGATAAATTGGTAATTTTCCACCTGGGTACTCATTGACGAGCACAAATGTGGGGCTGGTAACCGCATCGCGAGGCACACCCAATGCCTGGGCGACAGCTTGTACCAATCGCGTTTTACCAGCTCCCAATGTGCCCACGAGTGCGACCACTGTTCCGGCAGGCAGCACCTGGGCAAGACACTTCCCCAATTGTTCGGTGGCATGCTCATCCTTGGCTGTAAAATGAAATTCGCTCATCTGCTTGCTCTCAATGCAGGTAGCCGTACGGCGGCAGGATTTGACGCGTTCCATCCAAGTTCGCCTGCCACAATCCGCGGGTTTCAATCATTTCGCCAATGCGCGTCAACCGTATATCAAGCGGCTCATCGGCACACAGCTTCTCGGCTGTTGCTGGAGGAACCGCAATGACCAACTCGAAGTCTTCGCCGTCGCCCATAGCATGCTGCAGGGCCGAGTGGCTATCCTTTTTACTAAGTTTGCAAGCTGCTGCCGAGATAGGAATCGAAGTGGTATCAATCAGCGCTCCACAATCGCTAGCTTCGGCTAGACGTGAAATATCGAGGGCCAATCCATCGCTAACATCAATGCCTGCATGCAAGGTATACCGTTCGTGCAATAGGAGAGCCTCATGAATTCGTGGCTCTACGTGTAAATGTTTTCCCAATATTGAGCCACCGAATTGACCGCTGGCAAATATCTGATCACCCGCTTGAGCACCGCTTCGCGTCAATGGCCCCTGGGGGGTCGTTTCACCTAAAACTGTAATACTGATTGCCAACGGACCTTCCCATGTATTGGTATCTCCGCCAGCCAAGGCAACTTGGAACCGCTCCGCCAGAGGCAACATTCCTTCATATAGCTGGATTGCCAACTGCAATGAGCTGAGTTGCTCAAACCCTTCACGCGGTAAAACGAGCGACACAAAGGCCGCTACGGGACGGGCCGCCATAGCAGCTAAATCACTCAAATTGACTCCCAATGCCTTGTGACCAACCCAAACAGGCTCCACTTCCGAGAGCAAAAAATCTACGCCCTCGGTAATCATATCCGTCGTCACAACTGGGTTGTTGAGATGACGACCTGCCAGGACAGC
>CAWWCC010000268.1:0-4126 GCA_963935315.1 uncultured Planctomycetaceae bacterium | reverse complement strand
CCTTCAGGATGACATACCTATTTATGGGTAAGGACAAGGCTAGCGCCTACGGCTCATATCGTGGGCGCAATTTGGTTTTTCCTACGAGAAAAGCCCCTACGGGAGAGATGGCACCAGTAACAATTCCTGCTATGCTGTCTCTATCTATGAAAATTGATCTGAAAAATGCGAAGTCGATTTGGTGAGTTTAACCGAAGAACGTCAGAATCAGAGCATGTCCATGACCAACACCATAGCACGTCGTAATTTTCTCAAGACCTCGCTCGCAACCACAAGTGTCACCGCCCTGCCTTTCTGGTGGAAGAAGGCTCTTGGCCAGCAGTCACCCAATGATCGGATCACGCTCGGGGCGATTGGTACCAGTGTCTACGAAAACCGCTATGTAGACCATGGGCTCGATCCAGGACGTGGTATGACGATTGCAATGCAGGCAGCCAGCCTGGGAGATATGGTAGCCGTAGCCGACGTGAATCTGGGCCACGCGAGATTCTTCAAGAATCGACTGGCCCAGGATATCGATGTTCATCAAGATTATCGCAAACTTCTGGAACGCAAAGATATCGATGCCGTTACGATTGGCACTCCCGATCATTGGCACGTAAAAATTGCCATCGACGCGCTACGAGCCGGAAAACACGTCTATTGTGAAAAGCCGCTCACACTCACTGTTGACGAAGGCAAGCAGCTTCTCAAAGTCGTCGATGAAACGGATCTTGTCTTCCAGGTCGGTACACAACAGCGCAGCGAGTTCGAAAAGGTCTTTCTCAAGGCGGTTGCGATTGCCCGGAGTGGTCGGTTGGGAAACAAGCTGCACGCACTTGTCTCGATCGGAACCGGTGAAAAGGGCGGCCCGTTCAAAAACATCCAGCCACCACCCGATCTGGATTGGGACATGTGGCTCGGTCAGGCCCCCAAGGTGCCCTACTGCAAACAGCGGTGTGACTTCGATTTTCGCTGGTGGAGTGAATACGCGGGCGGTCAGGTCACCGACTGGGGCGTCCATCATATGGATATCGCGATGTGGGCGCTCGGACTGGAAAACACGGGCCCGGTTTCCATTGAGGGCAAAGGAACGTTTCCGAGCATACCCAACGGCTACAATACGGCGACCACCTTCGATTGCCGTCTCACCTTCGAGGATGGCCAAGTTTGTCAACTATTGAGTGGCGAAAATGAGTTGGTCCTTTCAGGCGATAAGGGGCGCATCCGAGTCAATCGGGGTGGGCTGACTGGCAAGCCGATCGAAGAGCTCACGCCTAGCGACGAAGACCGCATCAACGACGAAATCGTGAAGTTGTGTCATGGCTACGACACATCTGGCATGAAGGGTACGCTTGAGAAAGCGGGGGCACACATGCAGAATTTCTTCGATTGTATCCAGAATGGTGGCAAAGCGATTTCAGACCCACACACGCATCACCGTTCTTGTAGCGCTTGTCATCTGGCAAACATAGCCATGCAGCTGAATCGCAAACTACAGTTTGATCCCGTGAAAGAAGATTTTGTGGGCGACGAAGAAGCTTCTGCTATGCTCAAACGCAAGCAGCGGTCGAAGTATTCTATTTATGTCTAAGGGGGATACCAGCGTGCAGCCCAATTTCAGCGCTGGCAACCACGAACCTTTCGAGCCGCTTGGCAACGGGTTGTTCCGAGTCCAGGATACGTGCACTGTTTATCTGGTCGTGCGCGGCAAAAGCGCCATAGCAATTGACCTGGGTAGCGGCAAATGGCTAAAAAGTCTTGACCGCCTGGGCGTTCAACGGCTGGATTGGGTGATCCTCACGCACACCCATCGAGACCAATGTGCTGGCGTCTACCATTTGGATCGGAATACGACCCGGTTGGCCGTTCCCATATCTGAGCAGCATCTCGTCGAGGACGTGGAGAGCTTTTGGCGACGGCGAAGAGTCTATCACAACTACAATCAAGTGGCCGACTTCTTCTCTTTGCCGAGGAACTGTCCGGTGGATTGCGCACTTCTTGATTACGAGTTCTTTCGTTGGGAGGACTTGGAACTGGAGGTTCTTCCTGCACCAGGCCACACTCCCGGCTCTATCTCCTTGATGGGAGCCGTGGCTGACAAAAGGGTGGCATTCACTGGAGATTTGATCGCGTTTCCCGACCATGTACCACAGATTCACAACTTGCAGTACGGATATACAGACGCACTCGGTGCCGAATGGACAAGCCATTCGCTTCGCCTGCTACTCAGCAGAAAGCCAGCCGTGTTTTACCCCTCCCACGGCCCAGTGATCGAGGAGCCGACTGCCTCGGTAGCAACCTTACGGAAAAAGATCGATGCCCTGAGCCGCGAGATGTACTATTCGGCCAAGCTCGATCTGGATACCCGTTTTCATCGGACAAGCCCACACTTGCTTCAAAGCGCTACGAACAATTGCACGTGGTATGTACTGCATTCCGACGATGGGCACGCGCTACTTATTGACGTTGGCTACCCGATGGATGGGTCTGCTCGCTTCATGCGTTTCGGATACCTGGAACGTTTCTTTCCAGATCAGCTGGAAGCTCTGGAAAGAGACCACGGCATCCGCCATATCGACGCGATCCTGGTAACCCATTATCACGATGACCACATTGCAGGAATTCCGTACTTGCAAAGTAGAAAGAACACACCCGTTTGGTGTCTGGATCGGATTGCTCCTATCTTGAGCGAACCCTCCCGGTTCAACTTGCCCTGCAAGTTGCCCTGGCCAATACGCGTAGACCGGACGTTCGCCGATCGCGAATGCTTCGAGTGGCGGGGCGTGGAATTGCAAATGCACAACTTACCGGGGCAGACTGATCTGCACGGAGGCATCAGTTTCCAAATGGACGGATGTCATTACCTGGCCATGGGAGACTCGGCGCATTTTGGTGAAGACAAGCTTCGTCATGGGCATGTCATTTTTGCCAATCGCGTTACCGGGTCAAACCATCTGGCTGTTGCCAAGCGCATGTTGGAGATCTCGCCCGATGTGCTCCTTCATGGTCACCATCGTCGAACCGTTCGTGCGGGCGATCAATTCGAAGGTCGGAGTGATACACGGGTGACGCACGAAGACCTGCTTGACTTCGAGACGAGTTCCCAGCGATTGGCGGATACACTAGACAGCATGGTAGTTGACGAGCCGGATCGGCGTTGTCGTGCCGACTGGGTCCGACTCGAGCCGTATCGGACGTTCGTGCAGGAAGACAAGCCAGCTCCTATCGATTTAATCGTGGAGAATCTTAGCGAGAAACCCATCGAGTTGTCGCTGCAAATGGTTCCGCCAGGTGGCATCGCGGTCGACCCGGAAAACGTTTCCTGTCGCCTTGCGGTCGGACAGACTCACCGGTCAACACACCAAGTTGTCGTACAAAGGACGCTTAGCGCGTCGCCCGCGATTCTCTGTGTGGACATCACCCTCGACGGCCAGCCGTTGGGCTGGCTAGCCGAGTGCCAACTGTGGCAGCAAGGTGTCCCCACGTAGCATTTAAGTATCTTGCACGACATAAGAACCCGTGAAATGCACATAGGGCCCTTTATCGTCTGCGATGTCGACAGAAACATCCATCTTGGACCTGCCTTTGCTACGCAGTAGCTCGAAGAAGTAGCCCAACTCATCCCCAGGTATTGAAAGACCTGTGGCAATGAACTCCTGGGTGCGAACCGGCCGCAGGTAGCGGATCCTGCCACGTCGAATCACGATATTGCCCGGCAGGGATTCTTGCTGCAAGAGCAGGAACACGGTCCCCCAGCCTACAACCGTGCAAAGCGCATTCAAACTACCAGCAAAGGCCGAATACTGATGGTTGCGGTTTGGCTCAAGCGGCATGCGCATTGCCAACTGTCCATTCTCGAAGGATGCAACCACAATGCCCATAGCGCGCGTGATGGGCATTTCTCGCTCCAGAGTGTTCTGGAGCAAATTCAGAAGAGGGTTATCCATAAACGAGCTTACTAATGAAATCGTGAAGACTGCCGGTGTGGTTCTTCATACTACCTCATAAACCCCAAATCAGCAAAGCGGCATAGTTGATCTCATTGGGTTCCAATCCGCTGGGTGTACTATCGTAACGATCGATGATTGAAAATTTAAGGCTCAAATTTTTGGGTCGGTCAAGATCGACTTCCCATCCAATGTCT
>CAWWCC010000267.1:0-4135 GCA_963935315.1 uncultured Planctomycetaceae bacterium | reverse complement strand
CCGAGAGGCAGCAGGCAAAACAGCAAGCGAAAATCCTCTTGGTAATTGCTGACAAGTCACTCATCTCGGTGAACAGTCGCCCTTCTTTTTTCAATCGAGAGAAAATAGTCAAACTGGGAAGAAATAGAAAGCCGGTCGAGCGCGTGGCCCGACCGGCTTAGTATGCAATTCTACGAGGCCCTAGGCACGACGACGTACCGAGACAACCAACAAGCTGCCCAGTACGGCTATCATCGCCGTAGTTGGCTCGGGCACAACACTAATGTCCAAACCAACGGTAATAGCCGAGGCATCGAACACCGTGAGCGTACCGCTTTCACCGAGGAACGGGTCTTGCAGATAGACTGGACCAGAGGAAGGTGAGTCAGCGCTAGACAAAGCAATCCCGTTCTGACGTCCGTCGGAGCTAATGTTGGGCGTAGAGCCGCCAATCTCGTCGATATTGTTCAAAATTTCGTCTCTCAGCATGCCTCGCGTGGTATCGATGACCGTACCGTTGAGTACACCGGGTGGAAACGACGCGGTCGAGAGCTGCGTATTCAGCCCGTACACAACCGAGTCGTCGTCGACCCCAATGGTATAGGTTTGCGCCGCACCGAGAACTGCAGTGTTGTCGGTCGAGAGGGAAATCCCGTTGAACTTAATATTGCTGAACGCTGGATTACCAGCTGCCCCCTGGAAAGGCGGGACACCAGGCTGAGAGAAATCCAAGTTGTAGCTAATATCGGTTAGCTCGCCATTTGCGATGGTGATGCTCGCTGAACCATAAGTGCTATTAGTAGGCAGCAAAAACTTCTTACGTTGGCTGATGGCATTGCCAAGACCGGTCAGGGTGCCGTGGTCCGATGGGCCCTCAGCTCGCCAAGTATCTATCTCAACACGCTCGATGAGCGGTGAGTGGAGCAGGAAACGTGACCCTGGAGTGACATTCGTCGTGAATGTACCATCCGATCCATCCCAGTCTTTTAAGTAGAACTGTCCGTCAGCTCGGATCACATCGGGCTGGGTTGCCGCGAACAGATTCACGGCCGTTCCAGGGGTATACGGGCTCACGTCGCTGGGGCCATTGTAAGTGGCTGGAGTCAGGTCGGCGATGAAGTTAACCAACAAGCTATCGGCACTGGCTACCGAGGAAACTGCTAGGCTGGCCGTCAGCACTATGCCAAGCATCGACTTGGCTAAAATAAAACGCTTCATTAAAACATCTCCTAAAAAAAACATGTCGCCAAAGGCTTGGTCCAATAATTGAAATTGGATCCGCTATTTGGCAATCAAGTAAGATAATGGCTAGCTAGGCGGCAGAAGGCCGAGAGCTGGCTAAAAAACACTGACAACACCAAGTTGCCAGGATGGAAACATTTGGATCAAGAACCGATAATCTCTCACTATTACGACTGCTGGGATCGGTCACCCAGCCTTTGGCGAGACAGCTTGAGCATGTTAATCGGCCTTGTGAAGGTGTGCAGGATACACGTACTTTAAGGGGCAGTCAACCTGCTATTGAAAATAAATCTCAATAAAGAATGGTGATTTATTTAAGGCTAGAATTCAAGGCAATAGAACCATCGCCGAGAGCCCAAAAAGGCGAAAAGCAAAATCCAACCTAGACCGGCAAGAGTGGATGGCTCGGGGACGGAGGCAGCCACTGTAACGAATGCTCCACTGCCGCTTTCTCCATACTGATGCTGCCAAACTGCGAGATCGGCTGCGTTGACCGCAGTATCTCCATTGAAATTCCCATTCGCAGGCCCTAACTCGTCGCCACTGCTACCAAAGCCACGTTGCCATGTCAAAAAGTCCCCCCCATCGACATCAAGATCCAAATCCGAGTCAGCGTTCACTTCCAAGACCTGGTCAACCGTTCCACTACTATCCCAAATGTACCGCAACGGTGAACCGCCAGTTGAAAAAGAGCCATCGACGAATAAATCAAACTGATTTCCAGTCAAGGAAAACTGGCCTACATAGTCTTGCAGGCCTCCTTGAGGGCTAAAATCGTAGGTAAAGGTAATCTCCACATTAAGTTGAGCATCGATAAGCTGCCCATCGAGAAAAGAGAAAGTTCCCGCTACAGTGCCTATTGTGGTAGCGTAAGACCGGCTTATGACCGAATCATCGTCGGCGATGTTTTGTGCAAAATCAACGTCATAGCCTGTGATAGCTGCCATCTCAAAGCCACTGCCTGTGATTGTTTGGTCATCATAGGTGGCAACCCCCAAATCAAATGCTTCGTCCCTGGGAAAAACATCGATCGCTGAGCCGCCCAGCGGCTGGAATATTTGGGGATCAAAGGTGAGAGGATCGAAATCTTCAAGCTGTTGCGGGCTGGGAGCTCCCGGCAAAACACTGAAAAAAACATCCTGCTTTGGGTCGCCCGTTCCTTGATCGAGCTGCACAAAAGCGTTGGAAAAAAGCTCGAACCAACGCGAATCCCCATCAGCAGTACCATCAAGCTGCATATCAGCAGCAAGTACATGCATACTCGGGCAGATGGCAATCGCGAACATCAGTAGCGGAACCCTTCTGCGAAACCACATATTCTTGTTCCTCTGCTCCATACGGGATGTCAGCTTACCAAATTCTGGCTGTGGGGCTGACAATTTGCGATAAATCCCCTAGTTTAGTTAATATCGAGTCTCAAAGTCAAATAGATGGCGAGAGAGAAGTCACCAAACACTACCAACAGCACCACAGAGAAGCCATTGCTCACCCATGAGCAACATATAGCCACTCTCAAAAACCATGTGGAAGAGTTTTTTCAGAACTTGTAAACGAGATGGCTTCACGTTGGTTGAGCTATTAGTTGTTATTGCCATCATCGGAGTGTTGGTAGCCCTCCTCTTACCTGCTGTTCAAGCGGCCCGTGAGTCTGCACGTCGCACAAGCTGCACAAACAACTTGCGTCAAGTCGGTTTAGCAGTGCTCAACTATGCCGACCAGAATGGTTCTTTGCCAGCTGGCTATGTCTACGAGCAATCCGATGACAACACTCAGGGCAACAACGGTGTAGTTGTCAACGGTTTCTTTGCTCTCATCTTGCCTTTTGTCGAACAGAAAGTTTTGCAAGACACCTACGACTTCGAGCAAGGCTACGACCACGTGACCAATCAACCGGCGGTCAACACCCCTGTTTCCATCTACCAGTGTCCTTCGACGCCGGGGGACCGGACAATGGAGATTGTGAACGATTTTTCGCTATTCAATTCCCGGCAAGGGCACACTGGGCAGGCAACAGACTACTTTGGAATTAGCGAAGTGCAAGACGGCGTACCTCCGCCCAACGGGCCTAACCGCAAAGATGGGGTTTTTATCGCTGTATTCCCTAGCTTTCTCGGCGGTGAGCCTAAAAAGCCTTTACGATTTGCGCAAATTACCGATGGTTTATCCAAGACCATCATGTTGGTGGAAATGGCTGGCAGGCCTGAGCGCTACATAGCGGGAGAACCTAAGGGCAGTCATGAGTACTATGCAGGCACATGGGCGGGAGTAAATGGCGAGAGACTTCACACCCTAGCAGCAAAACCCGTTGACAATGGCGACTACGGTGATTGCTTCATTAACTGCCACAATTATTACACTGCTTATAGTTTTCATCCTGGCGGTGTCAACATGATGCTCTGCGATGGTTCAGTGCATTTCTTGAACGAAGACATCGAATTCGATCTCTGGTGGAATCTAGCCCAACCCGACGATGGTCAGGTCTTGCCAGGATTCAAATGAAATTTCCAGTTTACCCTTGCATTAGCTCGTAAGGTTGCTTGCACAAGCAGCCTGTTTGAGATGAATTCTCAATACGCCAGCCCTTAGCCCCAATTTCTTCTAGTTGATGTGGGCTAATTGCCAGCCGTCACAACATTCGCGCAAGTTGGCGTCGTTTCTTGAATCATAACTCTTGATTCATATTCCGCCTCTCTTGCATGTGACGTCGTTGGCCGCTTATCAGGTTGGCTTTATAAGTTTCCCTGAATTCGGCTGGTACCGCCTTTTGCGCTGCATATCCCGCCTCTGCGTTCAAGATCCGTATTTCCCTACTGCTGAACGGTACTTGTTTGGATTGCTCAAGAATCCGGCTTGCCTGAACTGCCCCCAGGTAAGGTACCAGTGTCTAACTTAGAACGGGGCTGAATCGCTTCGG
>CAWWCC010000266.1:0-4139 GCA_963935315.1 uncultured Planctomycetaceae bacterium | reverse complement strand
ACAAGGAGTATCGTCGGCAGCGTCAGATGTGTATAAGAGACAGGGCTCCCTCAGTGATGTGATTGCTCCTCCATACGACGTAATTGACTCGGATCTCCAGGAGCAGCTCCTGGCACAAAGTACCTATAACTGCACTCGGCTAATACTCGGCCAGGATGAACCAGAGGATGACCAGCACAACAATCGATACACGCGCGCAGCAAAGTACTTTAAAAATTGGCAACGTGATGGCGTGCTCTATGCAGAGAGCGACCCAGCCTTATACGTCTATCATCAAGAGTTTACTGAGGCGGGGCAGCAGTTCCTGCGTCGGGGCTTTATGTGTCGGACCCAGCTAGAACCTTTTGGCGAAGGTAATATACATCCTCATGAAGAGACCCACAGTGGAGCCAAGGCAGATCGTCTCAAGCTTTGGCAAAACACCAAAGCAAATATGAGCCAGATTTTTGGTTTGTATCCAGATCAGGAGAATACTGCTCAGGAATTGTTGGAAGAATCAATTGTTGGAGATACTCCCTTGGAGGCAACAGACCACCTAGGGGTGAAACATCGCATTTGGCCAGTGACAGACATTGGAGTGATTGCCGCTGTAACGGCTGCCATGGCGGACAAACCTGTTTATGTTGCAGATGGCCATCACCGTTACGAAACGGCTTGTAACTATCGCGATCAGGTAGCAGCGGAGCATGCCCAGCAGGGCAAATCGTTTGATCCCCAGCATCCAGCCAACTTTGTGCTGATGATGTGTGTCTCGATGAGTGACCCTGGCATGATCGTGTTGCCAACGCATCGCTTGTTTCGTGGTTTAGCGCCTTTAACCTCTCAGGAGTTATGCGACAAACTAGGCAACTGCTTTACAGCTACCACAGCCGGTGAGGGCCCTGATGAAGCACCCATGCTATGGGAAGAGATCGAGACGGAAGACGATCAGGCCACACTTGCTTTGTTCACAGCGGAGGACCAAAAGTGGACAACCGTTCGCCTGACGGCAACTGGTCGTGAAAAGATGTCCGAGGTTGCACGGGAGTACTGTGGGGAATGGCAAGGTTTGGGTGTGAGCATCCTGCATCGCCTTATCGTCGAAAATCTACTCGCGGACACTCGCAGGAATGGGGCGAGCCTGCCTGCTCCCAAGTACGTAAGATCCATCGAAGAGGTGGTTGAGGGACTTCACCATGGTGATGCGGTAGGTCGTGATCATACAGGGCAGGAAGGGTCCGGTGGTCGCTTTGAATTGGCCGCTCTGGTGATGCCTGCAACACTGGAACATATCCGAGCCATCAGCAACGCAGCAGAACGGATGCCTGCCAAGAGCACTTATTTCTATCCCAAGCTGCTCAGTGGATTGGTATTTAATCCGTTAGAGTGATGCAAATGATAGGAACTCCACGCGTTTCACGTGGAACAGTATGGGGAGTTAGGTGCAAAAGGGAATTCTGGGGGTTTCGCGTCAAACGGGTGGACTATTCAGCCGGTTTCACGTGGAACCCGTTGGTCCTACGTATTTCCGCCCCAACCTCCTGGCAAACGCCCAGAACACAAAGGGTGTTTTTCCTGTAGGCACCCTGTAGGGAACTTGCATTGTGCCGTTCCGCGTCTCGGACACACGTGCTCCAATGTTGCGTTTCGGAACGCCACAGAGGGCGTTCCCTACATGTGTCAATATAAAAGGCCAGATCCAATCTGCATGATGACTTCCCTGTAGGGATTGCATTTCTTATTTTTCGAATTTGGATATCACGGCATAGCTTCGATCGCAAAACGGCTACGTTTGCCAGCACTTCTTTCGACCTGGCAAGCTACGGGTTTCACAGGAGACGTGGGGAGTTCAACGGTCTCTTCTAGTGGAGAGGCATTCCGTTTCATCATAGGCCGATATATTCGGTAGGTTGCTCAATCCGTTTGATTGAAGAATAAACACCTGATGCTGACTTCTCGAGCAATCCCAAATACACCTCAGGAATAACAAAACACTATGGGTCGAGTTATTTGTGTCGCCAATCAAAAAGGGGGAGTCGGTAAGACGACGACTTCTATGAATCTTGCCGTGTTGCTAGCAGTTGCCGGCCAGCGGACTTTATTGGTAGATCTGGATCCGCAGTGCAATGCCACTACAGGGCTGGGGCATTTACCCACCCAGAGACATTCCCTGGTGGAGAGTAGCCCTTTACGTGAATCATTTGTTACGACCTATCAGGAGGGCCTATCTCTTTTACCCGGCTCGCGAAGTTTTCAGGATGTGGATGTATTGGCCAATTCTTCGGATGCCCATTCAACGATGCTAGCAACCCATTTGATTGGGAGCTTGGGATCTTTTGACACGGTATTGATCGATTGCCCTCCCTCCTTGGGCCCGCTTACACGAACGGCCCTTTCGAGTGCTAGCGAAGTTTTAATGCCAATTCAATGTGAGTATTTCGCCATGGAAGGACTCACTCAGATGATTGAGGTAATCCGACAGGTGATTGACCGGCCAGAAAGCCGATTAACCTTTGGCGGCATCTTACTCACGATGTACGATGCCACGTTGGAACTTACGGCCGAAGTTGACCGTGAAGTTCGAGACTTTTTCGGAGATGTTGTCTTTCAAAATGTAATTCCACGCGATGTGGCTGTGTCAGAAGCGCCGAGTCATGGACGCTCGGTTGTCGACTATGCCCCGCGATCGCGAGGATCAAGGGCCTATGTGGAACTTTGCCAGGAGGTGCTAGAGCGTGTCTAAAGAAAGACGTTTAGGACGAGGATTGGAAGCTTTGTTGGGACGCCCCGTGGAGACTCCTGCGGAGTCCTCTGGAACTTCTACAGAGGTGACTTTGAACGTAGTGAGCCATGACGATTCTCAATTGCAAACAAGCGACGAGGATGGCCAGAACTGGTTGGATCTTGAGTCTATCATCCCAAATCCATACCAACCTCGACAGCATTTTGATGAAAGCGAAATTGCAGACCTTTGCGACAGCATCCGAACGCACGGTTTCTTGCAGCCTATCGTGGTTCGGCAACATGGAGATCAGTATCAGATTATTGCCGGGGAACGCCGCTTTCGCGCTGCTCAGTTGGCAAACTTGGATCGCGTGCCTGTACAGGTCCGTGAGGTCAAGGAACGGCAGATGGCCGAATTGGCCATTGTCGAAAATATTCAGCGTAAAGATTTGAACGCACTTGAAAAGGGAGCGTCCTTCCAACGCTATCTTCAAGAATATCAATGCACCCAGGAAGAACTTGCAGCACGTGTCAATATTGATCGTTCCACAATCGCCAATTTGATTCGGTTATTGGAGCTGCCAGACGCCGTCAAAAAAATGGTTGCTGATGGTGATATTTCACAAGGTCATGCACGTACTTTATTGCCCTTGGGCGATGAGCAGGAACAATGCGATTTTGCTCGGCAGATCAAACGAGAATCTCTCTCAGTACGTGCAACCGAGCAAATGGTTCAGGACCATATTCGGCAGGCCGACAGTGATTCTTTGTCAGTCATTGATATGGGGGGGAAATCACGGCCAGCTGCGAAAATGCCAAACAGCCATTTGGCCCAACTCGAACAACAGTTTCGGCACATACTTGGTACCAAAGTCGATTTGCGACAATCTGCCAAGGGACGCGGCAAGATTACCATCCACTTTACAAACCACGAAGAATTTGAGCGCTTGCAGTGTATTCTGACAGGTAATGACCAGGATTCGCTAGAGGCCGGTTGATGTACATGCGTACACATTTCCATTGCTGTTGGCATCCACATCAGTTACGATAGTGAGTAGGGTTTCTAATCCGCCGAATTCGTCGACAGGTGCGAACTGAATTATGCGGGTAAGCACTTGCTGAAAACAGGACTGTCTTATGGCAAGGCAGTCCTCAGCGGGAGCCTCTTTCCGGGGTGTGGCGCAGCCTGGCAGCGCGACTGGTTTGGGACCAGTAGGTCGCAGGTTCGAATCCTGTCACCCCGACTTGATTTGATTTGATTAGATCAACTTGGCTATGCCAAGATTGATCTAATCAAGATTAATAGAGGCTGGATTGGTTTCTTAGCAGGAGAGTCGGTGTTTCTCGGCTCTTGCTGACAGCTAACCGGTCCGATAATATGGATAACATGAGAGCTGTCTCTTATACACATCTCCGAGCCCACGAGACGGACTCCT
>CAWWCC010000265.1:0-4154 GCA_963935315.1 uncultured Planctomycetaceae bacterium | reverse complement strand
GCGGGGGCCGGATTCGAACCGACGACCTCGAGGTTATGAGCCTCGCGAGCTACCGGGCTGCTCCACCCCGCGTCATGAACCAAGCAGTCTAGCAGCTTTACTTGTATTTCGACAAGAGGGCCGTTTTGTGTTGTGGTCACTTTAGTTGAGCCATTTGCTGCCCTTAACTGCTAGAACTTTCTTTGTCGGCTGGTTCTCCAACGGAACTTACGCGTTTTAGTTGATGGACGCGTTTGTTTGGCACGCCTAAAAAAGACCTGGAGCCCCGGTAGTTGCCTGCACGGCGCGGGCTGATCCGCTGCTGTTGGGTTGGCACTTCGTTCGTTTCGACCAAATCCCGGCATGCTAGTATGCCGATATTATGTGAGGTGACGTGTTCGTTGCAGGTGATCTCAATTGGACGTAAGCCCTTTCTGAGAAAGGCTTTGCGATTTTGAACTTGCTAGCCGTGAGTCGCTTGGATCGCTAAACTACTGTGTAGGCCTTGGCTTTGCCGTGCGCTCAGAACACCACAGAGGGCGTTCCTGGTAGGATTCTTGGATGGGATGTAAGGAACAGGGTAGGGGGGGCTAGCCTGGTGACATTTGGTACGGAGAAATCTTCATGTCTAGCACTGAGCCACGCCTGCCCCCTGGCGAAGGCCCTGTTGATGTGAATGCGCCTCCTGGTACGCCTCTGTCAAATGCGGATTTGGCAAATAGGGACCTGGCGAATGCTGGACTGGTGCCGCCGCCTGTTGCTGCTGGTAGTACGATTCCAGACGCCGGGGCTTTGCAGAAAAATTCACTTGATAACATTGGATCGGACAATAGTGGTCTGGTAAGTCCTGTTGCCTCAGGAGATCGCTCTCCAGATCTTGCATCTCTAGATCAGGTAACTCCTGAGCTCGGCTCTGTGGGAGCACGATCTGTCGCTTTGCCAGCGTTAGCACATCCTGCTGCTGCGCGCCATGATGGCGATGATTTGCCTCGGCTACTCTCTCTAAGCGATTTGTTCATTGAAGCTCCTCCCTGGCTCTTTAGCGCGGCGCTCCATTTAATTGCTGTTATCATTTTGGGGATGATTTTTGTGGTGCCGGAAAGTACCGAAGCTTTGCTGCTACGTTTTGATTATACCGATAACCCAGGGGACGAGTTGTCGGGGGTCGATTTGGATGTGTCGCTCGACTTAATTGATGAAGAACAAGATTCTGCCCTCGATCCTCAGCAAGTTCAGAATTTTGAAGATCGTCCGTTGGTAGAAGCTACAGAGGTTCTCCAAGAGCTTCCAGATCAACCTCTCTCGCCACTTACGGCCCCTATCCAGATGGCACTCACGGGCCGTGAGAAAGGGATGCAACAAAAGTTATTGGTGGCCTATGGGGGTACCGGAGCGACCCAGCAGGCTGTGATGGAAGGCCTGCGCTGGTTGGCCCGTTATCAAGGCAGACAAGGATTGTGGAGTATGCGTGGGCGCTATCGGGATGGTGCCAGTAACGAAAATCACGAGGCGGCAACCGGCCTGGCTTTGCTGGCTTTTCAGGGTGCAGGTTATGTTCCGGACAGCAATTCGAAAGAACCTTTTGCCGATGTGGTTTCACGTGCCTGGCGTACGTTGCTGAAAAGACAAAAAGAAGACGGTTATTTTTTTGATGAAGGCCGAGGACATGCTCGGCTGTATACGCATGCGATCTGTACGATTGCCGTTTGCGAATTGTATGGCATGACGGCTGACTCAAAGTATCGCGAACCGGCACAGCGCGCCATCGATCTCTTGGTTAATATTCAAGCTCCCGAAGGTGGTTGGCGCTATGATCCTGGCATTGACAGTGATTTGTCGGTGACCGGTTGGGTGGTGATGGCGCTACAAAGCGCACGCATGGCGGGTTTAGAAGTGCCTACACCTACCTTGTCTCGCGTACGCGACTATTTGGATGCGGTGAGCCGTGAAAGTGGTGTTTTTTATTGCTACCAACAAAGCAAAGGAGCCACCGCCGCCATGACGGCTGAAGGGCTACTCTGCAGACAATATTTAGGCTGGAAGCATTCCGATTGGCGTCTTCAAGAGGGAGGCGATTACCTGATTCGCAATCTACCGCTCTGGGACAGTCAGGAACGGGACGTTTACTATTGGTACTATGCAACCCAAGTTTGCCACCATCTGGAAGGCAAGCATTGGCGGACCTGGAATGAAGCGATGCGTGTGGTTCTTCCCGCCCATCAGGTACAAGACGGCAAGGAACGGGGTAGCTGGAGCCCTGATGGCGATGCCTGGGGTGCTTCAGGTGGCCGATTGTATGTAACTTGCCTGTCTATCTATATGCTGGAGGTCTACTACCGGCATCTGCCAATTTATCAACTGGAGAAAATTCACCATGGCTTGTAGACTTTGCTGGTGAAGTTGCGGCCGATCCTGTTGAGGGATCTTTTTTAGTGAACTCCGGGAGGTTTCGATGGCTTGTTTCTGGCGGCTGATGGTGATCGTTTTTTGGGGGGCAGCAACTTTTGGCTGTGCCGATGATGGCTCACAGAATTCCTGGCCACAGAGTAGCTGGCCACAGTGGCGCGGTCCCAGTGGTGATAATCATGCTGCACCCGGGGCTACAGCGCCCCTTACGTGGGATGCGTCCACTTCGATTGCCTGGCGAACGCCGCTTCCGGGCAGGGGGCATTCTTCGCCCACTGTCATGGGCGATCGCATTTACCTCACCACCTGCGATGAAAAAGCGGCCGTTCAAATGCTGTTGGTCCTGGATCGTGCTAGTGGCAAGCTTCTCAGGCAAACGCCCGTGCATGAAGGCAGACTTCCAGAAAAAATCCACGGCAACAACACCCATGCCAGCCCGACGGTCGCTTGTGATGGCAAACAAGTTTATGCCTTATTCAATAACGATTATGCAGCGTGTGTCACCGCCTTCGATCTGGAGGGCAAACCAATTTGGCAGCGGCGCGTCGCAGCCTTTGATCCACAGCAGTTCCAGTTTGGATTTGGTTCCTCACCAATTCTCGTGAAGGACCTGTTGGTCGTATCTACCGAATTCGATGGCCCTGATAGTGGCCTGTATGGTGTCGACACTTCCGATGGACACCTGGTTTGGAAAGCTCCGCGTCCCCAGAGCTTGTCGTACTCGACACCCATTGAGGCCAATCTGTATGGCCGTTCTCAACTGATCATGAGTGGCAATTACAAGATTGTGTCTTACGATCCCCGCACGGGTCAGGAGCTTTGGTCAAACGAGGCCACCACAAGGGCTACTTGTGGAACCATGATCTGGGACAGCAACTTGGGGCTGGCATTTGCCAGCGGCGGTTACCCGGACAATTTCACGCTGGCTATTCGTGCGGATGGTGAGCATGATGTGGTTTGGCAGAACACGACCAAGTGCTACGAACAATCCATGTTAGCCATCAAGGGTTACATCTATGCCGTGGCGGACAATGGAGTAGCGCACTGCTATCGAGCGTACGATGGTGAAGAAATGTGGAAGGAGCGACTCCAAGGGCCGGTAAGTTCTTCTCCCCTCTATGTAGGGAATAATATCTATGTCACCAACGAGCGCGGCACAACTTTTGTGTTTGCTGCATCGCCTGAGAGCTATCAGGCGATTGCTGAAAATCAACTTGGGGACGAAGTATTTGCCACCCCGACACCATGCGACGGACGATTGTACCATCGTTATGCCATTGGCAAGAATGAAGAGCGACAGGAGTATTTAGTGGCAATTGAAGAATAATTAAGATGCCGTTGCAAATCGGGATAGACTGGCTCTGATGTAGAAAACTTAAGCCCTGATTTATTCTCTTTGCCCAATTGTTTCTCGCTTACCTATTGCCAACTGGAACCCGGCCTCACTCAAACGGCGACTTGTTGTCCCAGGCCGTATTCTGCCAGTGTTTTTTGCAGCAAGACTTCTTCTTCGTTGAGAGGCGTCATGGGCAATCGCATTTCGCCCGTATCGCGTCCCAAAATTTTCATGGCTGCTTTAACGGGGATTGGGTTCGTTGACAGCCCCAACATATCGCGGCAGAGAGGAAAGAGTTTGTGATGCCATCGCTGTGCTTCAGCAAGATCTCCAGAATTCACAGCGGCAATCAATGAAATCATGTCTTCCGGAACGATGTTGCCTACGACCTGTCTCTTATACACATCTGACGCTGCCGACGATACTCCTTGTG
>CAWWCC010000264.1:0-4155 GCA_963935315.1 uncultured Planctomycetaceae bacterium | reverse complement strand
CTCTTCAATATATGCAGCGGAATGCCTTGCGGGATCTGCTCGCTTCACGCGGAGTCGACACCAAGGATTTATTCTTTGGAGGTGCTACCGTTATTGAGATTGGTGATGCTGTAAAAAAAACGATCAAGCAGAAGGAACAAAAGGAAAAAATTGTACAGCCCAAGATACAGGAAGAAGCAAAACTACCCATTTCAAAAGCAGTTGTGGTGCTTCGCAAAATTGGAGTAGGCGAATTAGTACGTGAATCGGATGTGGAATTACGCGCACATCCTGGCGCATTACCGAGTAATGCTTTGTCCTCATTGAGCGAGGCCGTGGGGATGGAAGCACGACGGCAGTTGCCTGTCGGATACGTTCTACGAAAAAATCAATTGCGTGCCCCCTTGCAAGTTTTGCGAGGTGAAACGGTCACTGTATTTGCTCGTACTGGAGGTGTCTCTGTCAAAACTTTTGCAATTGCCAAACAGGACGGTGCTCAAGGCGATTTGATTCGTGTTCAAGCACTCGACAAAAAAGAACTTTATACGGCCCATGTTTCAGGTCGGCGCGAGCTTGAAGTTCTAGCCACTGGACATAGTGCTCAAGAACTAGCAACGCTTGAGCGTCGTTCTGCCAGACGCTAGTGGTTTTAAGTCAATAGGAAGACAAGCCAGATGGCGATTCGATTTTACTGCAACCGAGAGTATACGATGAAACAGAAAAAATGGGTTCTGAATTTTTCCGTCAGAGGCACACTATTGTTGGCCATTCTAATGCTCACGCGAGGCAAGCTGTTGGGACAAGACGGAAGTTTATTTTTGAATCCAAACCAATCGATGCAGAGTCGTGGACTAAATCTGGAGAACAGTTCTTTTTTATACCGCAAACTTCCTCCCGAAGCTCGTCCGCGAGAACTACAAGTCAATAGCATCATTACAGTGGTAGTTGATTTTAATTCGCGGTTTTTGAGTGAGGGAGATGCTGAGAGTCGCAAAACGGCTAACCTGACTGCAGTGTTGGCGGACTGGATCAAGTTGGAAGGTGGTTCTATCAAGCCAGCTCCCCAATCAGATGGCGATCCTACAATATCCGGGATTCTCAACAGCCAAAGTAGGGCAGAGTCAGACGTAGTACTGAGAGACTCTTTGTCATTTCGTATGGCTGCCAAAATCGTCGACATACGTCCTAACGGTGATCTGGTTATCGAAGGACACCAGACGATTCGGAGCAATGAAGAGCAATGGCGGATTTCGCTTACTGGGGTTGTCCAACGCGAAGCGATTCAGGCAAACCGGACTGTCAGCAGTGAAGCCATCTATGACTTTTTTGTCGACAAAGAAGAAATTGGTCAGGTGCGAGACGGATATGCACGTGGCTGGCTAGCCCGATGGTATGGCCGATTTAAGCCTTTCTAGTGAAGTTATGCAATACGTGGGTTAGATCCTGGAAGTCCAAAAAGAGAAACTTGAAGAGAAACTTGATAATGAAAACTAAAACGTGTTTGACCGTATTGCTGATCGTTGGATCGATGTTTGGTGCCAACCAAGAAGCTCTTGGGCGAACGGTACTTCGGAATATTTGTCGGGTGAAAGGGCAGGAAGAAAATGTACTACGTGGACTCGGCCTGGTAGTGGGCTTGAATGGTACGGGCGAACTAAATGATCCAGCGACGATGCGAGCTTTGGCCCGTTCTATGGAGATCATGGGAAGTCCCGTTCCTCAAAGCGGCTTGCCCGGAGCTGAGAGTCTGGACGAATTGCGAAGAATTAAGAATGCCTCCCTGGTTTGGGTAACGGCTCGTGTTCCAGCGACGGGTGCCCGCAAAGGTGACAAGCTGGACTGTGTTGTTAGTGCGATCAATGGAAAAAGCTTGGAAGGTGGGCAACTCGCTTTTGCTGCTCTACAAGGACCAAGTACAAAAGATCATCGGGTCTATGCCTTGGCCGAAGGCTCTATCCAACTGGATTCTTCAGACAAACCCTTGGTAGGACGCATCCATGGCGGATGTCAAATGGAAGAGGATGTTTTTACCCCATATGAGCAAGATGGTTATATCACCCTGGTGTTGGATAAGAATCACGCAAACTTTCAGACAGCGAGTGATGTAGCTGCTGTGATTAGTCAAACTTCTTATTTTCAACAAGATGAGGCAAGTACAGGCGTGCAGGCCATCAATGCCGCAAATATTAGAGTTAAGATACCGGATGAATACCGGATGAACCCGGTGGAATACATTTCAATTCTCCTTGAAGCACAAGTTTACAATCCAGAGCCCGAGGCACGAGTGGTGATCAATCAACGTACGGGTAGTATCGTCATCGACGGAAATGTGCAGATTGGCGATGTAGTCATCTCACATCGCAATATAGTTGTGGAAGCCAACGAAGAGACTCCCCAGTTTAGTAAGGTATCACAAGATGATCAAAACTCAGCCAAGTTGAAGTCTTTAGTCGATGCTCTGAATGCCTTAAAAGTTTCCAATGAAGATGCAATTCAAATAATCAAAGGTATTGAGCGTAGTGGAAAGCTTCATGGTCGTTTGATCATGGAATAAATGGTGTAAGGGTAAATTACACACGGAACGCCACAGTGAGCGTTCCCTATAGGGATCGAAGAGCTAATCCAAGTATTGGCAGGGCTGAACTCCTGCCGAGCTGAAGACTTTCAAACCCCATAGTGAATCATGAAAATAGATCTTCAACAACTCAATACTGTGCGTCCATTGCGATCTGGCCCTGCAAGTGCGGAACAACAAGTTGCTGGTGCCCAAGAAGTGCAAGAAACCTTTCGGAAATTTGTGGGCGAAGTATTTTTCGGTCAACTGCTTAAATCCATGCGTAGCACGCAAGGCAAGCCAGCCTATTTTCATGGTGGTCAGGCTGAAGAAGTTTTTCGTAGTCAGCTTGATCAGACACTTGCCCAGCACATGACAGATGCAAGTGCGGATACCATTGCGGACCCCATGTTTGAGCAACAATTTCCAGCACAGGCAGTAGTCCTTAAGCAGTCAGAAGCAAATACCAAGACGCCTTTGTCCGATCTAGCTCAACTACGCAGATTCTAAGACATACATAAGGCATTCATAAGACATACACACCCTTGTCAGAATGAGAAAAGCCTAAATGGATATTCATTGGGAATCTGAAGTTGCCCAACTACTGAGTCGACTCGGTGCGTCTCAGGAACAATTATTGAATCTTCTTGCTCGCAAACATGATTTACTGATTCAACGCGATCACCAGGGATTGGCAGATCTCGTATCAGAAGAGCATTCCCTTTGTGCAGAGCTTGAAGCGTGTCATGATCAGCGCCAGCAATTGCTCGCACAAGCCGCAGCAGCTGGTTTGCCTGCTGATAGCATTCAATCGCTAGCAAGTGCTTTGCCAGAGGAAAACTCCGAAGTCTTGCGCCAGCCTATAGATGAGTCAATCAAACGTTCCAGCTTGTTGCGGCATCAGAGCGTTGCACAGTGGGTAGTGGTGCAGCGAACTTTGCTTCATCTCTCTAACATGTTGGAGATTATTGCTACTGGAGGCAAACTTCAGCCGACATATGGAAGTGGAGGTTCAGTCGATAATAGCGGAACGCTCATGGACCAGGCGGTTTAGGGGATATAGGTGCTGGTCGTTTGGCGCATTGCGCTAGCTTTATTGGTGCCATGCACCTAGCAAAAAAATCATTATGTCTCTTTTCGGCTCAATACAGATGGCGGGTAACACCCTGCAAGCCATGCAGATTGGCTTGCAGGTGGTGGGCAATAATATTGCCAATGCAAATACGCCGGGCTACATCCGTGAAAAAGCTATTTTCACACCTGCTCCCGTTCAAGAACTGGGCAGTCTTACGCTCGGTTTGGGCGTTGAGATAGCGGGGATTGTTCAGAATATTGATAAATTTACGGAAAATCGCCTGCGTGATGCTGCTGGTGATAGAGCCAGTGCCGAGGCTCAGGAAAACGCCTTTCGTGATCTGGAAGTGATTCTTGATTCACTCAGTGAAGAGGTCAGCATTGGCTCACGGATAACTGGTTTTTTTAATGCCATCCACGACCTGACACTCACTCCCGACCAAGACAATGCCGCCATACGAGCTCTTGGTAGCAAGGCGGGGGAGCAGCTGACGCAATCGATGAATAGTTTGCAGCGCGGCGGGTGGGGTGAGTTGGAGGGGGTGGCT
>CAWWCC010000263.1:0-4157 GCA_963935315.1 uncultured Planctomycetaceae bacterium | reverse complement strand
CCAGTTACCATAGCACAACAAACCTATAGTGTTGGTCGGCAGGTTCCTATACCCTTCACCTTGCAATACGATTCTAGTCAAGTCGATAACCGACATCTCTATGTCCTGCATGCCAATATTAGTGCTGCTGGACGGCAACTCTACAGATCGCAACAGGATATACCAGTACTTGGCAATAGCTCTTCAAGCAATCTACAAGTCCTGCTTGAATCTACGAATATTTCTCCCGGTGGCGACCCACTGCGAAATCGCAACGATGAACTTGGACAAATTGCACAATGGTTCCGCGACTACTTGGGGCGTGAACCGAGAGCTCAGGAGAAATATGTCTGGGAAGCTCATTTGGCACGTGGCGGATCGCTTTCAGATGCCCAGCTGCAAATACTGAGTACCCCTGAGTTCTATTACCAGTCCAATGCCGATGACACCTTGTATGTTCAGCGCATGTTCCATCTGGTCGCAAATCGTCGCCCATCCCAACAAGAAATCTCCCAATGGCTCAATCGTCTGCAGTACCATAATCGCATGCGTCCTGAGATGGCACGTGAGTTTTTAGCCATGGCGAATCAGCAAACAAGACGCTAATTGCAGTCGAGAGCCCTCCAGGCTCATGCCGCGGTAGAAATCGTCACCAGCTCGTCGTTGACCGATTGTAATTCGGTCTCCCCGATCGTGTGCTGATTTGCTGCAAAGCCAACTACGAGTGCCAAATCACAAAGTCGATTGATGCGTTTTGGAATACCACCAGTCAATTGGTGAGCCAGCTGCAAAGCGTCTTCGGCAAATATGGTTCTCGTAGCACCGGCTGCCAACATGCGATGTTGAATATAAGCTGCCGTCTCATCCGAAGAAAAAGTTTGGAGTAGAATCTTAATATCGATGCGCTGCTCAAGCGGGCGGTTACGCTGAATTGCCGAGAGCAATGCCGGTTGACCCGACAGCAGCAGGGTGAACGCTCGTTGATCGGCCGATTGTAAGTTTAAAAGCAATCGCAATGTTTCTAAGAGACCACTATCCTCCAGCAAATGGGCTTCTTCAACCAAAATGACCGTATGCAGTCCGCGCCGACTGCTTTCGTCGAAGGCATATTGAAGTCGACACAAACTTTCTTCGACCGTGTGTTTTGGGGGATCTGCTGGTGGAATACCCAGTTGTTCGGCCAGATAAACAAGCAAGTCACGACTGGACATGAGAGGAAACACAACACGTACAAATCTATCGACTGTCTCGTCGAGTTGCTCATTTAGTACAGAGACCAATAACGTCTTGCCAATTCCTGCAGGTCCAACCAGGAGGGCAGATTCACGACGACTTTCAATCGCATAGCGCAACTTATGCAGGGCCGCCTGCTGCCGGTCCGCATGATAGAAAAAGCTATCGTTGGTCGTAGGTTCAAACGGCTTGGATTCTAGCTGCCAATATTCTTCGTACATGAATTGGATGCCTAAGTTTAGTCTTACGGTTGAGTCTTATCCAACATGATTGCCGATGAGACCATGACAAGCGGGGCCAAAAATTTCGAGTAGACTATTGATCGGTTCTGAAGACATGCTGGCGTCTGTAGCAGAATCGGCCACGATAAAACCTATATCGAGACGGCCATGCTGGATGATCTGTTGTGCTGTATTGCTCTGAGGCAAGATCGTTGCCGCCCCCAAGTCAAATAGGACCATGTCGTAGTGATAACGTAACACTCCTGCGGTAACAGACGTTTGGATACCTGCCAGCAATGCTTCTGCAGTAGAGCAAGGCCCGGCGAGTGGCAGAATTGCCAAATGGTCTTGCAACGATCTGACAACCGTCTCTGCTAAAGGGACACTACCATTGAGTGCATCTTCCCAACCTGTGTCAAATTCAAGTCCCAACTGAGTTGCCAGATCTCCTTTGGCAAAGTTGCCATCTACTAGAGCAACCTGCATATTTTTCTGAGATAACAAACGAGACAGGCATAACAACAAGGTCGAACAGCCGACACCAGGCCGTGTTCCGGCAATCCCTACCATGGTTCGACCAGCTTCACGTGCGCTGAGCAATTGATCGACGACGGGTGCCAGAACTTGGGAATGATCGCGAAGCAATTCGTCCACCACGGATGACCAACGAAAGGCATCTACTTCAAAGACTGGATCAAATGTAGCCGTTGGTGGAGGTTCAGGAGCTGAGAACGTCGAGAGCGGTCGTCGCGATGTCCCACCTGACGGCAAAGTTGGCATGGTTGCAATTGTGTCTGTTGTACGAGAGATCGTTGGTGCTGCTATCTCAGGCAGGGATTCAAGCGACTGCGTTTCTGCCGGATTCATTCCAATTGCATGCGTCTCTGAAACCAATGTGCCTTGATGAGGATCAACGATATTTGTCTCGATAAAATGAGTCGCTGGAATAGGCTCTGCGGCCATGGACGCTGAAAAAACGTGTTGCGTCGTCTGGGTTGCCGGATGCATCAAAGTATGCAGCGCTGGAACCTGTTTCTCAGGGAGCGAAGTCGGTTCTGGTTCGGGAGCAGCATAAGCCCGGATGAATGCTTGATCAATCTGACTCATGGAAAAAATTCCTGCTGACCTAATTAGCGGTTGATGGTAGATGCCGTATCGAGTGAATCCTGGTGCTCGGCCACACTCGGAAGTTGCTCGGGTAAAGCAAGCGGCCGTTTGTTTGAGATCATGTCGCGTAGCTTTGTAAAATCCAGGGAACTCGGCCGTGAGGTATTCGGGAAACCGGGTAATTCTGTTGGCCCCTCTTCAATCTGTGGCAACTGAGGGCTAGATGGTTCGGGTGCGGTGGATTGTTCTTTGGCAGCGGACGCGTCTTCAGCTTCCTGGTCTGTAGGAACCTGCTTTTCTAGAACCTGACCTGCAAGAGATTGAGTAGACAATTCAGAGGGTAGTTGCCAAAATTTTTCCTCAGGAATAATGATACTCGTTCTTCCTAATCCTTGGGGACTTCCTACTTGATAGTCCACAGACATCTGAGTTGGACTGACGATCAGCCAATAGAGGAGACCCGCCGAAGCAATCAGTGCCAGGGTCGCAATCAATCCTGAATACGGAGCCAGACGCAAATACAATGGAAGTAGTGGGGTGGATGCAAGTTCCGGGACAGACGCGTGCGATGTAGACGTATTCGATTGAATTGTGGGTGGGTTGCTTTGTTGGGATGAATGCTTTTGTTGGGTACTATCCAGAGAGGAATTCGCATCTGCGGAAGCCTGCAAGTCGACACGCGAGAAGGGTCCAGTGGCCTCTTGATGTTGCAGGGATGGAGGCTGCAGGGAGGAAGATTGTTTAGCAGCTTCGTGTATCGGCTCAACGACACTATTTTTTTCTACCTTGCCGACGGATGCGCCAACATAAGGCAATTGTGCGAGCACAATCGGGCGATGTCTCTGGGAGACACCCTTGGCTTGATGTTGGTCAATTCGGTATGGAGTTGCCACGTCGCTACATCCCTGTTAGCTAGGTTGAATCTGACAGTGTGCTAGCATATAGTCTGTGCGCGCAAGACACCGTCTTGTCATTACTTATCGGTGCCGATTGTGTGGGTCTTGAGAGTGGTTGTAATTCGGCGCCCGTGGTTCACGGAGAGCCTGCCACCGCTGAACTAGCGACCGGAAGATCTCGTGGGCCATGCCAATCGACGGCTGGCCAAAGGTAAGTCACCCCGTCACGCCCACTCGTAAGTGCCATATGACCGTCTGGCGAAAAGCTTACCGAAGTAAGTTCTGCCTGATGTCCATGAAGCGTAAGAATTTCCTTACCCGTATGGGCATCCCATAGCTTTGCCACATTGTCCAGACTTCCCGTTAGCACACGCGAACCATCTGGAGAGAAGGCAACCGAAGTAATGCTATCAGTGTGCCCTGCCAAAGTGAGTTCTGCATCGCCCGTGCTGGCATTCCAAATAATTGCCGTATTGTCTTCGCTTCCCGTTATGACCCTTTTACCATCATTCGAGAACTGGCCACTCAGCACGGCCCATTGATGACCCGATAGCGTCACCAGAGACTTCCCTGTGCTGGCATCCCAGATCTGTGCAGTCTTGTTGTTGGCGGTCGTGAGAATCTTTGTTCCGAGTCGATTATAACTCGCATGGCGCACCCGCGTGTCTGTCTCTTATACACAACTCCGAGCCCACGAGACGGACTCCTATAGCGTATGCCG
>CAWWCC010000262.1:0-4166 GCA_963935315.1 uncultured Planctomycetaceae bacterium | reverse complement strand
CTCCCCAATGATCGCCATCTTGAAATTATCTTAGTGGTTGTTTGGGGGGAGTGGGCGCAAACATTTCGTGAGACGCACAACTGGTCAGCGGCCGCAGATATTTTTGCACAAGCATTGGAGACAAAGCTTGACGAGAGAGGATTTCAGAGCAAACTTGGCTTCTGCATCCAGGAATTGGTGCGGGAGGCCAGGGCAACAACAGGAACTGCTATTGCCGAGAAACACCTTGCAACATGGCAAACCAAATTTCCAGAACTCGGCGAACTCAGAAAAGTTGCAACATTCTATGTTCAACAGGAAACAAAGCAGCACCAGCAAGCAGGGCAACATAAGCTGGCCCTCCTTGTCGTCGACCGGTGCGAGCACTTACTCGAATCGTCTGCGCACCGACGATTGTTGCAATTTAGTTGTGACCAATGGGCGCAGACTCATATCAAAAAGAAAGCCTGGCAAGCTGCAATCGACGCCTACACTGAAGGGCTCATACTATTACCGAAAGATCACCACCTGCAGCGGAACGCAATTGCAACATGGCAACAATGGGCAGCAACTCACATCGAATCCAAAGAGTGGAACAACGCAATCTCAATATATCAAAAAGCCCTGCAAAACCATCCTGGCAACAACAGGCTGAAACAAGGTCTAAACTTTTGCCAGCAACAGTTGAATAACTAATCCCATCAAGACTCCGACTAACTCGTTGCCGCGCCGCTGCAGCGCGAAGCGAACCAATCAAGACATTGGCGTTTCCAGTGATAGCCCGACAGATCGACCAGCCCAAATCTTCGGGCGGCTCAACCTGGCAACCGGAAACGTTCTGGCAACGACACGTTTTGCCACCAGCGTGAAAGAGTGCGATATTGGTCGTCGTGGTGGGCCTGTTTATCAAAGACGTTTTTGAGGTAAACGCGGTGCCCCCCGAGATCGCTGGCCGGCCCACAGCCAGACGAAGGCAGTCACCAATAGTGGCAACGAACCAGGTTCTGGAACGGCTGTGAATCCTATCCAGTCGCTCTCGTTGCGTTCACCCCAGGTGACGGGATTTTCCAGGCGAAAAGCTTTGCTGATGACCGTGTCTGCCCGATCCATCCCGCGCGCTTCGTAATCGAAAAACAGCGAATCGGGCATCAATTCAAATAGCGAGACCCACTTGTCATCCGTGGTGTCGTTGAAAAGTAAGGCCACGTCAAAATCGTTGGATAAACGCATGTCAGCGTAACCCAGAAAATCACCGGCCTCGACCTCCAGTGTGGTGTAAGCGGGATCATCGTCCTGGTGTGTCCATATGCCATCAATAGTGGGGTAGTCGTTAAAAATTTGGGGGTAGGCATCGTCGAGGTTCAGGTGAAATAGTACGGCCGTGTAGTCCGTATCAGCGGCCGCGGTGATTTCGACCCGCTTATTGACGATGGAGGGGTCTTCCTCACGAACCTCCTCGATGACACGGGTGATGCTGCCCGCGAAGGGGGCGTAGACTGGAATGGTCGTATTGTCACCGTTTTCTTGTTTGTGCGCATCATGGGGCGAATAGTAATGCTTCATGCTGCTTTCAGGTTCGGATGTGTCGGTGGCAAAAAAATTGTCGATTCCTGCGATGGCAGTCATGGCTGTCGGGGGGAGCGTGTCCCTGAAATACGTAAAGTCATGCCCAGCTCCCGAGCGGAATTTGGAGATCTCGAGAATCATGTCAAGGTCGGTGACATGGGCTTCGATCAGCTCTGGATGCACTGCCGACGCCGGAGTGAGACCGATCGACCAGATGCAGCACACCAGGCAAAGGAGAAACTGGCCAGTCCCTCGTATTGTGGTTGCCTGCTGGCGATCAAGTTGCATCGATTGGTGGGCCATTGGATCGATCTTTCGTTCTTTCGTTTTTACCCGTGAATTCAACCCGGCTTCAAACCCGCGGCCATCACAGTCAGCTTAATCTCAGTCGGTTACTTCGGCTAGTCATTTCGTGGAGAACTCCCCGTGATGAGGCTCGTACCAGGGTCCTTGTCAGACACTTATTACTAAAAAGCACTTTTGGTTCGCAGCGGATTGTAGAAATCATGCCCTGAGTCCTGTACCTGTCATTCACTCTGATGGGATTCTCACGCCGCAGGGTGGTGCCGACAATTCAGGATTCATATCAGAATTTGCAACGGAGAAGAGGGCCGCACTCATGAAAGACTGAGGCCAAATGGCCGGAGAAAACGGCAAACTGTTTACTGCTTTGCACTTTGCATAACGCTAATTCTTTTGACACTACACGCGTTGATCGACTAAATGTTCACGGATAACCGGAACCGCAACGGCCGATTTCTGCAAATTATCCCCTTTTGGATTACCAGTCGACGCCGCCACACTTTAGGATGTTAAGAAAGCGGTCATGTAGATGTTGGTGCCGGGGCGAGAACCGAAAAGGACGTTGCAGGGTGATAAAAATTCGACTGGGATTACTGAAGGCCATAGTACTGATATTGCTGGGAGGATACGCGGGACCCCTTCGCGCCACCCCCTATGCAGTGTTTGTCGTACACTGCGAACCTAGAAATGCGGATGAAGAAAGTCTGCTACAACTGCGTGAGATGGTCATAAAAGCCGACCAACACCAGGTCAAATTGACGATCGATTTCACTCCGCCCTGGGTTGAGATGATCTTGACCGATACGCTGTTTTTTGGGTGGGCCATCGCCTGGAACGAAGCTGGGCATGAACTGGGTGCGCATCACCATCCGTATTGGGTTTCCAAGGAACGGGGGACGCACTGGGATGGCTACACGAACACACCACAGGAGGACCTGTTAGACGATGACGCAGAAGACTACCTCGGAGACATGGACGATTACCTAGCCCTACTGAATCAGCTTCCCGGTACACGGACCTCGGGAACCCTGGGCCTGGGTTATGCGGGGGATGAGTTAGACTGGCCACAGGACCTGTTGTACTCAGCCAAGGGACATGCGTATGACGAGATTGTCGGCCAACCCGAACTGGTGGATTACGACGGGCACGAGGTATGGCAGATGAATCACGGCCTGTTCTGGAACGCACCGCCCTCGCTAATCGAGGCCGCCTATCACGGGGCTGGGCCCGACGATATTTTTGCTGTGGTGACCCACGTCTCCAATTACGAGGAGTCGGCGGAATCGGCTCAGGCAGTAGAAGACTTTTTCACATTTCTGGGCAATGAGGATCCCTCCGGGGATTCCCTAGTAACAGTGACTCAGGCAATACGTGCCACGATACCCGAACCGGCAACAGGGGCACTGTTAGTACTGGCTTGTTCAATGTTGGCTGCAATGCGGCCGAGGATGTATTAGAAAGTTTGGTCAGAGTTCGGCTGTCAGGAACAGGTGGGTGTGGCGATTGTTAAATCTGACCAGAGGGTTCAGGTTGGATATGGCTGGAACAATCACAGTCACAAATACAGACTCTGATCTGTTTATCTGCGAGGGCGGAGAGGCCGAAGCAGAGGCGATTAGGGTCACTAATGGCGCCAAAGTGCGTCTAGAAACAGGTGGTTTAATCAACGCCGATCAATTGCATATCTGTTACGAGGGCTCCCTGGTCGGTGCGTGCGAAGTGAACGTACAAACTGAACTGGAAAACGACGGGGCAATCACAGCCAGTGACAGTGTGCGGACCATTACCACCTCCAATATGACCGGTGTGTTTGATCTGGATGGCTATGCTTCGACGACAGCCGGTCGACACCTAACAGCTACCACGATCCCAAACAGAAGCAGAATCGCGGTGGAAGGATCGGGCACTGCGAGTAGAAATACCGAACGGTCACTAGAAAAATACAACCCGGAACCATACGTAGATTCTACCAGGCTGGCTGCACTATCAATGGAGCCCACCACATCGATTCGATTGCCCAACGCATCGTAGGCGGCCAGCAGGCCGTCGCCCAGAGTCAGTCAGGTAAGAGGGTCCAGGTCTCCTTGCGCAAGAACGTAATTGCCGCCGTGGCGAACCCATGCGCCGTCGGCCGATCCGGGTACCTGATTGCCTTCCCAGTTGCCGTCAGTGTTCCAGTTGTCCCCGGTTAGAAAATCCTGCCGCGGCAGGTCGATGTCCGTCCACGTTTTTTACCTGAAAAAAGCGATGTGTTACGCGCAGAGACCTCTTCGGCGTTTGCGAGTCGCCAAGACCGCAAGCCCCACACCCAAGAGCAG
>CAWWCC010000261.1:0-4185 GCA_963935315.1 uncultured Planctomycetaceae bacterium | reverse complement strand
GGGGAGTTCCCCAACGTTCGAGCATAGATTCGCGCACAGCGCGTTCTTGCCAATACTCGGAAGTGTTATTTCCCCAGGCCGTTTTGATCCACCCAGGTGCCAGGCAATTCACGCGTACCTGTGGGGCTAACGACTTGGCCAGGCTGCGCGAGAAAGCCATGATCGCGCCTTTTGTCGCAGCAAACATTTCGCCGCTTTCGCCAGCCATGCCAGTTTCGACCTGGTCCCAACCCATGTTGAGTATCACACCCTGCCCCCGCTGTTTCATCCGCGAGCCGATCTGTCGAGAAAGTTGCACCGTGGCAGTCACGTCAACTTTCCAGAGCTGTTCGAGCTTTTTGTCAAATGGCCAGGCAGAAGCATCCCCGGTAAGAACGTCAGCACCAGCATTGTTAACCCAGATGTCGATGGGAGCCAATTGCCAGGCTGAAGTGACCAACTCGTTTCGTTGTTGAACATCTGCCAGATCAAAAAGTAATGTTTCGCCCTGGATGGATTGGGCAAGTGCCTTTGCGGCTTCTGTATTCTGGTGGCCGTGAACGACTACCTGGGCTCCTGCAGCAGCAAGCTGACGGGCAATTTCAGCGCCAATACCACTTGAACTGCCAGTCACCAAGGCACGCAGGCCACGAAGTTGGGGCTCGTTGAGAAAGCCTGTTTGGAAAGTGTCGTCTGGCATTAGATAAGCTGGAAGTTCGATAGGCTCGCTTGTCCGAATGAAATATTCGGGTTCGCCGTACTTTGTAGTCTGGCCTTAATGTTGCCGCAAGTTTGCCACGTATTCTAACATACGGTTTCTCATAGACGGTAGCTCTGTTCGACTGGATAAATATCACTGTAAAACCTGCTGCTGGTAGGTATGAGAATGATTTCTGGTGTGCTTTTTAGAATCGTTGTGGATCAAGAGAAAATGGGACACTGGGCCCTGGCAGGGTATTACTCAGCTTGCCTCAATGGCAAGCCCATTCTACGATTATCGGCGAATACTTGCAGCCACGTTGTGACTAGGTGATTTGATGACAAATCCCCAGGCCGAAGAATTGCCACCAGAAGATGCTAAGGCGGGACCCCAAAGGGTTTGGCTATTAGTCGTCTGGGTCGCCCTTTGGGTGGGGATATGTTGTTTTCTCAATACGCAGGAAATGGATCCGGGTGTTGGCAATTCTGCGATTAATGCCACCGTAATTTTATCCGTACTGGGATTTTCGCTATGGGTTCTAAGTAGTAGTGGATGGGGCTCGAAGACAAAGTGGTCCATGGCTCTGGTGCCGTTCAGTCTCGTCTTTGCTTTTTATATGCAACTTCTGCCCATAGAGGTCCTTGTTGATGGTGATGTAGGTGTTGTTGGCTGGCGCTGGCGCTGGAATAAACCAGATCAGCAACTTGTAGTTCCTGCCGTCACGCACGGGCAAACAATAGATTGGCAAGCAACAGACCAGGACTATCCACGATTTCTTGGAAAGGGCTATTGGGCTGAAGTACCAGGGGTGTCTTTAGAGACGGATTGGCAGACCCATCCACCTCGGGAACTGTGGCGTCGGGAAATAGGTGCCGGTTGGTCGGCCTTTTCTATCGTTGGTAACTATGCGGTCACACAGGAACAACGGGGCGAACAAGAACTGGTTACCTGCTATGAGGTGAACAGCGGAAAAATTGTTTGGACGCATGCAGACCCGGTACGATGGGACCCACGTGGAACGGGGTCCATGGGTTATGCGGGCCCCCGCGCGACACCCACTCTGCATCAAGGTCGAGTTTTCACACAGGGTGCCACGGGGATTCTGAACTGTCTGGATGCTGCGAGTGGCAAACTCCACTGGTCCCACGATACGCTGGCCAAACACGATGCCGTGAATGTGAACTGGGGGAAGTCGGGCTCTCCGTTGATTGTTGGCGAGTATGTTGTGGTCAGTGTTGGTGGGAAACAAAATCAATCACTCGTAGCTTATGAAATCGAGACAGGCGCAGTGGCCTGGGCTACCGGAACTTACCAATCCTCTTATGCTTCACCGGTGCTTGCTAAAATTGCCGGTCAATCACAAGTGCTATCGGTAGACGAGGGTTATGTGACCTCCCATGCTGCGGACGATGGTCAATTCTTGTGGGAATACGAATGGCCTAGTGACAGCGGAGCAGATGCTACTTCGTCGCAGCCAGTTCCCCTGACGGGAGACCGTGTCTTTATGTCCAAAGGATACAGCCACGGTTCGGCTTTAGTTCAGATAACTTCCGACGAAGGGGGCGATTGGTTCGCGGAGCCCCTATGGAAGGGGAGGCAGTTTGGCCAGCTTCCTGTCATGAAAACGAAAATGTGTAACGTGGTCATTCGTGATGGTTACGTCTATGGCCTGGACGATATCAATCTGCAGTGTATTGAATTGGCGACGGGCAAAAAACGCTGGAAGAAGCGACGGACTCCAAAGTTTGGGCACGGCCAAATTATGCTGATCGGGGATGTCATCTTGCTGCTTACGGAGCATGGAGAAGTCGTGCTTGTGGAACCGAGTCCAGAAAAATACCAAGAATTGGCAAGTTTCCAAGCATTGTCTGAGGACCAGATTACCTGGAACAATCCGGCCTTTGCTCCACCTTATCTCTTGCTGCGTAATGCGCAAGAAGCCGTTTGCTACGAGTTGTCCCTGCAAGGGGAGAATGTTGTGAACAATAACTAAGGTCTTCACACAACGGAGGTCGGATCAAGGAGCGAAGCGACGCCGCTCCGGCAGCAGAAAGAGTGGAAAGTAGTTACTACTGACGCTGCCGGAACGGCGCTGCGCTTGGTCCGGCCTACTGCTACGTCATGGGTAAAGACTTGGGGTAGCACACATTTACCGAACGAAATTGCCGACTACAGTGGGACCCACAGAAAACCGCTTGGCAATCGTGGCGTAGCTACCTTCACCTGCTTCGTAAGCTTCAGCGATACGCTTGCGCAGGTCTAAAGAAGGTGCTTGCATGAGAATCCCTCCTTGGATGAACCCACACTCTAGTAGCATTCCAGTCAGGAATAAAGGTAAGTTGCTCTAAAGCCCTCTAACCCTATTTGTAGAGTAAAACTAAGCTAACCGACAGGATCCAGAAGTCAGGCGACATCTGCTACTCACTTAGCCGCTTGCGCTTTTTTCAATTTCGGCTTTAACACCAACCTGACCGGCGTGCCTAGAGGTGGTATTTTTTTCGTGTTGGCCGCAAACAATAAGCCATCATAAACCTGGCTGCTCTCGGTAGGGATATCGAGCGTGGCCGTCGAGAAATTTGAAACACAGATAAAGTCGCCCGCTTCTGCCTGGTAAATTTGTTCGCCCGTTTCTTTGTCTTGCCAAAAACTGCTACCAGCAAATACCCAATTGGTTTGCATGGGCTTGTTGGTATCCACGTCTTGTACCCACTCACGGGCTGCTATTTTTTGCCATTTGCCGGCCGTGTCCAACCACTGGGCTTCGATCACAATTTCGGTGCCCGTCGGTGGCGAAAATTTAGGATGCCATTGTACGGGTTGCCCCGTTTCGGCTCCTATTGCCAAAAGGGCTGCATGGACCACCTGGGCCTGGCTGTAAACAGCGACGACCGATTCATGTTCTTTCGTACCCTGAGGACAGGCCAGCATTTCGAGCATTCCCTTGCGTAGCGAGATATAACCATCGACCATCACAGTGCCCCGCTTTTTGTCCACCCAGACACGGTTCGGTTTTGGCATTGCGTGAGCCCCTGGGGGGGGCGGTAGGTGGGGAGGTTCCTTGTTTTCGGCATCTTCATGCTGACTTGCTAGTGGACTGGCATCTGCAGCTTCGAGGGGTCGCTGATCATTCGTTTCGGCTTGTAACAATGGGCAGGCTGCTAGGGAGCATGCCGACAGAATCAGGCCAATCGCTAAAAGTGCTCCTCCTGGAGTCTGGCGGCTGGTTCTTATCATTTCACCTCCTAAAGGGGCCGAAAGGTATCGCTTGGTGTAGCAATTGTAACGTTTCATCTCCCCATCGTCGTGTGGACACACGAGTAGGGCATATTCACAGTTTTAGTCCTCGAAATTGTTCATCGGTGCTTAAAACGCCTACTTTTTCTCAGTGGGGTTTTACCCACCCTGAATTCCTCCGAAAATCCGGCTCCCCCCCGTGAATAAAAGTACCCAAACCCCTAGAATCTGTCTCTTATACACATCTGACGCTGCCGACGATACTCCTTGTG
>CAWWCC010000260.1:0-4198 GCA_963935315.1 uncultured Planctomycetaceae bacterium | reverse complement strand
CATCGTCTTTGCTGCTAGCCACGCGCGGATAAGATGGACATCAAGAACATCAGAGTCGCAACAATCATGATGACGCAGGGAATTCCCCAGAAAGCGCGCCAGTTCGTGAGCGTCTGTTCGTCTTTCCCGTCGGCTGCGGATTCGGTCTTGCTTAGAGATTGATTCCACATGCCTGATAATTCAGACCCCAGATACATGCCGAGACCATAAACGAGAAAGCCCAAAAGAGCTTGCGCCGTTGCTGTCAAGTGCTTGGGCGCTATCGAGTCAACATGGATGAATCCAGCCGCAAAGAAGAAATCGAAACAGATGCCATGAATGGCAATTCCAAATAGTACGAGCGGTAGTGGTTTGCCAAAAGTAAAGAGGCCGAAGCGCACCGCCCACGCTCCAACACCAATAAGCAATACCCATTCCATCCCTAGCTGGTCGAGGAACCAGGGCAAAGTTAGCATGAAAAAGATCTCAATCCACTGGCCGATTGTCATGACAGGCCCAACGATATTGGAAGCGACGCCCGTTTTTTCCAGGAAAAGAGCAGCAAAGGCAAAGTAAAGCCCCATGGCCATAGCGGCTATGAACGCTACACCGAAGAAAACCGGGTGCGCTTTTAACATTTCGATCGAACCCGCAATAATTCCTCCATCATCCGGCTTGTCCCCAACTGCTCCCGTTGAATCTGCTGCTTCTGTTGAATCTGCAGTAGGGTCATCGCTGCTGGCTGGATTTTGGTCGACTGCGACAGTTTCGGTTGCTGCGCCCGGTTTTGTTTCTGGGAGCGTAAATGCGAATAGTCCAAGTACCACCGACAAACCACAGGCTAGCAGCAATGGATTTTCATTGACGGGTTCACCCTTCTTTAAAATCAGGGCGTGTGACAGACCGGCGACGATCCAACCAAGTGTTCCAAAAACACGAATCCAGGGGAAAATTTCTCCGGCTGCACCAGCAAAAACATCCTCGTCATGTGCAAAAACTATCGAGTTGACTAGGCCTAGTGTTGGTGCAAAAGCGAGAGCGTAGAAGAAGGCGAACCAGTAGAAGGGTCTGGCATTCTTCGCTTTGGCCATCATGAGAAGGAGCACAGCGCCAACGAGATGTGAAATACCAATCAGGACTTCGGTGTTCATGTACTTGTCTGCAATCGCCCCGATAAACAATATTGTCATCATGGTTCCGATTGGCATCGTGCCGTAGATCCGGCCAATTTCTTTTCGGCTGAATCCGCGCGCGTTCAGCATATTGCCAAGCACAACAATCCAACTACCCCAGACGGCGAATTCAAGAAAGTGCAGCAAGCAAAACTGCCAGTGTGTGGTAACGAACGCAAAGAAGGCTGAGATCTGTGAGCTTTCCTGGGCAATCAGAATGGAGACAGAAGATTCCACAAAGTATTCCTTCGACAGGATGAGACTTATTGAATTGATAACTAGTCAAGCTGTTCGGCTTGATAGCCACCGCGTGATTTGAAATACAAGCCCAGCAGGGCATAACCTGCCAACATGCTGGCCGGGAAGATACACATATTGGTCAGCGCGCCCTGCTTGCTCGCCGCGCGTACTTCCTGAATACTTTCCTCAACTTGGGCTTTTTTGTCAGATGGCAGGTCTGCCAGGGCTGTACTGAGCCGGTCTTCCGAAATCGTCTTGTAATGGATAATTTCATAGACCGTTTTATCTTCGAGAACGGTCAGTTCACCGTCCTGAAATATTGCGGGGACTTCAGCAGCGATGGTTGCATTTGCTGTAACGACTTCAATCTCTTTACTCGCTTGCAATGTCCCAATATAGGTGGTCCCCAGTGTGCCTACTGCCAGCATGCCGATACCTCCCAAGGCATTCAGCGTCAAAGCGCCGCCTTTGGGTGTTTGTTCGGAAGCAATGCCCAGCATGGTAGGCCAGAAAAAGGTTTTGCCGAAGGCATACAAAGTCGCAGCACCCAGGATTGCCATTCCAGTTGCTTTGGACAACATAAAGAGTCCAGCGATGGCGAAGACACAACTGACGGCCAGCAATCCGAGTGGCGAAATCTTATGGACGATGGATCCTGCAAAAAATCGCAAAATCATCATGATGATCGAAGTGTAAACCAGCAGCCATCCCGGGTGGATTTCTGAAAACACACCTTCCATGATCCCGGTAATCCAACTGTCCGTGCCTATCTCGGTCGTAGCAAGTGGTGTCATGATGAGGGCCAAAACAAATAGCAACGGGCTGCCAAGCGACTTGGTATAGAGCCCGAATCCCGCCACAATGGCTACGCCTATGCCGATAAAGGTAGTTTTTTGTGCCGCTGTGAGGGCATTGGCACCTCCATCCGAAAAGAAATCCATCAATTGCAAGGTGAGCAAAAAACCAACCACAAGGGCTCCCAGAACTCCAAACTCAGCCAACATTTCACGATAACTGACACCCGAGGCAACACGTTCTTGAACAGGAAACTTCACGGGCAAGAGCATCAAGAAAAACACGACTGCGGGTGGGACAATAATGCCAATCTTGATCCACCAGGGGACAGCTACCTCCAGGTGGTCGAGTCCAATGGTAACCAGACCCGCCAAGACCAAGCCGCCTGGCCAACCTGCATGCAGGATGTTGAGCCACTTGGTTTTGTCTTTATTAAAGAGTGTTGCCACAATTGGATTGATATATGCTTCTACCGTGCCATTGCATAGTCCCAGGATGAGGCTGCCCCAATAGAGAAGTTTGAAACCCAAGTCTGGGTTTCCTTCTCCTCCTCCCGAGACAAAAAATGCGCTGACTCCCATGATGGACCAGATCATGTATCCCAAAAAGGAGATGGTCATCGCGACTTTGTAACCGATACGGTCAATGAAGAGGCTAAAGGCAATGATGCTCACTGCAAAGGGCCAAATGCCAATACCTGCGAGTCGTCCTGCTTGAGCAGGGTCCAGATTAAATTCAGTCGACCACTCATTGATCAAAAAGACGCGGCTGATAAACCCAAAAGCCGTAGTGATCAAAGCCAGGAAGCATCCCCAGAAAATACGTTGATTGTTATCGTTATTCATGTGCAAGACGTTGTGTTGAAATAGTGGGAGTGTGTTGTACAGACAAGAATGAGGCCTACTGGGCTAGAAATAGAGGTATCTCTGAATTGCGCATAACATGCAGCGCAGTATCACCAAGAATGCGCCTCAATAGCATATTCTTGGCGTTATTTCCCATAACAATGAGATCGGCATTCCATTTTTCAGCATAAGGCAACAAATTGGAAATGGGAGGATCAGACACTAAATCGGTCTCGGGATCAAAACCGTGTGCTCTACAATATTTCGTTGCATCAGCGAGCAATGTCTCTGATGTATCAGATCTTAGTTGAAAAGTTACAATACGCAGTTTTGCTTGGGGCCACATGCGGAAATGTATAAACCTGCGCATAGTTTTTGCAGATTCTATCGAACCGATATAAGAAATCAACACTCTTTCGATGGTTCTGTCTCTATCGGTTACCGCCAGTAATGGACGGACACCTTCTTCAACCAACTTTGCCAATTCGATCGCTTTGGTTGTTGCCGAACGTGCATAACCCAAACTTCCCAAGCCGACTAGTATCCGTTTAATCATTATGCAAGACACTCCTCTTCCATGCCATGAAATGAATCATGCCATCGAAAATGAACCAGACCATCAAAATGAACCGTGGTGCTTCCAATTGGAGAAAAGCTAAGCTACAGATTAACCTCCCAATACTCAATTGACAATTCAGATTCAGTATTGACGGTAAGAAGGGCTTAAACTTAGCCCAGTTTGACGAGAAGCTTATGGCTTGGGAGCAAACTTCGTGAGAATCGTGCCCGCACCCCACAGGGTTCCCTCTTAGCAAATGAGAAGAGGATACCCAAGGGGAGGAATCAAATTGTCGCCATCACTTGAATTCTCGCGTGCGCACTTGCTCGGCAGTGGGAAAATCATCGGGCAGTGTATTCAAAGTCACCTTGCCCGTAGCCACCCATTCCGTCCCGCGAACCAGGGTTGTGGTGAAGCCTACGCATGACATGGCTTTTTCATTATGCCCCATGGGCGTATGAAATACACGCCCTGCTTCGTATTGAATGGTCATTAGGATCGGCTCGTGGCGTCCGGTTCTATTGAATTCCTGGCTCGCATAGGCGTGACCTGCCCCCAGGTAAGGTACCAGTGTCTAACTTAGATCAGGGATGGCCTGAAGGCCAGCC
>CAWWCC010000259.1:0-4199 GCA_963935315.1 uncultured Planctomycetaceae bacterium | reverse complement strand
GATAGGAGTCCGTCTCGTGGGCTCGGAGATGTGTATAAGAGACAGCCCTTATGACGCTTCGATTTATGATGTTTCCTCTCTAGCCCGAATATTTCATCCGTTCCTACTCCGGCAGCCTAAGTCGTTTACTGGCAAGGCATGCGAGACTTGCAACCGGAGGCGTGTTTGTGACACGTCGAGGATTGCGAGTCGAAGCATAACGCGGCCAGGAAAGGACTTAGGCTGCCTCGCGACGAAATGCATGAAATATCCTGGCTAACGTCCGAATTTCCAACGTTTTGGAAGATGGGCAAAGCTTAACTTCTGCAAGATGGTTGCCTGTGGCAGCAGGTGTGTCGCTTGTGCAAAAATGGGATGATTCTTTGGTTGCGCTCCAAGAGTAACTAACAATAGCCCGGCAGATGTCCTTAACGAAACCTGATAGGTGAACTGTCAGGAAAACTCTATCAGTTGGAAGATAAAGTGCTCGAATTCAATCTCAGTTTAATTTTGCTTGCAGAAGATACCCAACCGGCTCCAGGTGGTCTGGGTAGCATGATGGTGCCTTTGATCGTGATCATGGTGTTGTTCTACTTTATGATCCTCAAGCCACAAAAAAACAAAGAACAATCATTCCGCTCGATGGTCGACAATCTGAAAGAAAAGGATCGTGTCGTCACCATTGGAGGAATTCTTGGTGTCGTGACCAACGTGCAGCGAGACCGTGACGAAGTAACCCTGCGTGTTGACGAATCGACGGGGGCTAAAATCCGAGTAGGTACTTCTGCCATCTCGCGCGTGGTGACCGATGACGACAAGAATGAAAAAGCAAAAACGTAATGCAATTAGATTGAGGCAGACAAAAAACATCAAGCCAATAAACAACAGTATAAAAAGACAATCAGACAGGTAATTTAAGATGAAGAGCTTGGTAGATACTATTGGATTCGCGACCGTTCGTTATTGGGCTGGGCGAATGACATTCGTTGGATTGCTGCTCCTGGGTATGATGAGTGGTGCTCTGGCTACAGCCCAAGAGTCGTATGAGGATAGTGAGCAAGCGACTACCCTCACGGCACCCACGGAGGAAGAGGTCGAGAGAGACGTGGAGGCCGGTGCTGGAGAAACGGCTGCGGGCGAAACGGATGCCGGCGAGGAAAAAGCCCCCAACGGATCGGCGTTCGCTGAATTTGCCACGCTGGCATTAGTACTGGCGGTTTTTATTGGGCCTATTATCGTGGGAAGGTTTCTCTCCAACTCGTTTCGGATGCCCGATCATGGCTGGAAATTCACCGTGGCCATCGGCACACTCGTTGCTGCTGCGGTTATCTACTACAAGGGAGAACTTAAATTTGGCCCGGATCTGAGCGGCGGCAGTACGATTATTTTTGAACTCGATCACGCGGCTGTCAATCTTGAGGGCAAGACACGCGCCGAGATCGATGAGCTGATTGACCGCACTATTACAGCACTCGCAAAACGTGTCGATCCGAGCGGCACCAAAGAGGTGACGATTCGCAAGTATGGGGATCAGCAGATAGAGATCATTATACCGCGCGTCGGCAAAGATGATCTAGCGTACATCGAACGCAATATATACACGGCTGGTATCCTGGAATTTCGTATCACCGCTTCACCTGTCTTCCGGGAGCATGAAGCGATTATTGACAAAGCCAAAAAGCTGCCTCCCGGAATAAAAAGCCTGCATGAGGACGGAGAAGAAATTGCCCGCTGGATGCCTTACAACCTGGATGAGTTTGGTCCAGTAGAAGATGAGTCAGACGGTTTGGTGAAACGGATGGTAGGCCAGATTCCCCATGCTCTGGTTTTATACGACGATGGGTTGAATGTCATTGGCAAGCATCTTGATTCTGCCAAATCTAGCATTGATCGTAACGGTCGCCCCAGCGTGTCCTTCGAATTCAACGCGCGTGGATCTTCGCTCTTTGGCCAGCTAACTGGGAGACACACTCCCAACGCATCGGGCCGAAAATACCATCTGGGTATCGTACTCGACAACAATTTAATTTCGGCACCCACGATCAACGAAAGAATTCGAAGCAAGGGCGAGATCAGTGGGAATATGGGCCAGGATGGAGTTGATTTTATCGTCGATATTTTGCGTGCCGGTAGCTTGCCGACCCAACTCAGTAAGGAACCGATCAGTCGCGAAACTATCAGCCCCACGCTGGGTGCCGAAACGGTTGTCAAAGGTAAGCAGGCGATACTTTATTCGCTGGCGGCGGTGATGGTGTTCATGCTGATTTATTACCGCTTTGCAGGCTTGGTAGCCTGCCTGGCTTTGGCATCCAACCTGTTATTGATCTTGGGATTGATGGTGCTGCTAAAAGCCGCTTTTACACTACCGGGCTTGGCGGGTTTGGTGCTCACCATTGGTATGTCGGTCGATGCCAATGTCTTGATTTTTGAGCGTATCCGTGAAGAGCGCAAACGGGGTGCCGCCCTCCGGATGGCGATCCGGAATGGTTTTGGCCGGGCAACCCAAACCATTGTCGATGCCAATGTCACGACGCTCATCACGGCTATGGTGATTTACAAAATTGCTCCCGATAACGTCAAGGGTTTCGGGGTGACATTAATTATCGGTATTCTCATGAGTATGTATTCGGCAATCTTCCTCTCGCGCATCGTGTTTGATGTGGCCGAAAAAGCTCGGGGTATCAAAGAATTGGGTATGACCCAGATCGTGGGTAAGACCAATATCAACTTCCTGGGCAAACGGCTCATTACGTCAATCATTTCGATGGCAATCATTGGAGTGGGCCTGGCAGCAGTAGCAGATCGCGGCTCTGATTTGCTGAATATTGACTTCACGGGCGGTAGTTCGGTTCAGATGGTTCTCAAAGAGGACCAAAAAATGGCTTTTTCGGAAGTCAAAGATTTGCTGGACCAACAGCCTGAGCTTGCCGAAAAGAACCTCTCTTTGGTCGAAGTTGAGAAGTCCAATACACGATACACGGTCAGTTGTGTTGAGCAGAACGTCACAAGATTACAAGAAATCCTGGCTGAAACTTTTGGAGAGAGTTTAGAAACCTATAGGATTGAGACTTCCGATATCCAGGCTTTGTCAGATGCCACCAGCGCTTACCGCATTCCGACCCCCGGACCCCGGGTGGAAGCTTTATTATCTGCAACACCCGACCAACGCGACCAGAAAGCACAAGTGACACTTGTGAATTTCCAGGAAGACGCTGAATCCCAAGACACTGAGTCCCAAGACGCAGTGTCAGAGGATTCTGGAACGAATACAGGGTCGGCAGAAGATGCCGTTTCGGAGGAATCCGTTGAAGAAGAAGCGGGTAGTAATGCACTTGCGGAAGAGATGGAGAATGAAGAAAGTTCTTCAACAAATTATGCCGATCCTTTTGTCGGCGGTACTTCGGCGCAAGTTAAATTTCAGATAGGAAGTGTAGAAAAAAAGAAAAAGGTTCTGATTGGATACGATGCGGTTGTTCAATTGGTACAAGATGCATTGGAGGCAACAAATCATGGCGATGTGGCACAAGAGGTATCGCATCCGGATTACGTTTACGGCAGCGCTCTTCGATTGCCTCAATGGCAGGTCAAGTTAGCACTTGCAGAAGACCAGGCGCGTGAGGTCTTTTCTCATCTGGAGATGGCGGCCAGCAATCAGCCTGTATTTCCACTGGCAAACAAGATTGGTGGACGTGTGGCTGGTGACATGAAAACCAAGGCGATTGCTGCCATCGTGATTAGCTTGTTGGGTATTGTGGCCTATATTTGGTTCCGATTCCAACGAGTGGTTTACGGTCTGGCCGCGGTTGTCGCTCTCGTACATGACGTGTTGGTCACGCTGGGTATGATTGCCTTGAGCGCCTACGTGGTGAATAGCATCCCGGGCCTGTCCAATGCGCTGTTGATCGAAAAATTCCAAATCAGTTTGCCTATTGTGGCTGCCTTTTTGACGATCATCGGTTATTCACTCAATGATACGATTGTTGTTTTTGACCGTATCCGTGAAGTCAAAGGGAAGAGCCCAAATCTAACGCGAGATATTATCAACACGAGCATCAATCAGACGTTGGCTCGAACGTTACTGACTTCGCTGACGACGCTGTTGTCTGTGATTTTACTTTATGTTCTGGGTGGTGATGGCATCCACGGCTTTGCATTTTCCCTGGTGATTGGCGTGGTTGCTGTCTCTTATACACATCTGACGCTGCCGACGATACTCCTTG
>CAWWCC010000258.1:0-4205 GCA_963935315.1 uncultured Planctomycetaceae bacterium | reverse complement strand
CATTGGGATCATTGGGTCCACCTAAAGGAATTCCATCTTCAATATTAAAATCAAAATCGATGCCGATTCGTTCGAAGAATTTATCCGTTAGTCGTATGAACCGCACCTCAATAGTAACCTGCAAATCCTGAAGACGTCGTAGTTGTTCTAGCAAGTCCGCTATTTGTTCATGCACAGTTTGAGTCTGACTGATTACCAAACTGAGATTTGTGGGAAAGGGTTGGATTTCGCCTTCACCCGTACCATTCTCCATCCAGCTGTCACGATCAATTGTTCCAACAATGAGGTCTATCAATGAATCAAAATCCGCTTGGGCCGCACCACCAGGACTTCCTGGCATCATGCCGATCGGAGGCGTTGCATTTCCGCCCGCAGCACCACCGCCAAATTGCTGTGGCATGATATTCGGTCCTATGGGACCACCTGGTTGTGGAGGCTGATTGCCTGCCATCACAACGGCAGGACCATGATTGCTATGCGCTCCTACACCTAAAGGCAATGCCTGATAAGCTTCCTCCAACAGGCCGGGCAAGCCCATACTGGAACTCGGTACAAAGTTCGGAATGGGTACCACAAGGTCAGCAACGTTGTAGGAGACTGTAATCAGTTCACCATCGCGAATTTGTTCACTGGTTACTTTGAGAACTTCGTTTTTAATGACGTAAGTCAGATGTAGTCTTTCAAGTATAAGTGTTAAGGCACTTTCTAAAGAAATCTCTTGTGGTAGGCTCAGTGACACATGGATGTCACTGCGAATTCCTTCCTGACTAAGCCCTCGTGGATCCAGGTAGATATTAATTCCTGAAAGCTCAGCTAGTGAATCGATTACTTCACTCAAAGGCATATCCGTATAACGGGGCAATACCTGGGTACGCAGTTTACGTTGGATATCCAATTCGTGTTCTGTCTGCCGGGAACTCCGCGATCCAGATTCCCGGCGATTCTGGACTAGATCATCCCACTTTTTGGGAAATGTCATGGGCTTGGTCGAGTCCACTAGAGCATCGCCTGCCGTTTTACGAGCATCGGTGAGAACATCCACCACACCACCTTCGGTGAGTTCCTCAATTTCTCGATTGAGCATAGTACGTCTGAGAAATTTAGCGTTTTGCTTCAGTTGCTGAGCAAGTAAATCATTGGGAGCCATATCAACAGCTCTCTGGGCAACAATTTCCATCTCTGCATAACGCTGCTCGTTGCGCAAAACGTTGTACTCTTCCACCAGATCTGCAAGTCGCTGCTGAACTTGCAGCTTCACTTGTCTTTCTCGATCGATCTCTTCTAATACACTCTTGTTAGCTGCATCCAATTCCAACTCAGCCTGATGATCTTTGATGTATTTTTCGGTCTCAATGATACCCAGTTCAACACGCCTCTGCAGTTGAGTCTTCATCCCTTGCCCAAGAGTCGAATCTTCGATCTGCTGCTGTGTTTCGCGCAATATTTTCAGCGATTTATGCGGATCGCTTTTACGTAGCTGGGATGCTTCTGACTGACGTTTGCCAATTTCTGCCGAAAGTTGACGAGCCAGAACCGTTTGTTCTGAAGTTGCAGCATTCAGGAGTGAATCCTTGGCGTTGCCGCCTGAACCTGTACTTGTCCGGCCTGAGAGCATCTGCAAATGATCCTGCAGTTGTTCTCGACTATGGGGATCTAATAAATTGCGATCTACATAGGCCTCTCGAAAGAGTTGTAATGCCTGGGTTCGATCACCACTACGCAATGCCTTCTCGCCCTTTTGCAACAACTCAAAGGGACTGTCAGGTTGCGGTAGCAGACCCTGGTCCGGCGAAGATTCCCGCTCAGGTGTTTGCGCAAATTGCAGTGGGCTGGCATTTGCCTCGTTGAGACTTGGCAATGTCAAATCTACAGCAACTGGGGCAACCTCTTCGCTTCCAGATGCTGGCCTGACACCTTGTCGTTTGCTAAGCGAAGTTGGCTGGCTTAGTGCCGCCTGGTAGTCAGCCAACTGCCCACTCGCCCTCAAATGGACTGCTTTGGCATCATTGCGATGTTGTGTCTCGCCTGGTACAGAAGCAATTTCCGACAATGATTGAAGGGAAACATTATTTGGAGTAGTTTCTTGCTGTTGTATTTTTTGTTTGCTGTCATCCTTGGCCACATTCGTTTTTCGAAGTGCTTTCAAGAATGGATTCTTAGTAGCTTCAGTAGTTGCTTGCTCAGTTGGGGAAACTGTTATTTCTGCACCTTGGAGCTTGCCCGCCTTTTGTAAGTCGCGGCGCAGCCGAGTTGGGGTGTCTCCAAAGTGCAATACGGGATAACGCAATTTGGCACTCTCAGCGAGAACTAGAATTTGTTCCGCTTCTTTGAATTTACCCGCCTTCATTGCAGTCCGAGCTTTGAGCAACAGTTGTTTCACTTGCTCGTAGCTTAAGGGAGCTGTCTTTGCAACATTTGTTGTTTTTGTGACGACTTCAGCAGTTTTTGTATCCTGACTGTATGCAGAGGAAGCAACAAAGAGCAGCAACACAGCACATACAACGACCATGATTTGGCAGGAGTGGCGTGAGATCGCCGAATGACAACTCATTAATTGTATTCTCCTTACAAACCCACAACAGAACTTCTGAGAAGGTGGCGCCCAGGTGTAACTCGAGCAGAAGTCATGAATATTTTTATGCATAAAAAAGCTCTGCTGACTTGATACGTCGCAATAAAAAAGATCCGGTTTTGTATATTTCTGCAGTGATTCTTGTCCGTGGAAGAATTCTCCCACCAGCAAGTAGATGGGGTTAAATACTACCCCACCCAAAGAGCGTCAATAGCAGTCATAAACATACTGTGTTTATAGATACATTAATCTTTTCAGGCGTGCTTTACTGCTCGCCTAAGAGGCGCTCTCATCGTAGGTTGACGCGACCAATCTGGCGAAGATGCTAGCAGGACGATCCTGGGCCGGGCAGCTCACTTACCTATAAATTTCACCCGATCTTCACATTTAGGCTCCACCTCTGATGACAGGGTGTTAGCACGTAATAGCAAAATCCTCACACAAAGTTCCGCAGGAATTAGGCCTGCAGGCTACCATGGAGAGAAGTTCAAGGAGGAGGAGAGGAGGCCCAAGCTTGTAGAATGGGTGCTGGCACCCATTTAAGCCCCACCTGTGATGACAGGGGTATTAGCACGTACTGGCCAACTTCTCACATAAAGTTCCGCAAGAATTATGCCAGGCTACCAGAGAGATATTCTGCAGGGAGGCCCGAGGCCCAATTTGGTGTTAGAATCTATCCAGAAACTAGGAGGGCAAGGCTCCAGCCGCGCAGGAAAAAATCTTTTTAACGAATTAAAAATCCTCGCCAATACCGCCGAATCCTTCTCCACCGAAACCGCCTGGGACATCAAAGGCTCCACCACGCCCATTGCGAGTATCCTGCTCTAGAGCCGTATTGTATTTTAGGATTCCTTCTTCGTCATCTATTTCGGACTGAACAAATAACTTGCCCCCTGGATCCATCAATAAGGCCCTTGCAGGCGTAAGTAAATCCTTATTCTTACTATGCAGTTTCCCTCCACCCGAAAAATCTAAAACCGTAATGCCCGTTCGCATCGTAAATTCATCCGAATTCTCTTCCGGATCATAATCGTTTGACCAAATGACCTTCACTTTCTCATTCAGATTAATGACACTACCACGAACAAATTCATGGTCCACTGCAATCTCTGCAGCAAACTCACTATTAAGTGCATTCACGAGCAATTCCAATTCGGCCTCATCGGTGAAATCCGACTCTTTTGCCGGTTTGGCACCCATCAAATAAACTCGTGCAGGTAGTGGAACACTGGCAATTCCACTCGGCTTGCTCCAGTCTGTCAGGCGGTAAGGCTTGCCATCACGGCCAAGACGCTCCGTCACCGTTTTGTCGAGATGTTTTTCTGAAACACTTTTATTAACATCTTTCAGGATCAGACGTACACGATAACGATACCGGTGCCCGGGCTTCACAGAATGATCAAAGAAACGCAGCAACACGTGCGATGTTTCTTGATCCCAATTGTAAGCCGTATTCAAAGTCGTCCCACTTCCGGCTCCCATACGTCCACCCCCACCAAATTCGCCGCCGAATCCGCCGCCATATCCGCCGCCATATCGGCACTCAACTCCGGAAGCAACATCGCCAACTCCTGCGCAACCTCATCCTGGTGCACGGGGAGGTACCAGTCACATATAGACATCGGGGGGTGGC
>CAWWCC010000257.1:0-4212 GCA_963935315.1 uncultured Planctomycetaceae bacterium | reverse complement strand
ACACAAGGAGTATCGTCGGCAGCGTCAGATGTGTATAAGAGACAGTTGCAAGCTCGTAGGCAAGCGTCATAAAATCCGTTTCGGCCAGTGGCAAACCATTAACGTCCGACTCCGTCTCCCAAATCGTGTAGAGACGTTGGATACTGTCGGCCGTAGATGCAATTTTCACCAAAGATTTGTAATAGGCGGATTTCGCATCCAAGGTCGGGCCGTTGGGTGTGTCCGTTTCGGAATCAATCCATTTCCACAAGGCGGCTTCAACGGAGGGTGCATATTGCATTCGCTGAGCTGGCGTAAGAAATTTCCAGAACACGGTGCTCAGTTGGCGGAGGATATTTTGCCGATTGAGAGGTTCTTGTTCTGTGTCTAAACCGGCTTTGAGCGTATTTAAAAACCGTGTTGCCGAAATGCCATCGCCTTGTCCCCGGATGAGCGATTCATACAACGCCAGCCAGGCGGCACCTCGTATCACATCGTTTTCGACTGACGTTATGTGGTCCAACAAGTAAGCTTTGCTCTTGTTGTCCAGCCGAAAGTAGCCGTACCCCAGTTCGGAACCATTGGCCAGATAGAAATCATAATCCTCCCGTTTAACAGGAACGGGAATCTCCGTCGTTTCGCCGTCTATCATGGCACGAACCTGAAAAGTCGTTTTGCCATCCGCAACAACTTTGATGTCGATTTGCTGTGCCCAGAACTTTTCTTTTTTCGTTGCACGTGTCTGCTTGATCGCCAGCAATTGGTCTTGCATACGGCTGTCAATTTCGGGTGTCCCGGCTTCCTTAACCCAGACAGTACTCCACTGCTTCAAGTTGACGTCCGATCTCTTGTCGAGGATGTCGATCAAGTCGTCCCACACCGCGTTACCATAGCTGAATTTTGCCAGGTATTCCTGCAATCCTTTTTGCAATTCCGCTCGTCCAATCATCGTTTCCAATTGCCGCATGACAATCGGAGCTTTCTTGTAGATGATGCCACCGTAGAGCGTGCCAGCATTTTTCAAGTTGTCGAGTTTCTGCTGGATCGGGTAGGTGCCACGGCTTCGGTCTTCGCCATAGGCTTGTGGATGATGTTTGAGCATGAACCCGAGGTCATGGTTAATCATTGGAAATCTGGGATGGACAATTTTGGCCGCCATGAAATTCGCGAAGACTTCTTTTAACCATACGTCATCAAACCATTCCATCGTAACAAGGTTGCCAAACCACATGTGGGAGGTCTCGTGAGCAATCAAGCTGGCACGGCTCAGTTTCTGATCCAGGGTGGCAGATTTTTCCAGCAATAGTTTGTCTGCTTTGTAAAAGATGTTACCAATGTGTTCCATTCCTCCATACTGAAAGGACGGTATCAGCACAAAGTCAAACTTTTCGAATGGATAGTCAATCTTGGTGTAGTCTTCCATCCAGTCCAGGGCCAGAGTGTGGATCATGAAAATATCATTCAGGTTCCTCTCGACTTTCTCCTGGTCGGTTTCGCGATGGTACATGGTCATCGTTCGGCCACCCAATTTGCGGGTAACCGTTTGGAAATTGCCTGCCGCAAAGGCAAACAAGTAAGTGCTGATCGGTTTGGTTTGCTGATATTGGACACGAGTCCGCTTGCCAATGGTTTCTTTTGCCAGCAGCGCCCCATTGGCTGAAGCGACCCAGCCTGTTGGCAGATCGAGCTGCAACCGAAATTTGGCCTTCAAGTCAGGCTGGTCAAAGCAGGGGAAGACCGTAGAAGCTCGGTCTGGCACCAACAGAGTGTAGAGAAACTCCTCATTGCGATTGAGCGAAAGGTTCCCGGCAATGAAGTCAATGTGGAGAGCTTGTTTGCCGGATTGTAGCTGTGCTTGCGGGATGATGATGTGACCATTTTTGATTTCCGGTTGAATCGCCGTTTGATTTAGTTGGATTTGTTGGATGTTTGCTTCTGGTGCGTTGAAGTCCAGTACAAGTGGACTGGCCGTGTTGTCGAGTTGAAAGCGAACTTCAATCGAAGCTCTAATGGGCTTGGTTTTTTGGAGTTCCAGAGACACATCGTATTCAATTTCCGAGAGCGTTGCCTTGCGCTGTGAGGCGAGTCTACGTGAAACACCGCGTTCAATATCCTGTGCGGCACTGACGTTTGTCCCGATCCCCAGGGACAATAGTAGGAATAAATGGAAATGCTGTGAAAAATACAATTTCATCACCTGGACTCGACAGCCTACATGAATCAATAAACGAAATGGGGCCCAATAATACAAATTGTCACTCGTCTTACCACACCCCTTAAAACACAATGCTAATTCAATAATGAATTCTCACTGAGAGACAGACAACACGGTTTGCCATTGCGAGGGAGTGCAGCCCATACATTTGTGCCATTCTTTTGTATTGCCCCACATGTGGGAAACTCAGCATGTGAGAAACTTGTGGCTTTGCAGAAGCCCCGCTTTGTTGATTTGAGCTTTTGTTGGCTCATTTTAACGACGCTAGTTCCTGTGTACCAGTTGTGCGATGACCGAGACAGAGACTTGGATGCCGTTGTCTTTTTTTGTTGATTACCGGTGTTCGAGATTCTCGGCAGCCAGCAGGATAGCGCCCACAGGAACTACTTCATCACCATAATGCGTCAATTCAATTCGGGTGGAGTCTTTGAAGGGGGCATAAACGAGCGGCCTGATGCGCTCGCGGATCGCATTCAACAATGGCTGCCCAACACGAGACAATCCCCCGCCGATTACGATGACGTCCGGATTCAACACGGCAATGATATTCGACATGGCGCGCGCATAGCAGTCGAGAAAGTCGTCAACAACTTCGGTAGCCCTAATATCCCCAGCTTGCCAGGCTGCGAATAAATGGCGGGCATCGATATCCTCGACCTTCTCGGCCTTTTGCCAAAGAGCGGAGTTCGTGTCTTGTCTGGCAGCGTCCCGGGCACACGCGTTGAGTGACCAACCCGAGCAGAAGTCTTCCAGGATTCCATGACGTTGTTGCCTGGAGGAATACACTCGGGTGTGCCCCACTTCCATGGCTCCGCCTGATCGCTCGTAAAGCTTTCCGTCGAAAACCAGGCCGCCACCAATTCCACTGCCAATATTTGTATAGAACACACAATGATCGTCTTTGCGCGATGCAACACGCGCCTCAGCCAAGGCGGCGACGTCCGTATCATTGCCAATCATGCAAGGGATACCGAAAGTTGTCTCGGCCCATTTTTTAAGTGGGAAGTTATCCCAACCCGCAACATGATTGCTCTTGGTCACAGTCCCCTGAAGTGCATTGATGGGTCCGCCAAATCCAATGCCCGAGCCAGCCGGCGGGTCCTCACGGGACTTCAGCAATTTTTCAATCATCTCTTCCAGCTGGTTGATAATGGCGGTGGCGCCGCCTTCCGGGTTGGCAGAGGTTTGCAATAGGTGAGCGATTCTTCCGCGAGAGTCACCTAAGGCTGCTTGTAACTTTGTGCCGCCGATTTCAATACCGAGCAGGAGAGGTTGGTTCATAGAAATGGCGACCGGTCAAACAGTGGATGTAAGTTGGGCGACTTAAGCGTAGCGCCCTACAGAATTGATGCGTGCAAAAACATCATTGAGGACCCAATGGAACAAACACAAGTGAATACTTTCGACCATTCCCATATCGTCCAGGGCAACGTGCAAACCGTCCTGTTGCATCGCTTTTAACTTCCCTCCGCTATAGCCGGTCAGTCCAAACGTTTTCAAGTCATGCCGATTGGCCCAATCGACGGCCTGGAGCACATTCGGGCTGTTCCCCGATCCGCTGATAGCAATCACCACATCACCACGAGAACCGTAATTCATCAACTGTTGGACAAAGATCTGATCGTAGGCAAGATCATTGCCCACAGCCATCAGCCAGCCAGCGTTATCGGTAAGGCTGAGTACTTTCAGGCGTTTTTTGGACTCGTCTTTCAGATCGGCTTCATCGAGAGTGCTCTTGCCCAGATCTTCTGCCATATGGCTAGCCGTTGTGCCCGATCCACCGTTGCCAAAGAGGAACACCCATTTTTCCTGTTGCCATGCTTCATAAATGAGGTCGGCCCAGTGCGTCATCGCCTGGCTATCGACTCGGCCGATTTCTTCATTCAAACGGGTCAGGTAATTGTTTTCGTCGAGTGAAGCGCCCAGCATGGTAAGTTACTTTTCTGGAGAGGATGAGGATGTAAAAAAGATGAAAAAAATGAGTCGCAGCTCAATTGCTTTTGGGAATAAAACTAACA
>CAWWCC010000256.1:0-4220 GCA_963935315.1 uncultured Planctomycetaceae bacterium | reverse complement strand
CTATTCAGAGGGAGTTATAGCGGGCTCATCGGCAACGGCGCGAATGGAGCTAGACTCATGAACATGCTGAGTGCCGCGGACCATGGCAATCCGACCAGTGCGAACTAGTTCTATGATGCCGAACGGTCTCATAAGCTCGATAAAAGCCTGGACTTTTTTTTCTGGACCAGATATTTCGACAATTACCTGGTTGGTAGAAACATCGACTACTTTACCTCGAAAGATTTGACAAAGCTCGCGGATCTCAGAAACTTGCTGATCGCACTTGACTTTCAACAGCATCACATCCCGCTCAACATACTCTTGAGAGCTGATGTCGTCGACACGTACTACGGTGACAATTTTCTCTAACTGCTTACGTACCTGATCCAAGACCGCGTCGTCACCGACTACAACAAAAGTCATTCGAGACAAATGAGGTTCTTCGGTCTCGCCAACGGCAAGGCTGTCAATATTGTAACCGCGTGATGCAAACATACCCGCGACGTGGGCTAGCACGCCGGGAACGTTCTGCACCAAAGCAGAAAGAACATGTCGCATAGTGGCCGACTCCGGGGAAAAGGGAAACATTCCATCATAATCGGCTCTAAGTAGCCTAGCAACCGGGGGCCAGTTGCCAGAATGCACCCCAATCCATCGGAAGCCAATCTGGGGCTCGAACCCCCCCATCCGTCGGTCCCAGGGTATTCGCCAATCACATTTTGCTGGTGCCCCCAGCAAAATGGCCCATGTGTTGCCATTGCAGGGGCTCGGTGGTAGCCTGAACGGTTTTGTCCCTTTACGTCATCGCTACCAGGATATTGCCAATCTGAGTCTTCTTGGCATAAGCGCGCACGGACCAGATTTTTCTCTTTATGAGTCGCAACAGTGGTTCAGCATCGTCAGCCCCCCCTGAGCCAAATGGGGTCGCTTACGCACCTGCAGAGGGTGTGATTCAGGTACGAGGCGCCCGTACGCATAATTTGAAAAACGTCGATCTGGATATCCCTCGCGAACAACTGGTTGTCATTACAGGTTTGAGCGGCTCTGGCAAGAGTTCCCTTGCTTTTGATACTTTGCTTGCCGAGGGACAACGGCAGTACATCGAGAGTTTGTCTGTCTATGTACGCCAGTTTTTTAATTCCTTACAGCGGCCTGATGTCGACCTGATCGAAGGCTTGCAGCCGACAATCGCTATCGACCAGAATCCGGGAAGCAATAACCCACGTAGCACGGTTGCTACGGTCACCGAGATCTATGATTTTTTACGCGTCTTGATGGCCCGGGTGGGAGATATTTCTTGTCCCGACTGCGGAACGCCAATTGTCCAGCAAACACCGGCTGAAATTCAAGAGTCGATCGGTGTGCTACCTATGGGAACAAAAGTAGTCATCCTGGCTCCCTTGGTACGTGGGCGCAAAGGGAAGCACCAAGAAGTGATGCAGCGCATCCGTAGCGAAGGATTCGTGCGAGTGCGAATCGATGGCGAGACTTATGAAGTGGAGCATGCTCCCGAGATTAAGGCTTCTGCCCGGCACGACATTGAAGCAGTCATCGATCGTGTGGTGATTCGCGAGGCTTTAGAGAACCGCCTGGCCGAGTCTGTTCGACTGGCTCTCAAACATGGCCAAGGAGCAATCCGAATCAGCTATCTTACACCAGCGGACAAGTTGAATGGCAAAGGACAAAATGGGGCCGTTCACGCGGAGTGGCGTGAGCGAGTTTATAGCACTCTGTATGCGTGTCCAGACTGCAAGCGTAATCTGGCAGAATTGGAGCCGCGAACCTTTAGCTTCAACAGCCCATATGGTGCCTGCCGTACTTGTGATGGGCTGGCAGCTCGTGAAGGTTTCGACCCTGAACTGGTTTTGCCAGACACCAGTCTTTCGTTATCGGAGGGGGCAATCGCCCCTTGGCGTAGCGCCTCAAATGCCGCTCGCAGCAAGCATGTTAAACGTCTCGAAGGTTTTCTCACACATGCCAAAGTGGATCAGGAAACACCCGTTAGCAAATGGCCCCATGACATCAGGCAACAGCTTTTGGAGGGCGATGGCAAGTATCTGGGGGTGATTACCCATCTCGAAATGGACTATGCGAAGGCCAAGCGAGACACACTACGAGAGCGACTGGATGAGTTTCGTTCGTTGGTACCCTGTGTCGACTGTGGAGGCTCACGTTTGCAACCGGAAGCACGAGCGTGCCGATTAGGTGGCTTGGCAATCCACCAAATCACAGCCCTGCCTATCGACAAGTCGCTTGAGTTTTTCAATTCGCTGGAGTTGGATCCCAGCCTGCAGGCAGTTGGCGAACCGCTTGTCGCCGAAATAGTCAAACGGCTGCGTTTTTTGTGCCAGGTAGGAGTGAATTATCTCTCACTGGATCGATCGGCAGATACACTCAGTGGTGGCGAGATGCAACGGGTGCGACTGGCCACGGGAATCGGTTCTGGATTGGTAGGCGTTTTGTACATCCTTGACGAACCCTCCATAGGTTTGCATCCCAGAGATAATGCGCGGCTTATCGAATCCTTACGTGACTTGCAACGGCAAGGCAATACGGTGTTGGTTGTCGAGCACGACGAAGCGTTGATGCATGCCGCAGACTGGCTCATTGACATTGGCCCCGGTGCAGGAGATCGAGGTGGCCAGATCGTCTCTCAAGGATCGCCAGGCCAGGTCGCCAAAGATAACAACTCGATTACAGGCAGCTATCTTTCGGGCCAGCGGCAGATTGAAATACCCAAAAGCCGTCGCCGCGTTGCCAAAACGCGCATGTTGAAGCTCGAAGGGGCGACCGTCAATAACTTGCAAAATGTTGAAGCAGGATTTCCTCTGGGAACTTTTACCTGCGTAACCGGTGTGAGCGGGTCGGGCAAAAGTTCGCTGGTCGTAGATACCCTGGCCCGAGCTTTGGCCAAAAAACTAAATGGAGCAACTGCGCGGCCGGGAGCTTATCGTACTCTCCGAGGGGCCAGCAAATTAGATCGCCTGATTCATGTGAATCAATCGCCCATCGGCCGCACTCCACGCAGTAACCCAGCTACCTATACGGGTATTTTCGACGAAATACGTCGGGTGTTTGCCGGAACGAAACATGCCAAGCAGTTGGGCTATAAATTGGGTCGGTTCAGTTTCAATACCAAGGGTGGTCGCTGTGAAGAATGCCAGGGCCAAGGTGTGCAACGCATTGAAATGCGTTTTCTACCAGACCTGTTTATCAGCTGTCCACTTTGCCATGGCAAACAATTTAATCGGCAGACTCTGGCGGTACGCTATCGTGAAAAGTCTATTGCGGACGTCCTGGGAATGAGTATTGATGAAGCAGCGGACTTTTTTGAAAACCATCCGCCAATCTGCCAGATGTTGAACAGTCTGGTCGACGTAGGGCTGGGCTATTTATCGGTGGGCCAACGATCAACAACACTTTCAGGCGGAGAAGCGCAGCGCATCAAATTGGCGGCCGAATTAGGTCGCCCCGCCCTCGGCAAGACTCTGTATATCCTGGACGAACCCACGACCGGACTTCATGTGGACGATATTGGTCGACTTTTGGGAGTGCTTCAGAAACTGGTCGATTTAGGCCACACGGTGCTTGTGATTGAGCACAATCTTGATGTCATTAAGACGGCCGATTGGGTAATCGATTTGGGCCCCGAGGGCGGGATCGGCGGAGGCAAAATTGTGGCTGCAGGAACCCCTGAAGAAATTGCTCGCTGCGAGACCAGTCATACGGGACGGTGGTTGCGAGAGATTTTAGATCTGGCGGAATAGCTTTGTCAGGGGTCTCTTTTCCAGCCAGCAAATGGATTTACCGTTTCGCGTTGATGCAGGCGGGTCCATCTCAAAAAATGAAATAAGCCCGACTAGCTCAAAGAGCTAGCCGGGCTATATAAATCGTCCTCTAACGAAACTGCCCCGACCACACGGGTGAAACCCATTTTTTAAGTTACGGTTTTACTCTCCTTTGGGCTGGTTCGATTCTGGTGCTGGGGGCCGATACCCTAAGCAGCTGTGTGGACGAACTGTGTTGTAATGCCTTCTCCATCGCTCGCTGACACGATTTGGCCCTAGTACGCACATGCTGGACTGCTGCGCGCCTGCGGGTCGGGCTCAGAAGTTTCCCGAGGCGGCTTCTTTCAGAGTGGCATTGTCCAAAGCCTGATCTGCTACAAGTTTCTTCAGTCGAGCATTTGCTTTTTCGAGCTCTTTCATAGGTTTGGCCTGGTCAGTACGCAGGCCACC
>CAWWCC010000255.1:0-4232 GCA_963935315.1 uncultured Planctomycetaceae bacterium | reverse complement strand
TAGACCAACGCTTCGAGCGGAAAGAGTAGTTTTCGTAGAGGGCCCATTGGCTACCAGGTCATTGTAAAAAAAGACGGAGAGGTACATTTTCTATCGGACGTCGAGTATCCTTCAGTTCGCAGTATGCGGCAAGCATCTCTCGCGAGAAAATGAGGGATTTGGATACCGGCACTAGAAAGACGGCCTAGTTTTATCCATGATCTTCATAGCAGGAACCAACCCCCAGGTGTCTTCTTTTTAGACACCACCGATCCTTACAAACCTTGAACCAACATGGCAATCCAATGCGTACCCCCAAAAATGTCCTCGGTGAAAATCTAAAAACATGTTCCAATTCGCCTCTGACAGGTTTTTACCGTGACGGCTGCTGTCGAACGGGACGCGATGACTTGGGGATCCACACTGTGTGTATTCGGGCCACAACAGAGTTTCTGGAATTTTCACAAGAGGTGGGCAATGACCTGAGTACCCCGCTACCCATGTATGATTTTCCGGGTTTGAAGTCCGGAGATCAGTGGTGTCTCTGTGCCCAGCGCTGGCAACAAGCACTGGAAGCAGGCGTTGCACCCCCGGTAGTCCTTGAAGCAACTCATATTTCAACACTTGAATTTGCTGATTTAGAAGATCTCAAAGCACATGCGGTGGACCGAGTATGATTTTTACTGTCCGGTTGAGCGAAAGCCGGTGGCAACGTACAATCGGGGTTCATGCAAATGCCCAGGATAAAGCTCGTTGGTGACCCGTGATGCTGTCTGGGCGTCTCGAATTCTTGTCCTTCAACCCTTTCGTAATTCACCTACCTCATTTATGAGCGAACTACATCACGAGTGCGGCGTAGCGGCCATTTACCATCTGTCCGGCACAGAAACCAGCCCGCTTTGCCCACCGCAGGGGCCAGAAGAGATTTCACGTCTCTTGCCTAGGATGCTGCTGGATATCCAAAATCGAGGGCAGCTATCTGCCGGGATGACTAGTTTCAATCCCACTCGACAGCAACTACTGGATACACATCGTAAGCTAGGGACAGTCAATCAGGCTTTTCGGCTGAATCACCGTGGTAAAGCTGAGAGTCTCATGAAGGAATATGCAGGGAATGCGGCGATCGGTCATGTTCGCTATGCGACTTGTGGAGCCGATGATTGCAGCTATGCACAGCCCTTTGAGAGACATCATCTCCAAAAACACAAATGGTTTAGTTTTGCCTTCAATGGCCAACTAGCCAACTACAGCCAACTGCGTAACAAACTTCTGGACGAAGATGACCACCATCTGGCTCGGTCCAACGATACCGAAATCATCATGCATGAGATCAGCCGTGAGTTGTCGGGTGATCGTCGATTGCCATTGATTGACGTGATGCGCCATCTGGCTACCCGTTTTGACGGCGCCTATACGATTGCAATGATAAATGCCCAGGGTGAAATGCTGGTGGCACGAGATCCGTTAGGCGTGAAACCGATGAGTTACGCCATTGAGGGCCCCTTATTTGCTGCAGCAAGTGAGAGTGTCGCTTTGACAAATCTTGGCTTTTCGTCCGATTTGATACGTTCGCTTGAGGCAGGAGAAGCGATTACGATCTCGGAAGGCAAAATAAGTATTGAGCGATTTAGTGACAATCCTCGACGTGCCCATTGTTTCTTTGAATGGATCTATTTCTCAAACGTGGCCAGTTCACTTGATGGGCAAAGTGTCTATCTGTCTCGAAAAGCTTTGGGTGAGGAGCTGGCTCTGCTGGAAGATGTACCGAGAGATGAAAATACAATCATTGTTCCAGTGCCTGATACGAGCAAAGCGGCGGCGGATGCAATGGCCTATCAATTGGGAGTTCCCTGCGTGGAAGGGCTGATTCGCAACCGCTATTCAGGACGCACATTTATTGAAGGGGGCAGTGACCGTCAGGCAAAGGCTGCTGCCAAATACACACCCCTGCCTGAAGTGCTGGCGGGTAAGCGTGTCTTGTTGGTTGAGGATTCGATAGTGCGTTCTACGACGATGCGCGTCCTGTTGGATAAAATACGAAAAGTCGGCAAAGCCCAGGAAATTCATGTCCGTGTTGCATGCCCACCCATCGTGGCACCATGTTTTTATGGTATCGATATGTCGACGATTGGTGAACTGTTTGCACCACAATTCAACCTGTCGGCAGAGGCAAAGGACGATCTATTTCAATCCATGGCACAGGAATTAGGATCCGATTCGGTTCGCTATTTGCCTGTCGAAGCGATAGCTCGTGCTGTCGAAAAACCAGCGGAACAAATTTGCCAAGCATGCATTACAGGCAGCTATCCAACCCCTGCCGGCCAGGCACTCTACGACATTGCATTGAATAATTTCAAATCAAGCCGTGACGAGGGAACCCAGCGGACCTACGAAACTGTGACGAGCTAGCCCGCAAATGGCACCCAGCTGGATTCGGTAAAGGATCTGTGGAGACTGACCAGGTCGTTCCGGCTCTGTAAAAAACTCTTTCCTTCTAATGAAACCACAAGGGTCCAGCGCGGCCAAAGGCCGCAACCAAAATCCCCCCCCCATGCTTGGGGAGGGGCTGATCCGGGTACAGGATTTCAAAACCCTCCCCCCTGTATCTATTGTATTGGGGCCTCCCTGAAAGGGAGGGGGATTTAGCGAGGAAAATTTGCGCACCATCGGAAGTCAAAGACTAAGAGCGTTCGTAGCACGGAGAAATTTTCTTATTGAAAGAATAGCGGGCATCATTTGCCTCAGTGATCTCACTGTCTCCGTAATTAGCACCTAGGCCAGGGTTTCTACAGAGCCGGCCTCCCCCTTTTTATTCCTTGGTAAACTCCGCCCGATAAACGGGTTCTTCGTTCATACGTGTTCGACGCTCGAAGTGTGTGAGGTAGTCGAGATCGTGTTCTGCCGATCGTTCGGGCACATTGGCAGGGCCACTGAGAGTTGTTACCGAGGAGATGAGTTGAAGCGTAGTATCGTAGTACTCTTTGACATCGGTCCAAAAATGCAAACGGCCTCCAGTTTGAAGTGTGCGAACAACATCGGCTAGAAAAGCCTCATTGAGCACTCGACGTCGATGGTGTCTTTTTTTCCACCATGGGTCAGGAAAATAAACGTGAACTGCTGCGAGAGAATCTGCGGGAATAATCTCATGCATCAAGCGGAGTCCGTCTCCATGGACAGCGATGGCATTGTTTAATTTGCGTTTGGCAAGACGTGCTGCCGTGAATCGGGCATATTTGAATGAAACCTCAATTCCCAGAAAATTTTGATGCGTGTTTTGCATTGCGGCGTTTTGTAGAAAGAGGCCCTTACCGCTCCCGATTTCAATATGCAACGGTGCGTTTTCGGAAAAAAGCCGCTCTGTTGACCAGGGAGTGGGCAATTCATCAACCGCAAAGAAATGCGATGACAGTTCGAGTTTAGGATCAATTTTTCGTAAAGCGCGACGACCCATTTGGTGTAGATTCTGCGAATGCTGTAGTAGGGACGGGTGGCAGGGAAGGTTGTGGCAGAAAGGTTGTAATAGCGGTGGGTTAAGGTGTTGGTGTATTTTGTTTCAATTGATCGATTGGCAATGGCACGCCACGGATTTCTCCTTCACAGGCGATTGATTCGTCAACAAATCCCTGAAAACGGCTACTGATCATCTTGCCTCGACGAACATTGATGACCTGGCAGACGATGGTCAGCCGTTGGCCTGGTACTACGACGCCACGGAATCGCACATTGTCGAGTCCTCCAAACCCCATGACTTCACAGCCTAGTAAATCGTGTTTGCCCGAATGAAAAGAGCAAACCTGTGCAGCGGCTTCGCACATGATAACACCCGGCATCAAGGGCATTCCCGGCATGTGACCAGAGTGCCAAAACTCGTCCTGTGAGACATCACGGTAGCCTATACAGATGCCTGTCGCCGAATCATCATAAACGATCGCTGTAAGTTGATGCATCGCACCGCGCTGTTGGTTGTAGCGCTGGATGGCTTCAATATCTGCGACCTGTTGTGAAAAGTCGATGCTTGCGGGATCAATAATATAATCCTTGCCACTCACGTCGATCTTCCTTGGTCTATCTCCGGCCAGTGGGTAGTATGCAAGTCACGTGGAACTCAGGCATGCGCTGTCGAGGGCATACGCTGTCGAGCAGGAAAGATCTCAGGCCGCAAAAATCAAATGGCCAATTCTATCCGGCCGCAGGTACCATAGCTTAGATTTATAGCTTAGATTTATAGCTTAGATTTATAGCTTAAGTCTTTA
>CAWWCC010000254.1:0-4265 GCA_963935315.1 uncultured Planctomycetaceae bacterium | reverse complement strand
GATAGGAGTCCGTCTCGTGGGCTCGGAGATGTGTATAAGAGACAGCTTTGCACGTTTTCGCCAATTGGGTTTCAAGCCGACCGCACATTCGAGAACACGCGACTGCTGTTCACATTCTCGCACACGCTCTTCTTGCAAGGCGACCTGTTCGTCAAGTTCCTGAATCCTGATTTCTAGTTGAGACCATTGACGATTGCGCTGCACAAGTTGCTTGATTTCGCCTCGCAAGACCTCACGACGATTCATCAACTGCAAAATCCTGGATTCTTGCTGGCTGTTCTCCGGATTGGGTGCCGAAAGCAAATCACTACGCGTCTGTCGAATCCCCTGAATCACGTCATAAAGACTAACTCGGTCCAGCCCTGAGGTAAGCCGGTAGAGCCAGTTGGCAGCCTTGGTATCACTCAATGTGCCCAATTGCTGAATTTCACTTAGACCTATAGCAAAAATATTGTTGAATGTGGACTCATCGATTTCGGACAGGGCCTCGCGGAGCATTCTGTCTCCTGTCGCTGGCCCATCTTTTGTCCTGATACTCACCAAACCCACGTCGTCTGGACCACGGTCGGCAATGCGACTCACATGCAATTGATCGCCATCGCTGAGAATTGATAGCGTTCCTCCTGGCTTGCCTCCATTGACAGGGGGCAAATAGCGGCTCCGCCGTTCGGCGGACATGCCATAAAGTACTGCACGAGAAAACTGCATCAGCGTGGTTTTCCCTGCTTCGTTTGCCCCGTAGAACGCCGTCAGATTGGGCGACAATCGCTCTAATCGCAAATCGTTCCAAACACCGAAACCATCAATGCGAATATCTGTGATCTTCATAACTAGCTTTCTAAATGGGACAGACGCGGGGCGTCAAAATACTAGAACCAGCTTCATAACCTGGTGAAGGGGTCGAATTCCTCGGGAAACTTGGCACAACAAAGGAGTTTTGAAATGGGTCCTAGACTTTCAACTCAAACACTCTCTATTCAATTTTCACTAAGCTCTTCTTCGCCATCGAGCAAATCCACTGCCATTTTGGACGCAGCCCATAGCACGCCAGCACGATCCTCCTCTCGAATCGTGGCCAGCTCCGCCCAGGCATTCTCTCGAAACTGCTCCGGCAAGAAATCTTCAAGGTCCAAAGAAATACTTTCGTCGGCTTCGAGAGCTTGAAACTCTCGCAGCATGTCACCCATGATTGTTTCTTCGTCTACCCATTCCTGGGGAACATCAAGGGGTGCATGGCATTCGATGGCTACCGTCCAGATACCTGGCTCCTGATGGCCATGTTTTTCTCGGAGACGAATGACCATCTCATCACTAATACCGCCTTGGCGGATGTGATTGACAACCTGGCCCCTTCCTTTGACACTCCAAGTAACCAGGAGTGGACTGCCATGGTGCTTGGTACGAAGCTTGTCGATGCGTTTTTCCATTTGGGCTAGAAGCGCATCTTCGTCGGTACCTGCAGTGGTTTCGATGGTCTCAGTAATCCAGCGAATCACATCGGTAGCGATAAAAGTGGATTTAACATGCCCCGAGTCATCAACCGACACCAGGGTGCAACCGCAAGGGCCCGTTTCTTGGGGAGAACGGCCCTGTGTTGTGCCGCTGTAGTGGGCAATTCCTGGAGATTGATCCACCGTCTGCCGCTGGTGTTTGCCGCCTAGTGCCATGTAGTGCACTCGATCTCCCTCGGTCCCTGGGGAAGCCGAAGTGCCGTAGGAGACGCCCACTGTAAATTTGCCCTGGACATCTCTAAAAAAGCCACTGTCATCCGGAACCTCCCCTGGGGTGCGGCTGATGCCCTGGACGCAGGCTACTATTTCTTCTGCACGACGTAATTCCCTACCAGCAACTTGCCCAAACGGGAAAAAATGTACGTTATCAGGCAATTCGATACTCGCTGGCCAATTATCAGCTGGATCCGAATCGCCTGAGGCCCAATAAACGGGGATGCCGTGGGCTGCCAAACGCTGGAATTGCTCAAGTAGAAATACGACCGCTCGAGGACCGGCCAGATCAAAATCTACCACGTCGCCAGCAAAAATCAGGGCATCAGCCCCTTCAGAAAGTACCGTTTCAAAGACTTTACTGGCTGCCTGGTACGGCGCTTCCAGAAATACATCCCGAAGATGCTCAGGAACCTCAGCAATCCCCCCTAAGGGGCGTTCTAAGTGCAAATCACTGGCATGGACAAAACGAAGCGGGGACTGAGACATCAACGCCTCCTTGCGCGTGGGTCACCTTTTACAAGCCGGTACAATGGCGAGAATATTGCACCCGAAATACGGGATATTTGCGGCCAGTTTAGCCTGAATCACAAAATAGGCCAACTTCAGCTCAGGATTGGATTTCCAGCACCCCGCCGCCTGTAGAGTCGAGCCTCCGACTTAGTAGCAATTCGCTTGACAAAACCAGTTGTCATCAGAGAGAATCCGCGCGTACAATAATCGACGCAAGTCCTTCTGCCCCTTCGGGCTCCGCTTGTCCGCTAGCAGGGTTGGCTCTGCTAGCAAAATTGGTGTTTAACAGAATAGCCGATGGCAAAGTAGCTTAGTCGAGGAAAAGATTAATGGCGATGGCAGCATGCTTACTAGACGACAACAAGACAGTTGATACCTATTTCAGCGAATGTGGGGATCATGAAGATGGCGATCGTATTGGTGCCCCCCAGACGAATTATAACCCTTGGCTTTATAACCCTTGGCTGGAGCCGTGGTCCACATTTTTCCCTGGAGATATTCTTCCGCTGGGCTCTCCGGGGGATACTCCTTCACTGGACAAAGAACTGTGGCCTGACAGCTTGACGGTTTACAATCCGATTGAGGCAGAAATGGACGATCCTTTTGACGATTTTGAAGACGATGATTTTGATGATGATTTCGACGATGATTTTGAAGAGGATTGGGAAGACGATCTCACCGAAGACGATGAGTTCCCCGATACCTTCGGTGGTGAAGACAAAGACAAAGAAGAATCGCCATTCCAAGGTGACCCAGATTTTGACGACAAATAGTCTTGATGCCTTCTGATTGCAATCAACGAGATCGCTGAGGCACAAAGTTACGCAGAGCAGCAAGCATGAAGCAGTCTCTCTCTGCGAACTTTTTGGCTTCTGCGATCTCTGTATTTATAGGCAGCATGCTCATCCTCCCGCCTTCAACGCGCCTTGGCGAAATTGATGTTTCCAACTATTTCAAAAAATGAAAGTTTCTCCCAACGTGAAATAGCCATTGGAGATTTCTGGAAACAGCGTGAAATCTACGCCAAGACGCTAGCGGCACGTGAGGGAGCTAAGAACTTTGTTTTCTACGAAGGTCCACCCACAGCCAATGGCATGCCTCATCCGGGGCACTGCCTCACGCGCGCCATTAAAGATTTATTTCCACGCTACAAGACCATGCGCGGTTATCTTTGTGAGCGGAAAGCAGGCTGGGATACACACGGTTTACCTGTCGAGGTCGAAGTCTGCAAAGAATTGGGTATCCACTCGAAAGAAGAGATCGAAACCTATGGCATAGAACCGTTTATTCAACTCTGCCAACAAAGTGTGTGGCGCTACATGCAGGAATGGGAACGACTTACCGAGCGATTGGGCTTTTGGGTCAATCTCCAGGAAGCCTACGTTACCTACCATCGCAGCTACGTTGAAAGTGTCTGGTGGTCGCTGAAAACACTCTTTGATCGAGGACAATTGTACCAAGGTCACAAGATTGTCTGGTGGTGGGCACAGGGCGGTACTGCACTCTCTGCAGGAGAGGTCGGTCAGGGATACCGCGAGGTGGCGGACCCAAGTGTTTTTGTTAAATTCCCACTGCTTGATGACAAGGGAGAGACCACCGATACGGCCCTCTTGGTCTGGACGACGACACCCTGGACACTCCCTTCCAACCAATTTGCTGCCGTGCATCCCGAATTGGAGTACTCCATCGTCATTGACGAACAGAGTGCTACGAATACACCACGTTTGATCATTGCTTCGGCGTTGGTTGAAACGATAGCCGGAAAACTGAAACGCGAATTGAAAGTTGAGTCAACCTGCCTGGGCAGCCAGTTGATCGGCAAACGCTACCAGCCACCCTTCGACTGTTACTCCAGCAAATTGTCTCAACAATCCGGGCAACTTCGAGATGGAACTACGGAAGTCACCGCTTGGAGGGTAGTCTCTGCAGATTTTGTCACTACAGACAGTGGCAGCGGAATTGTTCATCAAGCCCCAGCATTTGGTCTGTCTCTTATACACATCTCCGAGCCCACGAGACGGACTCCTA
>CAWWCC010000253.1:0-4293 GCA_963935315.1 uncultured Planctomycetaceae bacterium | reverse complement strand
GGCTGGCCTTCAGGCCATCCCTGATCTAAGTTAGACACTGGTACCTTACCTGGGGACAGGTCAGCCTCTAGTCGATGGGGTTGCTTGGCGCTCTGGTTATATTTAGGCAGATTGCATCTCTTCTAATATCTGCCAACATACGTATTGCATTCGCGGTAGATGAAATGGGCCTTTCCAGTAATTCCCTTTCAAGGGAACGCTCACTCGACCATCGCGGTGCAGGTAGCCGTACCATTCACCATGTTCGTGATCGACAAAATGTTTGTATGACCAATCATGGACCAGTGCGTGCCATTCCGCGTATTTGGGATCTCCTGTCAATTGATAGGCTAAAAGGGTTGCAATGATCGCTTCGTTGTGAGGCCACCAGAACTTCATGTCATGCCAATATTCCTGCAACGGCTTTTTATTCACGTCGACAAAGTATAGCAGTCCGCCATACTCTGTGTCCCAGCCCCGCGCCCACATCCAATCGAGCATCTTGAGTCCGGTATTGATCAGCTCCGAATCTCCACGAAGCTTGCCTTCGTGCATAATAAACCAGGCTCCCTCGATGGCATGGCCCGGGTTGAGCGTGCGCCCGTCGAAGTGGTCGGACATCTCACCATGAGGGCCAACGGTTTCCATCACACACTCGATGTCGGGCTTTAGATGGTCACGGCAAATGCTCTCTATACTGCGATCAATCCATTCCGTGGCTTCTGGAAGATCGATGGATACCCGCAGTTCCTGAGCCGTGACAATGGTAATCATGGGGAACCCAATGGCCTTCAATGGTCGCACATCGGTGAATTTTGGCTCCACTCCTTGTGGGTCCAGATTGTGGTCAACAAATCGCTTGAACGTTTGCCTGGCTTTTTCGGCAAATTGGTCGTCCCCAGTTGCTTTGGCAAGCTCGCCATAGGCGATCGATGCAAAGCTTTCTGAGAATGCATAACGTCGCTTGCGAATTGGCTTGCCCTCTCTCGTCACATGAAACCACATGCGACCGTCAAGAGGGTCAAAGCAATGCTCGTCCATAAATCGAGCCCCAAGCAAGGCGGCTTGCAGCCACTCCTCTCTTGGTTCCACATGATTATAAAGTTTGCCCAGCAGCCAGGTGAAACGTCCCTGTTGCCAAACTCCTTTGTCCGAGTCAAGCAATTCTCCATCACGATCTCGCGCAAACATGAATCCACCAAATTCATGATCAACACTTCGAGGAATCCAAAAAGGAAGCGTATTGTCAAGCAAACCGTCACGATAAACTTCGATCAATTGGCTAATTCGATTTTCATCCATGCAATAGGATACCTTCCTCGTAAGCGCTAACCCTGGAACAAATAATTGTCACTCAGGCCACCACGGTGATAAATGGTCCGTGGCAATATACTTTTCCACTCACTCCTACGTGCAAGCTTACGAAACAGACTGGCAGCAATAGGAAAATGGTTAATCGAAAATAAAAAAGTTCGGCAATTCAAAATAAGCCTCGCAGAATCATCCTCCGCGAGTTAATGGCAAAACTACCTGACCTGAAATCAAGTCTGAGCAAGGACATTTTAGCGTTGGCCAGCAGGGAAGGAAATACTGCCGAAATGTCGCATTCACCATTCACGATGCCATTTTAAAAACTCACCCCGCAGCAGCTTGGGTAGTCGCACCCCTGCCCCAGTACCGAATCAGCCCTTACAATCTCTTCAATTATGCAACATAGAACGAAAGGGGCTGGCCCAATAGCAAATCAAATCGTAACTTAAAAGTTGGTTACAGCTGTGGGCTAGGGGCGTACGGTGGTTGCAACCAATTAGTCTGGCTATATTGAATCAGACGCTGACCGCTCGCATAATCGCTCTTATGAACGGCTTCAAGCCATCGAATACTTTTAATATAAGATCTTCCAATATGGATAAACATCTCCTCTCGCGACGTAAATTTTCAGGTATTGCTGCTGGTGCCACTTTGGCTGCTGTTCATTCCCAAACTGCTGCTGTAAATTCTCAGACTAAGAACTCCCCTAACTCCCCGGCAATCCAAGATGCGGATGTCCATGCTTTGAGCGCTACTAAGAATATCTACAAGTCCGTAAAATGGGATATGATCGATGTCGAAGGCACAATTTTGGATAAGTTTCGACTCTGCCAGGAATTGGGCTTCGACGGCATGGAGTTGTCTAGCCCGAGTAACCTTGCCGCCAGTGAGGTAAACAAGGCAAGCGAGGCAACGGGGATGCCCGTCCATGGCGTTGTTGATAGCAAGCATTGGAATTTCCGCTTATCCAGTCCGGATGCAAAAACCCGCGACCAGGGCCGTAGCTATTTGGAGCAAGCGATCCGTGATACGCGTTCTTTCGGTGGCAACTCGGTACTCTTGGTTCCGGGAGCTGTGAAAGGCAAAGATGAGAGTCACGATCACGTATGGCAACGCTCGATTGTCGAAATACGGAAAGTGCTTCCAATAGCCAGCCGATTGGGTGTACGGATTCTGATCGAAAATGTCTGGAACGGCTTCTGCGAATCTCCAGAACTCTTTCGAGACTATCTTGATGAGATCGGCAGCTCTTGGGTTGGCATTTACTTTGATATTGGAAACGTTCGCAAGTTTGGCTCAAGCGAGAACTGGGTTCGCACACTCGGATCACGTATCGTCAAGCTAGACGTAAAAGACTGGGGACAAAAAAATGGCTTTTGCAAGATTGGCGAAGGGGATGTGAATTGGCCAGAAGTTTGTAAGGCTCTAACAGAAATCCGCTTTAGCGGCTGGTCGACAGCCGAGGTTTCCGGGGGCGGACGTGATCGTTTGAACGACATTGCAAGGCGGATGGACCGGGTACTGGAACTCAACAAGAAAGCTTAATCCATGACGAATATGGCCGAACTAGAAACCGAAAACATTCCCTGCCAGCTGTTCCGCCATGCGGCAGAAGCCAGCCGTGCCGTAGCACAGCAAATCGCAACGTTAATTCGTCAGCGTGCTACTGAGAACAAAATGTGTGTCCTCGGACTAGCCACCGGCAGCACTCCAACGGGCGTTTATGATGAACTCATCCGCCTGCATCGCGAGGATGGGCTCAGCTTCCAGAACGTGATTACATTCAATTTAGATGAATACTTCCCGATGCAGCCCGAAGAGTTGCAATCTTACGTGCGATTCATGAAAGAGCATCTTTTTGATCATATTGATATCCTGGCTGAACATGCAAACATGCCTGACGGAACTTGTGCAAAAGAGAAAATCGCCGAGTATTGTCAAGAGTATGAAGCAAAAATTGAGGCTGCAGGTGGTATCGACTTGCAACTCCTGGGCATTGGCCGTACCGGTCACATTGGCTTTAATGAACCGGGGTCTGGAAAAACGAGCCGGACACGACTGATTACCTTAGACCGCGTTACGCGCCGTGATGCCGCCAGCGATTTCTACGGCGAACCAAACGTACCTCATCGAGCGATCACCATGGGGGTGGGAACAATTCTCGATGCTCGTCAAATCGTGCTGATGGCCTGGGGCGAGGGCAAAGCGAACGTCATCGCCAAGGCTGTGGAAGGTGAGGTTTCGACGAGCGTTGCTGCGAGCTTCTTGCAAGAACACCCCAATGCTCAGATCATCCTGGACAAAGCGGCGGCCGAACAACTCACGCGCTGCCGGGAGCCTTGGAAGCTCGGGACGATCGAGTGGTCCAACGAGCAGATCCATAAAGCCGTCTTGTGGCTTGCTCAGAAACAAGAAAAACCGCTACTGAAACTCACCACTGAGGATTATAACGAAGCCGGCTTGCAAGACCTATTGGCATCAACGGGAAGTGCTTATGAGCTCAACATTCGTGTGTTTCGCAATCTCCAAGCGACCATCACCGGTTGGCCTGGCGGCAAACCTGAGGAGAATAAGCAACCAGGGGATCGATCTCGCCCCACCGACAATATTTGGCCCAAACGCATCCTCATTTTTTCACCCCACCCCGACGACGATGTCATTAGCATGGGAGGGACTTTGATTCGACTGGTCGATCAGGGCCATGAAGTGCATGTGGCTTACCAGACTTCGGGGAATATTGCTGTCTTTGATGACGACGCCACACGTTTCGCCGAATTTGCGGGCGAATACAATCGGCACTTCGGCATCGACCCGGAGCGCACGGCTCAGTTAGAGTCGCATATCGACAAGTTTTTAAATGGCAAGTTACCTGGTCAAGTCGATAGTGAGGAAGTCCAGGCCATCAAAGGCATCATACGCCGCACAGAAGCACGTGCCGCCACACGCTGCTGTAGTATACCTGTCTCTTATACACATCTCCGAGCCCACGAGACGGACTCCTAT
>CAWWCC010000252.1:0-4317 GCA_963935315.1 uncultured Planctomycetaceae bacterium | reverse complement strand
TCTCCTGCTGACGATTTATGGGTTGCGCTTGCCGATACGGCACAACTCAATCAAGCAGTTGGCAATACGACACTCGTCAGTGAACCGATCGAGAGTAAGACGGCTACGAGGCACCTGGTAAGAACTCGGCTCTATGGACTCAAACTTGTTTACGAAGAACAACCGTTCCAGTGGAATCGGCCAGAACGCCTCTCGATTACCCGCCTATTTCATAATGGTCCTGCTCTGCAATACACCTACGAACATTCACTCACGCATGTAGAAGGTAAGGGAACGCATGTTGCGCTACGAATCGAAATTGCACCACGCTGGGCATTGTTTCGGCTTTTTCATGGGTCAATACGTTTTTTATAGCGAATCAACTTGCCCGGCAGGCCCTGAGCATCGATACCAATCTCCAACAAGGCAAAAATCCATATCGGGGGGCAAAAAAACAACGATCGACGCTTTGGCCAAACTGTGAACATCGCCAACCGACTACAATGCCAGGCCCAAGCGGGGCAGCTTGTCATGCCAGAAGAAATCATACAATGTGCCCTCACCCACGGATGGTTGGATGGAGCTCGTGTGGAGGAGTACTTTGAAGCCGATCTCAAAGGCTTAAGCAATCGTTTTACCGCAAGCAGAATCGTCATCGATGAATAAAGGATGAACTACGTCATACCTTGGTAAAAGTGATAGGATGCAAGCTACAACAGAGAGAGCCAGCAACGACCTGGCTGACCTCGCCGGCGACAGCACTTACTGAATTGCCAGGGAGCGAGCATCACAATCAATTGCAAGCAAACCTTTATGCATCGCAAAGGAGCGTTTCGCTAGCGATACACGCACGCTACGGACTAAAAACCACACCAGCGCGCTGCGAGATCTTAGCTCCGCCAAGTCGAGCTCGCCGTAAACCAATCGAGCTCACCATAAACCCAGCGCTATAATACTGCTTCCGAAACGTTGATTAAAACTTTTCCGAGTGTGCCCTGCTCGACCGCTTCGTGGGCTGCTACCGTTTCGGAGAGTGGAAATTTGCAGCCGATAGTATGGCTTAGTTTTCCGGATACGAGCCATCCGTTGATGGCTGCCAGCGATTCTTCCAAGGCTGCGGCCGGGGTACCGAATGTTAAAACCAGGTGTACAGACAGGCTTTTGTACATCATTTCGTAGAAAGGCAAGATCGGCTCGGGACTTGCCTGCGATGCGTAGGAGACAAGGCTCCCACCCGTTTTCAGGATGTCCACGCTGGTGGCTAGATTGCCTCCAAATTCGACCTCGACAATCTGATCGACGCCTTCTCCAGCAGTAATGTGTTTGATCCTGTCGGCTACATTTTCGGTGCAGTAATTCAAGACGTAGTCCGCTCCGGCTGAGGTTGCCAATTCTACTTTTTCATCAGAACTGACTGTGGAAATGATGCTGGCACCGCTAAGTTTGGCAAATTGAATAGCGTAGCGTCCCACGGCCCCCGCACCGCCAGTGATCAGGAGGGTCTTGCCAGCCACGGGGCCGTTCACCAACACACTGCGATATGCGGTTAGCGCGGGTATGCCCAAACAGGCACCTTCTGCAAAACTGCAATTGTCCGGCAATGCACGAGTTAGATCGGCAGGGAGTGTGACAAACTCGGCGGCCGTACCGAAGTCGCGCTGCCATTGAGCGCCATAGATCCAGACACGCTGCCCTACGCTCCTCTGCTTTACACCCTCGCCAATTGCATCGATGGTACCTGCGCCGTCAAAATGAGGCACCACACGAGGCGCGGTCATCGACCCGCGACCACCTTGACGGCGTTTGACGTCGATCGGGTTTACCCCACTGACGGCAATTTTCACACGTACTTCACCGGCGGCCGGTTCGGGGTGAGGCATGTCGCCGTATTGTAGGACGTCGGAGGCTGTCCCAAGTTTTTCGTACCAGATAGCTTTCATGGATCAATCTTCTGGGATTGGTTTTTAGCACGGGCTAGGGCTAGCGTGCTGGATCGTAAATTGTTGGCTTTTGAGTTCTGGAGGTGGATCAACGGGTGATGCGATGATAACCGTCGTATCGGACAACTCGTTCAGTACCCGGCACACGGTTTGGGCAGACGTAGGATCCAGTTCGGCCAGTGGTTCATCGAGTATTAAGAGTTTCGGATGGGTTGCCAAGGCGCGGGCCAGGGCTATCCGGCGGATTTCTCCCCCCGATAGATTCTCGGTAGATCGATGAGCCATCTTTCCCAAACCCATTCGCTGTAACCAATCCATGGGCGAAGCTCCCTGCCCTGCTCTCGTTTGATATCCGTAACGAACGTTTTGTAAAACGCTTCCTCGAAATAAGAAAGGCTGCTGATGCACATAAGTTCGCCAGGAATGGCTGACATCGATCTGGCAGGTACCCGAATAATCGGTTATCAAACCGGCCAGTATCCGTAGTAAGGTAGACTTGCCGCAACCATTGGGACCCAGCACGACCAGCCGTTCACCGGGTGCCAACTGGAGTTTATCAACGGACAAAATATGCTGGTCATTCCGGGTTAATTTCAAATCTGCTATTTCGATCATCTCGAAGCCTATCTTTTGTGCTCGCGGCTTAATAAACCTATCAGGCTGGTGGCTAGCAGAGCAATCAGGAGCAGAATCAAACCCATCGCTAGGCCGCGCGCAAAATCTCCCTTGCCTGTTTCTAAAGCTGTCGCTGTGGCCAATGTACGGGTGTGGTCTTTAAGATTGCCCCCCACAATCATGGCAATTCCTAATTCTGTGACGCAGCGGGCCAGTGCTGTAAGAACTGCAAGCAAAGCCGCCACACGGGCTTCCGATAAATAGGTCAGACCGCGACGCAGTGGTCCCGCGCCCAGGGTCCAGGCAGTTTCGGTGATGCGCGGGTCGAGTGATTGAATGGCTCCATGCGTAATCCCCACGACAATCGGGATGGCTAAGAATAATTCACCACAAACAATACCCCAGGGTGAATAGAGCAAGTCCAGAGGCCCCAGAATTCCGCGACGCGAAAACAGCGCGTAACACATTATCCCGACAAACACTGTCGGCAGTGCCATGCCTGCCCGGAAACCCAGGACCACCAGGTGTTGACCACAAAAACGAGCACGAGCCAGCAGGATACCCAACGGGAAGCCCACGAGAGTTGCCAAACTAACGGCAGCAAAGGATATCCAGATGGTTCGCAGGGCTGCTGACAGAATCAGGGGATCCCCGGCCCACAACAGCATGATGGCCTCGCAGATTCCGTCCCTCAGAAGTTGCATAGTCTGCTCCTATTCGGTCGGAACCAGATGCAGAGGGTAGAATAGTGTTTCTTCCGCAATCTGAAAATTGGCAATTCTTTCCTGCGTATCGGCAGCCAAGAGATAGTCGACCAAGTTACTGGCCAAATGATTATTGATGGCCGGATGTTTGGCCGGATTGACGACAATCACACCATAGACGTTTTTCATTTCTGGGTTCTGCCTGGCAAGTGGGACAAGGGCTATTTTATTACGAAATTGAAGATAGGTTCCACGATCGGTGAGTACATAGCCCTGCATTTGATCTGCAATTGTCAGGGTCTCACCCATTGCTTGGCCCGTCTCAATATATTCAGGCCAATCCGGACGTTCGCCAACAATATTCCAAAATAACTTTTCTCGTTTATGCGTTCCGCTGTCATCTCCTCGCGAAATAAAACGCTGCTTCTTGGCGGCAATTTTTGACAACGCTTCTGGTGCTGATAAATCACGCACCGCAGCCGGATCGTTGGAAGGTCCCAGCAGTTCGAACACGTTGTACATGAATTCTTCGCGACGAATGCCATGTTTGTTTTCCATAAACGCCAGTTCCGCTGCACGTGCATGCACCATGACCACATCAACGTCTCCCGCCTCACCCAGTTTGAGTGCTTTGCCCGTGCCTGCTGCAATCACCGCGACGCGCACGTTTTGCTCTTTTTCAAACGGAGGCAGCAACGCATCCAGAAGTCCCGAGTCCCGTGTGCTTGTCGTGGTCGCCAAGCGTAGCGTTTTACTGGGGGCGGGCTGAAATTTCGAGCAACCACAGAGGGGGAGAAGAAAGCACCAACTAACAAGTACCAGCCTAAGAATTTGGAATAATTGCCTGGCAACTGTCTCAAGGAGGGCAGGATGAAAAAGGTGTCTTTGCCTTGGGGGACAAACACTTTGTGGCTGTGGCGGCTGGGGCAAGTGGGATGGATGCAACATTTCTAGGCGTGTTATCGTGTGAATTCCTTTTAGAAAGTAGTCCCGCTTCATAACTCGATTGTAGCCATCGGAAGGACAGAAAGCCCCCCCTCTCCAGCCAGCACGAGTGGTAGGGTTTTTAAATAGACTAA
>CAWWCC010000251.1:0-4334 GCA_963935315.1 uncultured Planctomycetaceae bacterium | reverse complement strand
TCAGAGACAATACTTTCGACACTCTCGGTACTCTCACCATAGTAGCGCTCTAGCGCTCCCAGGACGGCCGGTTCGGTAGCTACCACTACCCGGATAGTGTACCCCAGGAAGGTACGCAATTCGTCTTGAACGGCCAGGTTTTGAGGATCGCACATGGCCACCGTGAGCGTATCACTCTCAAACTCAATGGGAATAATTCGATACATCTGGGCCATGGGCTCGGTGACCATGGCGAGCACCTCTTTTTCGATCGTTAGATCACCCAGAGCGACCGTTCGCAGCGACATCTGTTCGCCCAGAGCCTGTACCAACTGGTCGTCGGTAATCAGCCCCATGTCCATGGCCACCTGTCCCAGCAAATGACCAGGGCGCTGCTGCTGCTCATCGACGACAAGCTCCAACTGCTCGTCGGAGATGTATCCGAGATCGACAAGAATCTGACCTAAGCGACGAAGAGCCATGGGTTGTTGGAGCGCTGAGAGCTCGTTAAAAGGAAGTGGAATTTAAGTTTTCTTGTAGGTTTTTCGGTAAGTAAACAATATATGCTTAGCGACCAACGCCTTGTTTATTCATCATCCGGGATTTCATCGTCAAAGGCACCGCGTTCTGCATCGGCGATCCTTTTGGCCAGGTCATCCGGCGAGTTGGCTTTGGCAAGACAGTCCTCTTTGGTGCCCAGTTCGTTTTTCCAGTGTTCGAAAAGGTGGTCGTCGAGAAGTTGCATGCCATACTTCGAGCCGGTCTGGATGGCTGATGTGATACGGAAGATTTTATTTTCGCGAATCAGGTTTGCAATGCCCGGGGTAACCACCAGGGTTTCGAAAGCGGCAACGCGTCCGCCTCCGATACGCGGCAGCAATTGTTGGGCAAGAATACCAATGATGGATGTAGCAAGCTGTGTGCGAATTTGGTCTTGTTGATTTGTAGGAAACACATCAATCACACGATTGATTGTTCCTGCAGCACTCGAAGTATGGAGCGTGCCAAATACCACGTGTCCTGTTTCAGCTGCTGTAATCGCAGCTTCGATGGTTTCCAGGTCACGGAGTTCGCCTACCAGGATGACATCCGGGTCTTGACGCAAAGCACGACGGATTGCTTCAGCAAATGAAGTGACATCCGTACCCACTTCGCGTTGATTGATGGTTGACTTTTTGTGATCGTGATAAAATTCAATGGGGTCTTCAATCGTAATGATGTGATGGTCGGTCGTATCATTCAGATAATCGATCATCGCTGCGAGCGATGTTGATTTGCCCGAACCAGTAGGTCCTGTTACCAGGACCAGCCCACGAGGTCGCATGATCAGATCTTTAAAGATATTTGGGATAGAGAGCTGGTCCATGCTCATCAGGTCAACGGGAATCTGGCGCAGAACAAGGGCCACATTTCCGCGCTGGCGAAATACGGAGACACGAAAACGCGCTTGATCTCCAAACGCAAAGCCAAAGTCCGTACTGCCCGTTTCTTGGAATTCCTGCTGGCAACGATCGGGCGTAATGCTCTTCATCAGGCCCATCGTGTCCGAAGCATCCAGAACCTTGGTTTTGAGCTTCTGCATGCGTCCATGCAGGCGCAGTACGGGCGGCTGCCCAACCGTAATGTGCAGATCGCTAGCGCCCTGCTTAACTTGAGCAGAGAGCAATTTGTCGATGAGAATAGTTCCCATAAATTAAAGCCTTCCCGGTTCCTATCTCTGATTTTAACCTCTAGACTGGATATTTCATAACTTACTGCGAAGAGTGCGAAATGCACTACATCTGCCGTGTTAAACGCCTAATTTGCGTCTGCGCACATATTAAAAATACGTTGTGCACTCAATTTACAGTTTTCCGCACATCTCCAGCACTTGCAGCCAGGTTCTCAAGCTTTGTCGGGGTGCTTCAGGAATCTTTTTTCGAGACCCGAAATACCTCGTCCAAAGTGGTGATTCCTTGGAGAACCTTCAGGATTCCATCGTCGTAAAGTGTTGACATGCCATTCTTTATGGCTGCTTCCTTGATTTCGGTTGTCGATGCTCCAGCAAACGAAAGCTCTCGGACGGTGGAATTCATGGTCATCAACTCAAAAATACCGAGTCGGCCTCGGTAGCCGCTCTTTCCACAATGGGAGCAACCGGCTCCCTTCATAAAGGTGGCTGAAGCAGCCTGTTCGGGCGTAATTCCAGCAGCTTCCAATTGTCCAGGATTGGGTGTGTGGGGCTGTTTGCATTTGCTGCAGACGACCCGTACAAGTCGTTGCGCTAAGATACCTATTACGCTTCCCGCTACCAAATAGGCTGGAACTCCCATATCGACCATCCGCGTCACCGCACCTGGTGCGTCATTGGTGTGCAAGGTGCTGAATACCAGGTGACCTGTGAGTGAAGCCTGAATGCCCATGGATGCCGTTTCGTGATCGCGCATTTCGCCGACCAGAATTACGTTGGGTGCTTGTCGGAGCATGGCTCGAATAATCAAAGAAAAATCGAGGCCAATGCTGTGGCGAACTTCGACCTGATTGATACCCGGAAGATAGTACTCAACAGGATCCTCGGCAGTGATGATCTTGCGGTCTGGTCGATTGAGCTCATTCAGTGCCGCATAAAGCGTTGTCGTTTTGCCGGAACCTGTGGGGCCTGTCACCAGCAGGATGCCATTGGGGCGTTTGATTAAATTACGGAATTTACGAAAATCGCTATCAGAAAGCCCCAGTTGGCGGACCCCAACCTTAATGTTGTCTTTATCGAGCAATCGCATGACACATGATTGGCCATGGCTGGTTGGGAGCATGCTTACGCGGAGGTCGAGTTCTTTGCCGCCAGCAGTGATTTTGATGCGGCCGTCCTGGGTGCGCCGTCTCTCAGCGATGTCCATTCTGGCAAGAATTTTAATGCGTGATATGAGAGCACCCAGTAAACGACGTGGTGGACTATCCCGTTCTACCAAAACACCGTCTATACGGTAGCGAATTCGAACACGATCTTCAAAGGGTTCTACGTGTATGTCCGAGGCGCGCAACTGAACCGCTTCGGTGATCATGAGCTGTACGAGTCGCACAATTGGAGCGCTCGTTTCATCGACCACATCGTCGTCTTGGTCGCCGGCATCGTCTTCTGTTTCGGTAAAGTCAATTGCAGTATCTGTGAATTCCTGCAACATGGAGTCAGCACTCTCGCCTTCGACCTGACCGTAGTTACGATTGATTGCTTCGAGAATAGCCGCTTTAGTAGCGAGCGCAATATCAACTTTGCGATTGAGTATGAATTGCAATTTGTCAAAAGTCTCAAATGCATCCGGATCGCTTACCACAACCTTGAGTTTGTGGTCGTCCTCTGAAAATGGAATAACCACATTCTCGCGTGCGACAGATTCAGGTACGAGTTCTACTATTGCAGGTGGGATAGGCACGTTGTTTAAATCAACGAATTCGTAGTCGTGTAGCTTGGCAAGTACACGCATGACTTGCTCATCGGTGGCATAGCCAAGCTGGACAATGGCATCCTGCAAGTTGAGCTTGCGAGCTGTAGATACGGTCTCGGCTTCCTGAAGCTGTTCAGGTCCAACGACACCTTTCTTGATGAGGTAATCACCCAGCTTGGACATGCTGCTATTTCTCTGTTCCGTAGGAGGTCATGTGTAGGAGGTCATGTGTAGGAGACACAGTCAATCCACATTCTGCAGTCCACGTAATGGTAGGGTTATTGCGCCGTTTTGGGTACACAGCACAACCGCCCCGGAGTCACATTCAGCAGAGCTGTAGGGCAGTCGTTAGGTCGGAAAGTTATTCTTCCGAAGAGTTTACGAAGCTACTTCGTGGACTATTACCGTACAGCTTTAGGCTAATGGCGCAAGCATGGAATGTCAATTAATGCTGGTGAGCTACACAGTAGAACGCCGAAGTTGGGTCGTTATATCCCATGCGATATGGATCTTTGTCAGCTATCGTGTGCGTTTATACGAATCGATATTGTACCTTTGTCAGTGACACCGTGGGTTGCCTCGCTTCTGTCAGGCACGAATTTGTGTGTTTGGACCTCCCCAGTGAGAGGCTTGGGAAGGTGGAGAATGACCGGGTGGATGTGTGAATCTCCAGCGCAACGCACCAGCTTTTGGTTGTTCTGCCTGCTGCCTACTGCAGAAAAATAACGGATTGGTCCTAACAAAACAGGCAGGGTGTGAGTTCTCTGTTTGGTGGCTCGGCCTATTGTTGGGTATTATTTTGTGACGGCCTGGAGGTTTCGTGCATCCTGTCTTAATCGCTGCGCCATTTTTCTCAAGTTGTCTGCATGGTGATACAAGTTGAGATTTTCCAATTTGTGCGCAGAGGTCTCCAGTTGCTGTCTCTTATACACA
>CAWWCC010000250.1:0-4337 GCA_963935315.1 uncultured Planctomycetaceae bacterium | reverse complement strand
ATTGGTTCTAGAAGCCTCATTGGTTCTAGAAGATAGTGTCCAGAATGGGCCAAACCACATGGTTTGCTTGCAGAAGAAACATAAAACAACTACAGCGTAGCCAATTCTACTAGACTTTTGTTTTGTTCGCCAGCATCTTTCGGGTGGGAATCGGTGTTTAAAACGGTACTAGTAAGAATAGAAATGGAGCCCCCTCGCCGCATGGTAGCTAGTCAAGAAGAGGTGCCAGAGAGTTGTGCGTTTTACGATCGAGTTGGAGAAGCCAACCCCTTTTGGAAGAAGCCTCCCTTTGGAGAGCAGCCCGTGCCCCTTCAAGCCTCATCCCCGGAACTTTTGTTTTGTGAAGGCCCATTTTTGCGAAAGACCAGACCATGATCGATCTCTACAAAACCCAGCTTCCGATAGAGGTCCTGGGCAGCTTCGTTCGTAGTCATCATTTGTGCCTCGATCGTGGATACACCTCGGCGGCGCAGCAGGCGAAAAGCTTCGCCCAAAATATAGCTGGCGCAGCCTTTGCGTCGCCAATCGGTCTGAACTTCCAAGTCAAACAATCCTGCTGTACAGATTCCCCAGCAGGCAGACAGGGGCTGAATGTCCCAGAACGAAGCTTTTGAAATCACTTCTCCGCTCGTTTTATCCTGAAGCTGAAAGCAATCGCGTTGCTGGGATCCCCACACACAGGCTTCCCACCAATTGGTGGCAATCGGATCATGGCTTTCTAGGACACGCGTAGAACGTCTCAGTTGCCGAACCTTATGCGAGACGGGAGGCCGAAACCGAACCAGATCGCACTGTAAAATCGAAACCCTGGCAGCCTCCGAATAACCGCGACGGCAACAAGATTCGTGAAGGAGTTGATTGGATTGCAGCACGCCGGGTATTTCGCTGCCACCATAAAGTCCGAGGTAGAATGAATTCAGCGGCTTGATCCCGCCAACATAAGTGACAGTTGCTCCACGGGACCGTAAGTATTCTTCGCTGGCCGCCAAAAGTTCATCGACGAGTTTTGGGTCTTCGTGACCGGCCCGCAGCATAAGCATGTGCGTGGTCCCAAATGTTGTGTCGATGGCCGTTCCTTGATCATTAGGACCAAAACCTGCATGGACGAAACCGATGGGTACGTCGTCCTGAGTCGCTACAATCAGGCCGCTGCGATCAAAATGCATCTTCGAAAAAACGGCATGCTCCAAGAGGGGGGCCGAGACAGGTTGGAGCATCCCTCGCTCAGGAGGCTGGCGGCGCGATATCTCCGCGAGATGCGGCGGGTCTTCATTACGGAACGGCCGGAGGCGGTACACGACAGAAAGAAGTATGGGGGAGGCAGGGGGAGTGAAGGCAATCTGTAATTATGGCAAGGCAGAGAGAGTCCGCAAGCATGTCGAAGCCACGAAAATCAACAATTCATGCTGCTTGCTGCTGTCGTTTTCTTTGCCTGCGATGCTTTCGGTCGTCAGGGTGCCCCTTCCAGCGGCGGTGTACCCACCAGTACTGCTCTGGAGCCTGGCGGATCATGCTTTCCAGGTGTTTAGTAAACCATTCGGTAAGCAGGGGAATTGTTTTTGGCTCGAAATCGGCATTCCGTGGATCAACGATATCGGCCACTTGCATTTCGATGGTCAGAGGTCCCTCCCGTCGCAAGGCAGAGGAAACGGCTGTGGGAGCCTCACTTCCCAAGGTGAAAACAGAAACCGCTTTATGGGTAGAGGCCGCGCGTCCAAAAAATTCGACCCAACAACCATTTTGTCCGGCAAACTGATCCCCGAGTAGCACCAGGGTACCACCTTGATTGAGGATCTTTGTGATTTGACCGCCGCTGCCTTGTTTGGTCAGCATAAATTGCCCCGTAGAACCTCTAAAGTTGTTGACGAACGCATCCAGATACGGATTGTCCAGCGCCCTCGCTACGGTATGTGTCGGAAATCCATGCAACGCAAGTAAGTAGCCGCCGATTTCAAAATTACCCAGATGACCTGAGATGATGACCAGGGGGCGCTCGTCCATCAGACGCAACAGCATTTCTTTTGAGTCCGGTAGATTGGAATAATGACGCCAGGTGGTGCGCTTTATTTTTCGTGGCGCATGCGCTATTTCTACCAACATCAATAGTAAATGTTGCCACATCTGCAACGCGATTTCGTTGCGCTCAGACTGTTTCTTTTCCGGAAAAGCAATGCGCAGGTTTTCGTCGATAACCTGACGACGAAAGCGCAGCACTTCCCAGCAAAACCGACCAAGATGTTGCGACAATACATGGCATACTCCCAGTGGGAGTGCCTGTACCAGACAGATCAGCAACCGTACAAGCAGATAAACGGAATAATCGGCAATTTGCTTGGGAGTCAAATGGAGGTTCCTTCCTTGGATATATAAGATCGGGCATTGTCTGCAATATTCAGGAATTTCAGCAAGAGCAGTAGGAGGAAGCATGCCTCGAAATTTCTTGCGGATTACGGAGTCTGCAGGCTTATTACTTAAAAAGCCCTACCAAGACTGGGGGGCCGAGACGGAAAACGGTACAAGCACAGCTCCGTCGACGCACCCCAGAAAAGAATAGGTGCCTGGCAGATTGCGGAGGTATTCCCTGGAGCCGTTTAGCCCAACTTAGGATCGCTTTTAAGCGGAAGCTTGACCCGTTTGCCGGTGGTAGCAGATTTGTAGATTGCCAGAATAAGCTCAACCGACTTTCGACCTTCGTGCCCATCAACAGCTGGGGTGCTATCGTTCTTAATGGCCTTGACGAAATCCCGAAACTGCAAAGTGTGGCCATGATGGCCAATCGCAGAGGGATCTGCAGCGCCACCACCAGTACTCTTGCTTTTTTGCATTTCTTTGTGAATGGCAGTGTCCGCGCGTGATTTTTTAGCAAAATCCCAGGCTTTGAGGTCTTCTTCTTCCAAGACGGCGCTTCCTTCACTGCCATGCAGCTCAATCCGCTTGAGATAGCCCGGATAGGCGGCGGTGGTTGCTTCGATTACTCCCAAGGCCCCGTTGGTAAATTTTAGAGTCGCGGTGGCGACATCTTCCACTTCGATTCGTCTGTGAGCCAAAGTGGCCGTGTGTGCATAGATTTCTTCGACCGAGCCCATAAGCCAGATGAGCAAATCGATGGTGTGGATTGCCTGATTCATGAGCGCGCCACCGCCGTCAAGCTCCCAGGTTCCGCGCCAAGCTCCACTATCGTAATACTCTTGCGTACGAAACCATTTCACATAGGCATCGCCCATAGTCAGGCGGCCAAATCGTCCATGATCAATAGCGGCTTTCATTTTGCGGGACGAATCGTGGAAACGCGATGGAAAAATTGTGCCTAGCTTGACACCCCGTTTTTCGCACTCACGAATGATGCGATCGCAGCGCTTGAGCGTAATCTCCAGGGGTTTCTCCACGATCACGTGTTTGCCTGCTTTGGCGGCAGCCACGGCCGGTTCTTGGTGGGCTCCGCTGGGAGTTGCAATCGTCACGACATCGATGTCTGGGTCCGCCAACATTTTTGCCATGTTGTCGTACGGCGTACAACCGGCCTCTTCACCAAATGCCTTGGCCCGTTTCGCCGTCTGACTACAGCAGGCTACCAATTTTGCACCACGTACGTCCTCAATAGCCCGGGCATGAAACCGGCTGATCATACCCGTTCCAACGATTGCAAATCCTAAAGGCATAGCTGCATAATTCTCAAGAATGTGTGATGTATACGCCGCGTTCGAGAGTGTAATATGGTCGTATTCGATGACGACTTCAATCTGAAAACACCGAACTCAATGCCTAAAAACTACCATCCCTTTCTGCATGTGGTGCTTTACCAACCAGAGATCCCATACAATACCGGCAGCGTGGGGCGGACCTGCGTGGCCGTGGGTGCTAAATTGTGGCTTGTGAGACCTTTAGGCTTTCGAGTCGATGACTACCATCTGCGCCGGGCGGGTCTGGACTATTGGCAAAAATTGGAGTGGGAGGTCGTCGACGATTGGCAAACGCTGTGCAATAGTTTGCCTGCAGCGAATTATTGGTATTTTAGTAAAAAAGCCGTTCATCCCTATACGGAAGCCAACTTTCATGAGGGCGACGTGCTGGTATTTGGTCCCGAATCACGTGGCCTGCCTGAAGAGATGCTCGACAAGCATGCCTCACACGGTTTAAGGATTCCGACGCGAGAGGCGGTACGAAGTCTCAATCTTTCGAATGCCGTGTCCGTTGCAGCCTACGAGGCATGGCGGCAATGTGGAAAATAAATCCAGGAATTTGCCGGTGAATTGTGTGGGAAATCATGATTGCCGTTTGCCGGGTAGGGATAAATCTGTCTCTTATACACATCTCCGAGCCCACGAGACGGACTCCTA
>CAWWCC010000249.1:0-4347 GCA_963935315.1 uncultured Planctomycetaceae bacterium | reverse complement strand
CACAAGGAGTATCGTCGGCAGCGTCAGATGTGTATAAGAGACAGGCCTTTGTGGTGCGCTCCTTATCACCAGATCAAACTGAACGTGACACATTTTTCAATTCCTTGAAAGCAGCAAGCAATCGTCGCCCTGAGCGCTGGGTATTAGACGGATTGGAATACCTGCATCACCCCTTACGTGCCGTGTCGTCCGAAAAGTACATCTTGCCAAGCCTCGAGCTGTTGGAAGAAATCCAGGTAACAGGCGATATCTTTTTCCCAAAGCGTTGGCTGGACGCCACGTTTAGCGGCCACCGGTCGCCCGCCGCCGCGCAACTCGTTACACAATTCCTGGCCGATCGGCCTGAGTACCCACAACGCTTGAAAAACAAGATCCTGCAGGCGGCAGATTTATTGTTGAAAGTTGGGCAGGAATCTCAGCCGCAATAGCCGTGGGTTGTCGAGCCTCTGGTGAGATCTACGGGAAGGCCGTTACTTAGAGAGGACTGCAGAAAGCCATGCAGAAAATTAACGCATGACGCGCCCCGTGGCAGAGCCTTTCATGAGGTTTTCTATTTCGGCCCGAGTTGAATAGTTGAAGTCACCCTTAATCGAGTGCTTCAAGCAAGAAGCAGCGACTGCAAAGTTCAGCGCAATTTGAGACTCACTGAGTTCTGGCGTCAGCAAAGAAAAGATGAGTCCCGCTGCAAACGAGTCGCCCCCGCCCACACGATCGACAATGTTTTTAATCTCGTAGGCTCGGTAATTTCCGTTTCCGTCGAGAGGAGCAAAGGCTGCCTGTTCAGAAGATGCGTCGTAAAGCATGGCACCCCAGTTATTGTGCGAGGCAGAAAGACTCTCACGTAATGTAATTGCTACTTTTCCAATATTTGGAAACTGTTTTACAATCTGGCTTGCGACATCTGGATAGCGCGCAACATCAAGTGTCCCACTTTGGACGTCCGTGTGACCGGCCTGAATCCCAAGCACATCATGGCAATCTTCTTCGTTGGCAATTACCAGGTCGACATAGGGCAAGATAGTTCGCATGGTTTCCTGGGCCAGCTCTCGTGGGGTCTTGGGGGAATCCCATTTCCAAAGTTTGCTGCGAAAATTCAGATCAATCGAAACCTGTGCACTGGCTTCTTTTGCTTTCTGCGCTGCTACAAGTGTAGCCTCAGCCGCTGTTCTGGATAATGCTGGAGTTATTCCACTAAGATGCAACCATTGGGCCCCTTCAAGAATAGCATCCCAGTTGTATTGATCGGCTGGCGTGATTGCGACTGCAGAGTCAACTCGGTCATAGACCACACTACTGGGGCGCTGATTGGCTCCCGTTTCGAGAAAATACAAGCCTAGCCGTCCTTCGTCGGTGCGCAACACATATTTTGTATCAATCCCCTGAGCACGCATGGAGTCGATCGTCGCATCCGCCAAAGCATGTTTTGGCAAAGCCGTTACATAGCTGGCACTTCCACCCAAGTTGCAAATGGATGCTGCAACACTGGCTTCTGCCCCTGCATACGTCAACTCAAACTCACGCGTTTGACGCAAGCGTAAATTTCCAGGGGCGGCCAAACGCCCCATGATCTCTCCAAACGCCACAATCTTCTTCATGTCATCTCCAATAGGGCCGTCTGCCCGCTAGCTATCCATTCACTGAAATTCGACGGGGGGGCTCATGATGTTACCTGCGTACTTTGTGTCAAAATACTTCGAACTTCAGCAGCACGAGAAGCGATACCTGCCCAATCTTCATTCTCAATCAGACTTTTTTTTACTATCCAGGACCCACCAATTGCTGGAACATTCGGCTCTTTCAAATAGTCCATCATGTTTTCAGCATTCAAACCACCAAGCGGAAAATATTGAACGCCTAAGTGTTTGTAGGGAGCCGACATGCTTCGTAGATAAGTAATGCCTCCCAGTGGTTCCGCTGGAAAGAATTTCACAAAACGACAACCTAGTTCAATCGCTGATTCGAGTTCCGAGGGTGTTGCGATACCAGGAGCAAACGGAAGCCCTATCGAATAAGCCTCACGGACGACTTGATGATTCAATCCGGGGGCAACGCCAAAATCTGCACCAGCAGCCTTCGATTCGGCTGCCAACTTCGGAGACAGAATCGTGCCTGCGCCCACAAGCATCCTCGGCACTTCAGCACTAATGGCTCTGATTGCATCTATCGCAACGGGGGTGCGGATCGTCAATTCGATCGCCTCGATGCCACCCGCCAGCAAGGCCTCTGCTATCGGCACCGCATGCTCGACCTTCTCGACCGAAAAACCGGCGACGACTCCGGTCGTTTTCAACTGCTGGATAATTTCTTTGCAGAAATTGTTGACCATGTTATTACTCGATCAATACGAAACCCGCTTGGATGGAAGGGTACTCCCCCAGAATCCTCAACGTATGCACCCGATACTATTCCTTCGTGAATTTCACAAAGTCGCACGGTGGGCAACCCTCAATTCCCCTAATATCAGCCGATTAAATCAATAATTCTTTGATTCCCAATCTGGATCTTTAGTGCGAAAAGTTGGTAGAATCTCCTCTTGCAGACGATTGCGTCTGGGAGAGAGAATCACCTCAAATATAAGGAATCGACTTTGATTAGCCATATTCTAGCTTTCCGTGAAAAGCTGGCCAAGGGTCAGCTTTGCTTAGGCACAGGTATAACTCTCAGCGACCCTGCGGTCGTCGAAGCCTTGGCACCCGAAGTTGATTTTTTGTGGATTGATCTGGAGCACAATCCAATCAACATCGAATCGCTCCTCAGACTTTTGATTGCCGCCCGCGCAGGTGGAGCGGCGACCTTAGTGCGTTTGCCAAGTAGTGACCCAGCATTGCTAAAACGCGTTCTAGATACTGGTGCCGAAGGAATTATCATTCCCCAAGTTCGTTCTGCAGACGAAGTCCGAAAGGTCGTTGACACGACCCGTTATAAACCTCTTGGCAATAGGGGCTGGGGACCGAGGCGTCCATCGGATTATGGACGGCGCTCTATGGAACAAATAGTCCATGAAGCCAACGAACAATTGTTTCTTGCTGTACAAATTGAAAATACAGATGCCATTGCTGATCTTGACGAAATAATTAAGGTTCCGGGAATCGATTGTTTGGTTGTTGGCCCACATGACCTTGCCTTGTCCATGGGAGTGGGAGGTCAACTTGACGATAGCAATTATCTTGCAACCATTCGTACGATCATCCAAAAAGGGCATGAGGCGGGACTCTCAATTGGCTTTGGTGATGAAGCTCAGGCAGAGTGCGCTCAACGTTGGGTAGAGATGGGAGCTGATTGGATTCAACCAGGAAGCGACTTCGGCTATATGATCAAAACGGCCAATCAATTATTTGCAGACATTCGTAAAGCCGCTTCAAAATAACCGAGCTTTTTTTATCTCCAGCTATTTGAAGACCTAAGAACATGCCTACTGAACAGATCCCTGCTTCGACACTTGCAAAATTGGCACAGTACGACACACCAACCATTTGCAATGTCGTCGAAGTTTTTGAGGTTCGCCCGCGAAATGTCGGGTATATGAACAGACAAATTCAGGCAGCTTTTCCAGGGATGCCTCCTATGGTGGGCTTTGCTGCCACGGCTACCTTTCAGTCTTCTGAGCCTTCTAGTGGCGGCGATGCCTATGAAGCAATTGGACAACAGCTTGAACTGATCACAAACCTGCCTGGGCCCGCAGTCGTCGTTTTTCAAGACCTTGATGTCCCATCCGTCGGTGCTACTTTTGGCGAAGTGATGTGCTGCAGTTTTCAAGCCTTTGGCTCGGTAGGCTTGATCACCTCTGGCGGTGGTCGGGATTTGGATCAGGTTTGCTCACTGCAGTATCCAGTCTTTACTGGAGCGACAATCTGTTCGCACGCGTATAGCCACATTGCGAGTCTCGGCAAAGATGTGGAAGTAGGCGGACTTCAAGTACGGATGGGCGATCTGCTGCATGGAGATTGCAATGGCGTCACGAATATTCCCCTGGAAATAGCCAACGAGGTGGCAGATGTCGCAGATGAGTTTATCGCGGCTGAACAACAGGTGATTGAGTATGCGACTCAGACGGGAGACAAGAAAATTGCCGAGTTGGTAGAGCGACGCCGAGCCATGGGCAACGCGATTGCCGTTTTGCGTAACCGTGTTTCGCGCCAGGCATGATTCTTTTAATTGAGAGGTACTTATGCTTAAGGGACTATGGACAATTGGTGTTAAGGTCCCTGACCTTGAAAAGGAGCTGCAGTTTCATCGGGAGATTGGTAACGAAATCGTACTCGATGAAACTTTAAATATCGATGGGACCGACTATCGTATTCCATTGATTAAAATGGGGGACAAGTACCTGCACCTGGCCGAAGTCAT
>CAWWCC010000248.1:0-4358 GCA_963935315.1 uncultured Planctomycetaceae bacterium | reverse complement strand
AAAAGAGCCTTTTGTCATACGCAATGAAACGGGCAATCCATTGATCCTCAATGGGAATGAAATTGTTGTGGGACGTTCGAACTATGTAGCCAGTCATGGCCAGGAATCATGCTGGGGAGAGTGCGGGGGTGCGAGTGAGCAAGAGATCTTTTTTGACATTTTCAAAGGTCGTCCTGATGGAGTCAAAACCGTAGAACACCACGGAGACGTATCTCAAATTGCCGATGGGCCTTTCTATCGCAATTCGAGAACGGCGACAAAACACGTTACGGATGGACTCTCAAATACTATTTTTTTAGGCGAGCATTCCTCTGCCTTAAGTGAAAAAACCTGGGTGGGTGTGATTCCTGGTGCCTACACGCATCCGTTATTTTCATCGCTCGATAATGGCCCCGATTCTGCTGCCACTTTGGTTTTGGTCCATGCCGGTCCATCGGGTGGCGAAGTCGATATTGCTCAAAATCCGATCATTCATCCGGTTAACTTTCCGGCCTATCATGTTGGCCAAATGTTCTCCGAACATCCGGGTGGTGGTCAGGTGGGTCTGGGAGACGGTTCCGTGCGGTTTATTTCGAGTGACATTAATCTTCTTCTGTTTGCCAAACTATCGAGTATGGACGAAGACGATTTAATCGAAGAATTTTAGAACCCGGCAGGGAACGCCCGCTGTGGCGCTTGCGAGCGTGAGCAAGCCAGTTGAAAAAAATAATCCTAGCAATGTGTTTTTGACAAGGATCACACATCGCTATGCCTCAGATTCTGTGGCAGTTATCATTTGTGGGTGCAACTATTTCATATTCTGCAGCATGAAAAGAAATCTATGCCTAGGAACCGTCTGCTTTTGGTTTGCCTGCTCATAGTCTGCTTGCTCGTTGGCTGTGGGGGTTATGAAGAGATCAGCCCCCGCGCCTATCAGTATGCGCAAGCTTTGTATTCGATTTGCAATCGGCAGGACGATGCCAAACTCATGGATTTTGTAAAGCAACTCGATAGGGCAATCGAGCAAGGGCAACTCACCGGCCAGGAGGCCACCTGGCTGAATGAAATTGTCATGAAGGCCAAAGCTGGCGAGTGGTCCAGTGCAACGCAGGAAGCGCGTCAGTTGATGGAAGATCAAATACGCCGGCCCTAAACGATCTTTCGAAATATGCGGGCTAGTAATGAGGGGGCTTTTCGTGAGGTAAATCTTCGCCCGGGTTGCGCTCAAGCAATTCCTCCGTCAATTTTCGATAATTCGACAACTCACGCCCAAGCCGTTCGATCTCCGTTTGCTGGGCCAGCACGACTTCGTTGAGTTCTTCAAGCGTACGCTGCTGAAAAGAAAGTTTCTCTTCCAGTTCAGTCACTTGGGCTGCCAGGGTGCTCAAGTCTTTTTCGGGTTTCATGATCGCCTTCTCCTAAATACGGCCGATTGACGCCAACCCTCGCCTAGGCAGATAATATAACCTGCATTCACAATCTTTGCTGCAACATGAGGTACTAATTCAATGGAAACTCAAACTCCAGCTGAACTGATCAAAAAGAAATGCCTCCCGTGTGAAGGAGGTGTGGACCCTTGTCCGCTTGACCTGGCTGAGCAGCAGCTCCAGCAACTTACAGGCTGGTATTTAACACACGATGGCCAGCGCATACGTAAAGACTGGCAGGTGAAAAACTTTATGGCAGGGATGGCATTTTTTGGCCTCTGTGCCGAAGTTGCCGAAGAAGATGGACATCACCCCGATCTGCATATCGAAGGCTATCGGAATGTGTCGGTCGAACTTTGGACGCATGCCATTGGTGGTCTATCTGAAAACGATTTTATTCTTGCTGCAAAAATAGACCAGCTTCCCATCGATCTAGCGTAGCAAGAAAGTAACAAGCGATGCGCGAACAATTCGATTGCCTCATGGTACGGCGTGATAATGGGGAGAAAGTTTCTGCTGCCGTCGAAACCCTTGGCCCCGATGATTTGCCTCCTGGCGACGTGCTGATCCAAGTAGACGTGTCCACTCTTAATTACAAAGATGCACTCGCTTGCCAGGCGCATCCGGGGGTGGTCCGCAAGCTTCCTCATGTACCAGGGATCGATGCGGCGGGTAGCGTCGTCGCCAGTGATTCTGCTCATTTCCAGCCAGGAGATGCGGTGCTTGTTACTGGGTACGAACTGGGAACGACGCATTGGGGCGGGTATGCCGAGTATCTGCGGGTCCCTGCAGAATGGGTGGTGTCCATGCCTGCCGGGCTGACACCCACCACCGCGATGACCTACGGAACCGCCGGCTTTACAGCTGCGCAATGCGTGTCGGCACTCCAACACCATGGCATTGGTCCCGACAGGGGCGAAGTCGTGGTTACCGGGGCGACAGGTGGCGTAGGCTCTATAGCGGTTGCATTGCTGGCCAGGCTGGGCTATCAGGTAACAGCCATCACAGGCAAACCCCAACAATCGACGATGCTTCAGCAGTTGGGCGCATCGCAAATACTTCCTCGTGAATCGGTCTGCGATTCCTCAGAAAAAACACTCCTGCCTACCCGTTGGGCTGCCGCTATTGATACTGTCGGTGGTAATACGCTGGCGACATTACTGCGAAGTACATCACACCGTGGTTGTGTTGCTGCCTGTGGTTTAGCATCCGGACACGGCTTACCCCTGACCGTTTATCCATTCATCCTGCGTGGAGTCACTCTGGCAGGAATTGATTCAGCCCAGTGTCCACACGACAATCGCTTACAAATCTGGAAACGGCTTGGCTCAGACTGGCGTCTTGATAATCTAGAACCTTTCACAAAAAAAATATCGCTTGACGAAGTACCGCGACAGGCGGCCGCCATGCTAGACGGGCAGACGTTTGGCCGTACTTTGGTCGAACCCAGGGCCTAGCCCGGATATTTCATCCGGGCTAACTTCCGGTGCCAGGAAATCCCCTCATGGCAAAATACGACGTGGCGATTATCGGTGCAGGTGCCGCCGGATTCTTGGCTGCAATACGGGCGGCCCGGCGAGGATTAGCCGTGGTCCTGCTCGAAAAAAACCGCAAACCGGGCGTGAAAATTCTCATGTCGGGTGGCACACGGTGCAATCTTACTCATTCAACCGACCGACAAGGCATTGTCGGAGCCTTTGGACGGCAAGGTTCTTTTTTACATTCGGCACTCGCTGCACTTGGTCCGGATGAATTAGTAACACTCTTTGAAACAGAGGGTGTACCGACAAAGGTAGAATCGACGGGCAAGATTTTTCCTGTCAGCAATCGGGCAGTCGATGTCGTAGTAGCACTCCAGCGCATGCTCCAAAATAGTGGAGCTGAATTACTTCTCGAAGAACCCGTACGCGAAATCAAACACTCTGGCAATGGCTTTCAGGTGGACACTACCCAGGAATCTTTTCAAATCAACAAAATCGTACTTACCACCGGCGGACAATCGTATCCTGGCTGTGGAACAACGGGCGATGGCTATGCCTGGGCCAAACAATTCGGTCACAGAATCGTGCCTCCTCGTCCGGCACTTGTGCCCCTGCTTTCAGATGCCGCTTGGGTCCAGGCGCTTCGCGGTGTGACGGTACCGGATGTCCTGGTGCGGATCGTGGATGGAGACCAGCCGCAGTTCAAACCGTTAGCCGAACGACGTGGCTCATTTTTATTTACCCACTTTGGGTTGTCGGGACCGGTGATTATGGATGTCAGCAGGGCTATCACAGCACGACCCGACGCGAACAACTGGCAGGTCGTCTGTAATTTTTTGCCAGCACTCCATGAACAACAGTTGAGCCAACAAATTTCTGCCGGCAAACAGACCGTGCTGGCCGTTTTGACGCAATGGCTGCCCAAACGTTTGGCTGTCGCTCTGTTGGCTGAGTCCCATCTCCCTGACAATCAACGTGTCGCCCAACTGTCTAAAAAAAGCCGCCATCTCTTGTTGAACTCGCTCCAGCGAATGCCCATCCCAATCCGTGGATCACAAGGATTTAAGAAAGCTGAAGTTACTGCCGGAGGAATCGATTTGCGGGAGGTCGACTCCAAAACAATGCAAAGCAAAATCTGCCCCAAGCTGTATCTCGCTGGTGAAATCCTTGATCTGGATGGTCCCATCGGTGGCTATAATTTTCAGGCAGCGTTCAGCACCGGTTGGTTAGCCGGAGAATCCGTCTAACAGGCGCATTTCAATTGCAAGTACTGGCACCTGGAAATGATACGCTTGCAGCAGATGTTGCCAGACCGCCTGCTAAGCCATCAATGGAGCACGCCCTGCTGCACGCCGTGCATCGGCAACTTCACCCGCATGGAAACTCACGTGGGTTACCATGGCAGAAAAACAAGCTCCTACGGCAGCAAAAAAATCGCCAAATTCTTCGGGTGCGTGACTTGGCTTATCAA
>CAWWCC010000247.1:0-4397 GCA_963935315.1 uncultured Planctomycetaceae bacterium | reverse complement strand
AGGTAGCTAAGCGCAAGACTAAGAAGAAGGCCGCCAAGAAGAAGACGAAGAAGAAGGCTGCCAAGAAGAAGACAGCCAAGCGCAAGACGAAGAAGAAGGCTGCCAAGAAGAAAAAGAGGAGATAGTCACAAGCTTAGCTTGAGGCGGATTTCTTCCTCCAAATTAACGAAGGCCGTGACGCTTATGCGGAGCGGCCTTTTTCTATGCTCACGTTTCGAAGCACACAGGCGACCGGATCCGTGTGTGACGCGTCGACGATTGCAAGTTGAAGTAGAACGCAGTCAGAAAGTCCCCAGTCTCAAGGCACGCCATTGCCATAACCTTACTTCCCTGCTCCATGTAAAAAGTCTTTTTAAACTCCGGTACTACAAGGTCAGCCCAAACGTTCAGCCCAAATGTATGGAGATGTATCGCTACAATACCGACAAACTGGGCATCGCAGGTTCGGACTTTTTTTGAGTCGCAATATTGTGAACCAGGCTGTAACAGATTTTCTGGAAATGCGGAGCAGATTCTTGATCGACAAAGTTACCTGTCGTCTCCCCTGCATCGCCTCGCTTGCGAATTGCAATTTGAATTGGAATTTCACCTAAGAAAGGAACTGCGAGTTGTTCTGATTTCTCCCTGGCTCCTCCAGAGCCAAATATGTCGTATCGCAAACCATTATCCGGACATAGAAAATAGCTCATGTTTTCAACCATGCCTAAGATGGGAATATTAACTTTCTGAAACATGGCTATGGCCTTCACAGCATCCAGCAACGCCACATCCTGTGGTGTGCAAACCACCACAGCTCCTGTCAGGGGCAGCAACTGCGACAAAGTCAAAGCAATATCCCCGGTTCCAGGGGGCATGTCGATGATCAGGTAGTCCAGATCACCCCAGGCAGTGTCTCTCAGAAATTGCGTGATGGCACCATGCAGCATTGGTCCCCGCCATACAACGGCTTCACCTGGAGGGACAAGAAATCCCATACTCATCACCTTCAGACCCGCACTCTCCACGGGTTGCAACTGCTTTTCCACCGCAGTGGGCTTTTCATCAACACCCAGTAAATGGGGAATGCTAGGGCCATAAACATCGGCATCCATCAATCCGACTTTACATCCTGCTTGCTGCAGACCAATTGCAATAGACGATGCCACCGTGCTTTTCCCAACACCCCCTTTACCGGATCCAACCGCAATGACACTCTTGGCGGTCAGGCCGATCCCACCTATGGGCTCAGCAGGACGAATATGCTCTGTCAATTCGACAACCACTTCAGGACTACCAGGTAATTGTGTGCAAAGCTGTTGTTGTAGATTATTGCGTGTGTCTTCCCATAGCGGAGCGGAATAACTGGTTAGCCCAATTTTCACAAGTACGCGATTACCGTCTACTTGTACATTGTTGACCTGCTGAAGCTGCTTTATGCTACGCCCCGTTTCGGGGTCTGCAAAATTTTGCAAAACCTGATCAATGGCTGCAGAAAAATCAGAACTGGTAGACATGGTGAGCTTTTCCTCAGTAGCTGCGCCCACTGCAAGCACTGCGAAGATAAACAACAGCACTTGGCTATCAGGGGCTTCCGGGAACTGCCTGCTATGCAGGCCTCCGCTGGGTGGGTAATCCTTTAACTTATCGTGCTCCTGGCAATTGCCAAGGTGTCCGTGCAGAAGTACATCCACCTTAGGTGAAATAAGCCCGCCGTCATGCAACATCTCCTGGAATTCATCGACGCTGAGCCATTGCCTAGGAACCTGGCTAGCCCCCAAACCTGGCAAGCGGTAGCAGAGCTGCTTCCAAGGGGCTTAATTCCTGGCCAGGCACCAAAGGCTTGTGGCTGGACGGATCGCCCGTCTGAAGCACTACTTACCTGGAAAAATCCCATTTTAGACACGCCCGTTAGAGACATTACGGCTACCGGAGCAGATCCAGAGGAAATATCCGAGCTAGGACCACCAACTTAGAATACATGCGCCTAGAATAAACTAGAGCTTGGCGCATAGAAAAACCCTCTGTGGGTGGGGCAGCGACCCACAGAGGGAAATACAGCGCAGGAAACCCACGCAGCTACGAGTTTAACCACACTGACTGGATTTGGCAAATACCTTTGTTAAAGGAACTGCAAAAAATCCAATTTTCTGTACGGAAATGGAAAAAAACACCCTCGGTAAAGCTTCTCTAAGGACTTAAAAAAGCATGTTTTCGACTTATGTCGATGGCATGAAACGACTTAACGCAATTCCCTTCTGCCATCCCGAATTTTTCCCATTTTTACCAGGCTGGGTCAAACCATCAGCGACAAACCGCACTTCCCAGGGAATCAAAAGATTCTTCCAATTTCCCTCTTTCTGGCAAGCAGGTCCCCTCTAACCGCACACCTGTCAGGAATCCCATCATTTACCCGGGGTTAGAAAACATCCAGCACAAAATGATGGCCTGCATGGTACTTACGACGTGTCGGGTAGTAATTGTGCCAGTGCCGATTATAAACCGGAATACGCATCTCTGGTGGATAGCGATGGTAAAGACTATCCGCGCTACGATAGTATTCGTTTCCCCAAAAATTTTGGGGATAGTACACATAGGGATAGTGGTAGAAACGATTCCAATCCTGGGTGTTGTAGGTTCCTCCCCAGGAACGTCCATATGCCTGTTGGGCCTGAACTGAATCGATCTGCGTTAAACAACAAACGAGCGCCACGGCGCAGCAAGCAGAAAGTGAGATCCTGCGGACCATTGAATTCCCCCCCTGGAGATGTCTTCAAGAAACGCCAAGCCCCAAATAGAAGCCCAACGGGTACGTTTCCAAACTATGTAATCGGATACACGCAAGTGGAGATTGAATGATTATTCGGCATAATCATAAAACTTAAACTGAACCATGCATTTCATGCACGGGAAGAGCCCCTTGACGTCCCACAGAGAGTTTTTCGATTGCTATCACCACTAGCAATTGCTTATTTTTCTAACAGCAACTCCAGATAGCTGCGGCGTTCTATGGTGCGAAGTCCAAGTTCTTCAGCCAACTCCGTGATGGCTTCTCGAGCACTCTCAAGTTCGGAAGAGTTCTCCGTAAGGGCCTCCAGTTCAACGAAATCGCCCAGGTGTTCAACACAATCAATGGCTATTTCGATTTCATACTTCCCACGGGTCAGGTGGTAAACTTGTCGTGTCTTTACGACTTCTCCAACCTGGCGAAACCCGAGGGCCTGCCAAAGCTCGTCACCCAATCTTGCACCTAGAGCACCTTTTTCAATCGACAACTCAATTTCTTGACGCGTTTTTGACTTCGCATCAATCTTTGGGCCCTTATAGGTAATGCAATTCCTATCATCCACTCTGCGAATGCGAAGAGCTTCGTCCGTCTTCGCAAAATCTCTATTTGGATGAGCGTAATAGGCATCCGATTGGGTGACCTTTGCCTGTGGCAGTATGCCCAAATCCTCGATCTGTCGAGCGATTTTGGTGTTACCCACCACACGATATTTTTGTTCGACTTCGTAACGCATTGAAATACTTTGCACCTGAAAGGAGAAGGCACTTTTCCGTCTGAGAATAAACGGGCAAGCATCTCGGGTAATTCACTCACAACCCAATCCCTCGATCGTGTCGCGTGATCAACATCAACGACACCCTTGCACCCGGGTCGGATCCTTATGCCTCCAGAGTGGGCAGCCTAATTTTGCAGATACTGAGATTCTGAAAAAACCTGCCCTTCTTGAACACTCTGGGCTACCCCCACCGCATCGAGTGCGTAGAGTGGACAGATCTCGATAGATACATCATGGTCCACCTTGGCTCCAGCCGCTTCCAACCAACTACGATGCTCCGCAAGCATCATTTGCTGGACATACTCGGCCGTGTCTTTAGGAGCACCTGGTGCGTTTTTAAGTGGAGCAAAACAATCCTGCTCAGCATACTCAACCACAATCGGCTGCCGTGCAACTGGCAGAAGATCAAATATAAACTTCTCATATTTCAATGCGTTGCTATCCTGTGGCTCAACTCTTGTGCCTGTTGTATCGATGTACGGCACTTTCTTTTTTGCCACATGGTAAGGTAGCGTATGTGTTAATTCCAACGCTTGCTCAAGCAATGTTAAATTAAAGATGTGTACGGCAATACTTCCCGCCCAAAATTTAAGGCCGCCTGAGGCACAACGCAACTCGGCAATCTCTTCGGGCAAATCACTGTATTCAATCACATGAAGAGCATCGTCAATCATTGCAAAGCAACCCAATTTTTCTTTGGGATCTTGTTTCGCAATGGCTATTGATGTTAGCTGTGAGTCAGCCATCAGGTGGTAACCAAGCAACTCAAGATCACAAATGGGCACCAGAGGATTGTCAACCTGCAAGTAAAACAGCTGTCTCTTATACACATCTCCGAGCCCACGAGACGGACTCCTA
>CAWWCC010000246.1:0-4426 GCA_963935315.1 uncultured Planctomycetaceae bacterium | reverse complement strand
CACAAGGAGTATCGTCGGCAGCGTCAGATGTGTATAAGAGACAGATGCACCAGCCAGCATGAAGTGCGAAGGGAGAAACAAATGATGCATAATCACCATCATCTTGTCTTTCACCATGTCGGGCGCATAGCGTGTGAGAAGATCCCTGTTCCACTTGCGACCGAAGTCAGGCATGAACCAAAGCAAGTGACTCCACCATCCACCATCTTTCGGAGAGTGCGGATCTCCCTCCAAATCACTGAATGCGTGGTGTTTACGGTGCTGTGCGACCCAGGTCAAAGCCGAACCTTCGCCCGACAGACCACCAAGAAACGCCAGTAGCCAGCGAATCGGTCGATAGGTTTTAAAACTCTGATGGGTGAGCAGACGGTGGTACCCCATGCAAACGCCGAAACTGCCGGTCGCGAATGCCAACACAATACAGGCAATAAGACCGGGCCAGGTGAAATAGAATGGTGCAATCAGCGCTAAGATATGGACAATTGCAATCCAAACAACAATGGGCCAATTGATCCCGTTGCTGACAAATGCTTGCAAACCCAGAGCTTGTTCTTTCTGAGCTGGATCTTCCTGATTCGTTATTTTACTTTTATTTGACACGGTTGTGTTTCCTACGGATGCCAACTTGTTCCAAAAATACAGTCTAGATTTTTCGCTAGATTCGCCCCTGATCAAGGGGGTGAATAAAGAAGGTCCTACCCGAGAATAAGATAGGGAATCTCTTGACCAACGACTAGTCCGGATATTTCTTTCCTTACATCACAAATCGTCTCGTTTTGCTTTCCATGCGAGGCTGGGCGTCTCGTATTTTATGAGTATTTTTGGGGATTACAAGCAAAACCAACGCATAGCCAATAGGGAGAACCTGAGCTACATAACCAGCGCCAGATAAAATACACAGGGTAGTGCCGACTCTGCGGAAAACGTCTGGAAATATGCGATATTCTACGGCCGGAATGGACATTCGACCCCTCCGCCGGTCTTTCTGCTAGTATCGCTATCAATGACGAAATCTGCATTGCTTGACTGTTTTCTCTGTGAGGACAAATTGAATGGCTCCACAGTTGGCCGTATGGAGAATCTGGGAACCGACATCCTGGTAAGAGTCTTCTGTCAGCTCAAAATCCTGGTCGTTATGACGCCCACTGACTACGGTCCAACTGGGCGTACACCAAGCTGAGAAATTTAGTGGATCGCTAAATATGCTGCCGTGATGAGGTGCTAACAGAATATCTACGTCCTGAGGGCTGCTGGCAATCACCTCTTCCAGTCCTGGAGACTCCAAATCACCAGGTAAGAGGATCGTACGACCGTCAAATTGCACTCGCAATAGAATGCTATTCGCATTATCGCTCCCACCGACACCCATTTGCGGAGGATGCAGCAGATCGATGTCGACGTCGGTGTGGGCTACGCTGAGCTTGTCACCCAGCCAAACTTCATAAATGGGCACAGCGGCTTGCTCTAGCGAATCACGCAGGAATTCGGGTGCCGTCAATTGTCTACTATCAGCTTGGTTTGCAAACATTTGTGGCGAAACATAGACCCTACCAACGCGGAAGCGATCAATGAGCCCAGGTACAGCGTTGTAGTGGTCGATATCTGCATGCGAAAGCACAATCGCATCAATGTGGGTAATACCTCGGGACCATAAATAGCCGGCAATTGTTCGACTAGCGCTTTGAGGCGACCCCAGACTACCTGCGTCATAGAGGATTGTCTGATTGCCTGGCAACTCAAGGACCACACATGTGCCGTGGCCTATCGCAAGAAAAGTACAGGTGAGTCGGCTATCGTTGTTTTTCAGGCCACCGGCCACAAACCCACAAGCAATCCAAAGTGCAGCCAGCGAAATTTGCCACGGCCAGGGGATGCGAAAACGTGGCACCAGGGCGAACAGGGCAAGACCAGCATAAAATCCCCACAACCACCACAGAGGCGGACCGGCACAATACAAACATCCCCAGTCAAACTCGACTGCTCTCTGGACAATCCACTCTGTCGTGCCAAGACACCAGGAACATATTCCACCTAACAAATTGCCTAGAGGAGGCACCAACCAGCCAACCGCGCAGATAAAAAAGCCCGCTATGAGTGCCCCTGCCACTAACGGCCAAATAATTGGGGTAATCGCAATGCCCAAAGGCGTGGCAATATGAAAATGATAGGCCACCAGTGGTGCAGCCAGAACCCACACACAAAAAGAGGCCAGGGTTAGTTGGCCAGCCTTGTATCCGATCCAGCGTAACATCTTTCGATACCAGGCAGCGTTTTCTTGAATCAGCCGTTTTAATTGGTGCTGTGCCTGCTGCCCTTGAATTTTTTGTCTGCGAGCCTTCTGGTTTTCAACCAGACGACCAAAGCCGGCCAAAACGGCAACACATAAAAAACTTAGTTGCGTACCACTCCGAAACAGTTCGCCAGGACTGTAAATAAGCACCACCAGAGCAGCCACCGCCAAGAGATTCACGATTGTCGCACGGCGCGCAAACAATAGGGAAATCAGACCTAACAAAATGAGTACCGTAGCGCGAATTACCGGAGGGCGTCCCCCGGCAATCGCTGCATAAATCACTACCAAAAGGGCTGTCAGCAGGATGCCCCAGCGACGTGAAATAAATCCACTGGAGACAACGACCCAAATGACAAATGCCAGTATTCCCACATGCAAACCTGAAACCACCAACAAATGCACCGTACCCGTTTTCAGGAAAGCATCGCTGGTAATCTCTTGTAGTCGTTCGCGCTCGCCAAGCAACACGGCTAATGCCAGATTGCTATTTTCTGGCCCCACATATTTTTTCAGTCGCCACTCACAACGCTGTCGCAAGAGATCGAGCCAACGGCCCAGGGGTGAGGCCGTTGCTGGCTCCAGAATCGAAATGCACTCCGGTGTCCGGCAGTACAAGTCACAATAGCGCCCAGCACGTCGTTCTGCACGTGCCCAGTCGTACTGACCGGGATTCAGCGCGGAGGGTACCCTGCCCAAAAGGGCGTATACCTGCAAACGGTCACCCGCCGTGATATCGACGAGTCCACCTGCAACACGCAAGCGACATTTGCCCGCAGCCTCCTGCCATTGGCGACCATTACGTATGCGTGTAATGCTCACCAGCACTTCTCCCATGGGCCCTACAGGCATGGCACGAAGCGGATCTGAAGTCGGGGCCGGACTCCACATCATTCGATCGACTGCCACAGCTTCCACACAAACGGGCTGTGAGGCTTCCCGGGCAAAACGCCCCAGTTCGTGGCGGGCGGCAAAACCCCAGTGCAATTGGTGCCAGCCACCTCCTACGCAGACAAGAGCGGATAACAAGAGTGGAGCAAATTGGTGATCTTTGCCAATTCTCCTCAGTGCAATCGAAATTAGAATCAGCAGGGCTGCCAGGCACCACCAGAAGAGCAAAGGCACATCGCCATAGCGATCGGCAAGTATGCCAATCCCCCACGCTAATAATGCCAGCAAAAGTGGCTGCGAGGGCGCTGGCTGTTCAGCAACTGGCTCTGCTGCCGGCATAGATTACCTGAGGGAGTCGATCATAAGGAGAGTCGACATTCTAATCTGAAAAATCATCCGAGGAAATCACCTAGATCGCTTGAAGCTAAGCGACAAAGTGGAGACAATGGCCCATCCCCGCCTGCTTCACCTCTGAATGAATCGATTCCGTTCCATGGATGAAAACTTAGATCGTAAAAGTGCTTCTCAGCATCGAATCCATCACAACGTCTCCCCTGCACTGATCTTAATGCTTCTGGCTGGAGTCTTTTTGGTGAGTATCAGTTGCCAGCAGCCCGTTTCTTCACCCCCCCAGCCGCCATCCAATAAGGAGGTCCAATTGATTCCTCGTCACGTTCTATTCAGCAACCCTCAAAAGGCCTCAGCGCGAATCAGTCCCAATGGCCAATGGCTCAGTTTTCTGGCCCCGGTAAAGGGTATTCTCAATGTTTGGGTTGCGCCGGTTGCCGATATCACACAAGCCAAACCGGTTACCGACGATAAAGTACGTGACATCCGCGGCCATAGCTGGGCCTACACGGGAGAGCATATTCTTTATGCTCAGGACAAAGAGGGGGACGAAAATTGGCACATCTATGCCACACACGTTACCACAGGCGAAACCAAAGACCTCACACCGCTCGACAACGTCCACGCAACAATTCAAAACGTCAGTCTCAAATTTCCGCACGAAATATTAGTCGGTCTCAACGATCGAATTTCTCAATTACATGACATCTACCGAATCAATATCCTCACGGGCGAACGAGAACTTGTGCAGCAAAACGAGGGTGTCGTCGCCTATGTAACTGACGAGGATTTTCAAGTCCGTTTTGCATTTAATTTCACGCCCACAGGGGGACAGCAACTGCTTCAACCCAAGATCTGTCTCTTATACACATCTCCGAGCCCACGAGACGGACTCCT
>CAWWCC010000245.1:0-4463 GCA_963935315.1 uncultured Planctomycetaceae bacterium | reverse complement strand
ATAGGAGTCCGTCTCGTGGGCTCGGAGATGTGTATAAGAGACAGGAGCAAGAATTCCGGTTGGGGGTCCTGCTATCCAGTATCCGAATTCGGGTCCATTTGCTTCTATTTCCTCTTTTTCTCCCGCTTTTTGCGACGGATCTCTTTTTCGCGCTGTTTTTTTAGTTTGGCCCTCTCTTTGGGACTCAGTCGTTTTCCCGTCCCTTGCTTCTTGCGGCTGAACTGGCCATTTGGATTGGACATGGAAGCCTGCATTTCTTTGACCATCTTCATGCGCTCCCGCATGCCTTTGCCGGCCATCTGGGTCATCATCTGGGCCATGGCGTCAAATTGCTTCACCAGATCATTGACCTCGTGGGGCTCCACACCTGCACCCAGTGCAATGCGGCGTCGGCGGCTTTGGTCGATCACCTTGGTGGGCTGTTTCCGCTCTTCCGGAGTCATCGAATCGATGATCCCGAACAGGCGTTTCATGTCTTGTTCAGGATCCACATCTCCCATGGCTTCGGTCATTCCGCCCATGCCGGGAATCATGCCCATCACTTTTTGGAGTGGTCCAAGCTTCGTGATTTGGCCGAGTTGTTTTTTGAAGTCGTCGAGCGTGAACTCCCCTTTGCGCATACGCTCTTCTTGAGCGATCATTTCGTCCTGGTCGAATTCTCGCTGGGCTTTTTCAACCAGTGAGAGAATATCGCCCTGACCCAAGATACGTCCGGCCATGCGGTCGGGATGAAACTCTTCGAGTGCGTCGAGGTGTTCTCCGGTGCCGACAAATTTAATAGGAACGCCGGTGACCTGTTTTACCGATATGGCAGCGCCACCGCGGGCATCGCCGTCAAGTTTGGTCATCACCACGCCATCGAGTTCTAAGGCATCGTTAAATGCCTGGGCACTGTTGACGGCATCCTGGCCGGTCATGCCATCGACGACCAGATAAATCTGATGGGGTTGGCACTGGCGATCAACGCGTTCCAGCTGCTGCATCAACTCATCGTCAACGTGCAAGCGTCCGGCCGTATCAAGGATGACCGTATTGGCACCCAGCTTTTTGGCTTCTTTCACGGCTGCTTTGCAGACGACGACGGGATCCTTTTCGTTACGATCCGAGTAAACTGGAATGTCCAGTTGTTCGCCCAGGACATGGAGCTGGTCGATGGCAGCAGGACGCTGCAAGTCGGCAGCCACCAGGAGCGGTCGCCGCTCTCGTTCTTTGAGCATGCGACCCAACTTGCCACAGGTGGTTGTCTTGCCTGAGCCCTGCAAACCACACATCATCAGCACAGTGACATCGGATGTGCCTAGCAAATGCATGGAATGATCCACCGGTCCCATCAGGTTGATCAGTTCCTGATGGACGATGCCCACAATCTGTTCGCTCGGGTTGAGCGATTTGAGTACTTTCTCGCCGAGTGCCTGCTCTGACACGCGGCTCATGAATTCTCGTACCACTTGAAAGCTGACATCCGCTTCGAGGAGCGATTTTTCGACGAGCTTGAGCCCATCACGCATGTTGGATTCAGAGAGTTTGCCCTGACCGCGCAAATTTTTGAATGCACCGGAGAGGCCGTCCTGAAGGGCTTCAAACATAAGAAATAATTCCTGCCCTCAACGGGCAATAGGCGGCTAAGATGCCAGCTTTAACCCAACTGTGGCCGGGCTTTGTGAAATAGGGAACCTCATCGGCAGGGTCCCGTTGCGGGACACGTTGCGGGACACACTGTTGCGGGACACACTGTTGCCTACCAACTAGCGGGCGCCATAGCCGATATTTAGGGCGAAAAGGCGATTCTACAGCATGGTCCCACTTCTAGGCAATGCTGCCACTTCTCTGGCAACCCTGCTATGGCGGCCATGAACAGAACTGGATTCTTGGCACCTCTCCCAAACTAGAATCGGGCTGGATTATTCGCTAGGACTGGAACCAGCGATAGTTTTGCGAGCTAGCTGGGCATTCTCCTCTCGATCTACGGCCCCTGCAGTGGACAGCCCCAGGATCATGACACATGAAAGAATAGGAGGCGATAGGTCTGCGCTGAGTCAAAGGGTCGCTTCTATCTGGCACACATTATCTAAGGTGGTATCCGATGACTAATCCTACGCTTCAACCCGTCGTGGATCCAGCGATTACTCACACAAACCTCCAGGCCGTCCGCAGCTCTCCCGCACCAGAACCTACCGAACAAACGCGCATCCAGTTTGTGCCCGTGGAACCTGAATCGATTGAACAAACGGGATTGAGTACCGGCGACCTTGAATCGCTTGTTCTGAAAGTATTGCTCAATCGAGGCACGCTATCGAGTCGAGGGGTTTCGGATCAGTTGCACCTGCCCAGGGCCCTGGTCATTGATGCTTTGGAGACTTTACGGAGCGAATTACTCGTTCTGATTAAAGGTGCTACCGGCCTGGAAGACTATATCTTCCAATTGACTGAAGCGGGGCACGAAAAAGCCCAGCGACTTGCCAGGCAATGCAGTTATGCGGGGGTTGCCCCCGTTCCCCTGGAGGCCTATATCGACGCCATGCAGCGTCAATCACTCCAAAAGAGCAGTTTGGGGTGGGATGATCTGCAAGCCACATTGAGTGATTTGCGACTGGACCCCACCCTAGTAAGCCAGTTGGGACAAGCGATCAATGATGGACGTGGATTATTTCTGTATGGCCCTCCCGGAAATGGCAAGACAAGCGTCTCGGAATTGGTGGTTAGCTCCTTTGGAGAGTTTGTCTGGATACCTCATACAATTTCCATCGATGGGGAATTGGTTCGACTCTACGATCCTCGTAGCCATCAATCCATTGAGACGCTCCAACTGGACCAGGCCAAATACGACCATCGCTGGATACTGATTCACCGTCCCACGATTGTTGTTGGTGGTGAGTTGACAATGGAACAGCTGGACCTGCAGCTGAACAATATGATAGGAATTTGCGAAGCGCCCGTTCAGCTTCGTGCCAATTGTGGTGCGCTTGTGATTGACGATTTTGGTCGCCAGAGGATGCCAACCTCTGAAATCTTAAACCGGCTGATTGTTCCTATGGAAAAGCACCACGATTACTTGAATTTATCAAGTGGTCGGCAAGTGGCTGTTCCCTTTGACATGTTGTTGATCTTTTCGACCAATCTGGAACCCAGTGATCTGGTAGATGAAGCTTTTTTGCGCCGTATTCCTTACAAGATCGAGGTTTTAGGTCCAGACGAAAACGAGTTTGTCAGCCTGTTTTTGGAGTTGGCCCAGACTCAGGGGCTCCGCTGCGACAAACGGGTTGTGGACTATCTGATTGAGAAGCATTACCGAACTTCCAACCGACCACTTCGTTACTGCCATCCTCGGGATTTACTGCGTCAAATCCATAACTTTTGCAAATTCCACAATCGTCCGGTAGAAGTCAGTGACGAAACGATCGACGTCGCAGTACGCAATTATTTTGCACGATTGTAGCATCAAGAGTCCGGGGCGATATGCTGTGTGGAGGGGTATTTTGCCCATCCCAGCTACAGTGGCCTCAGCTTCGTTGTATCAGCTTAGGGGGCCTCGGATTCGCAAGAGAACTTCTACTTTCGTTCAGCAAACTGCTGTGCCTGTTCGACGATGCCAATTCCCACGCGTTGCGACCAGGCATTGATTAGTTGTTGGAAGACCTGACCCGATTGGCCATTGCCCACAGGTTGATCATTAAGGCGGGTCACGGGCAGCATGCATATGGAGGTGCTGGTAAAAAAGATCTCGTCTGCCTCTGCCAATTGGGCTGGCAGTATGTCTTCTTCTACCTGATCGATCCCCAATTCAGCAGCCAATTCATAAAGGACTTGCTGGCTTACCCCAGGAAGCACTTTGGTTCGTGGAGGGGTGACCAGTCCACGGTGCTTGTAGTAAGCAACGACGTTGGCAGTGGTGCCTTCACCGACAAAACCTTTTTGATCCAACAAAATCCCGCGCGCCCCCCGGATCATGGAATCCGCTTCCCGGTCGGCAAGATAGTAATGCAATCGGCTGCGGCATTTGAGTTCGGGTGGCCAGCAGTTTTCGGAAACTTGCCGTGTGGTCACGATCACTGCTTGAGTGCCAGAGACATATTGTTCGGCCCAGTTGTGAAAGGGCAAAGGGAATCCGTGCACACAGACAGTCGGGTCGGTAGCCGATGGCGAATTTCCGGGGGTGACAAATGTCACCAAACTCCAGTCGTCTCCGGCCACAAAGTGCACGGCATTTTTCTGCTGAAATTCTTGCAATGCACGTGCCATTTTTGTGCACAACCCCTTGGCATCCCAGCCAACGATCTCCAGCGATCTTCGCAAGCGCTCGAGATGGGCTTCAGCGCGATAAACTTGCCCCCCGAAGGTGCGCAACCGCTCGATGACCGTTGTTCCTAAGGAAAAGCCAAGATCGTCGATCGGAATAGACAGATCGTGGTCAGGTATCCAGGAATCCTTGAAAAATGCCAGAGGTGCAGCCATAGGGTTAATAT
>CAWWCC010000244.1:0-4493 GCA_963935315.1 uncultured Planctomycetaceae bacterium | reverse complement strand
CGGTTGTGCCGTGTGCCATGATCATAAATTCGATCCAATCTCCCAGCGTGAGTTCTACGAGCTTGCTGCCTTTTTTAACAACACAACACAATCTGGAATGGATGGGAACCTCAAGGCTTCGCCTCCGGTAACGGCTGTTCCACTCGAGGAGGATAGGGAGGATTGGAATCAGCTGCACGAACAGCTCCTGCCAATCCAACATAAGCTTGACGACCGACGTCGAGAGGCCCGCAACACTTTTGAAGTGTGGTTAGCAGAAACGACGCTTGACGATATTGATCGTGACATCCCCGAGCAAGATCTGCACTTCGCTGCTGCGTTGGATATTCAGCAGGAGCAGATTCACTACACAGTCGCTGGCCAGTCTCACAGCGCTGAATTGCCGACCACAGCCGAGTGGCACGAAGGCCCCCTGGGCAAGAAAGCAATCCACCTCAAGCAGGGGCAGGTGCTCGAGTCGCCCGAGGTGGGAGATTTTGAAGGGGATCAGCCCTTCTCCATTGCGACCTGGATCAAGCTTTCCGAGAATGCTCGCTTTGCTTCTTTAATCGCGCGCATGGAAGAAGGTGTCCCAAAAGTGCGTGGCTGGGATGTTTGGATTGAAAACGGCAGAATCGGCATGCATCTTGTCCACAAGTGGCCGTCCGATGCCATCAAGGTAAGCTCCAGTCCATTTTTGCAAGCCAATAAGTGGCATCACGTCGTTATGACTTACGATGGAAGCCGCCGGGGCAAGGGATTCAAAATCTATGTCAATGGCATCGAGGACGAGTTGTCAATCGGGACAGATACTCTCAAGAGTTCGATTCGTACCGAGGTCCCATTCAAAGTCGGCCAACGGCACAACTCTCGTCTTGTCTCGGACGCAACAATCGCAGACCTGCGGATCTATGCGAGAGAACTGGAAGAATCTGAAATCTCCATCCTAGGCTCTCCTGAGCTGTTTGCCGTCTTCGAACAGCCAGCCTCGCAAAGGCAACAGGTCGATACAGATCGACTCTACACCTGGTGGCTCAAGACTCTCGACCCTGTCTTTATCCAGCTACACGCCGACCAAAAGGATCTCAAACAGAAGGAGAGCGAGATTCGCGATCGCGGCACAGTCGCCTATGTGATGTGTGAGCGCAAAGATCCTGCCATGGCCCATTTGTTGCATCGAGGAGAATACAGTCAACGAAGAGAACAGCTCTCTCCCGATACTCCTGACGTGCTTCCCGATTTCCCCGACGACTTTCCTCGCAATCGACTGGGACTTGCCCGTTGGTTGTTTTTACCGAACCAACCGCTGACCGCACGCGTCACGGTCAATCGTTGCTGGCAAGAGTTGTTTGGCACTGGTTTGGTAAGAACCTCCGGCGATTTTGGTGTCTCGGGAGAATTGCCCTCGCACCCACAGTTGCTTGACTGGTTGGCCGAAGAATTTCGCGAGTCGGGCTGGAATCTCAAGCATCTCTACAAACTAATGGTGATGAGTGCCACCTATCGTCAGATTGCCCGAACAACACGGGCCAAATTAGCGGCGGATCCAGGCAATCGCATGCTTTCTCGTGGCCCCAGGTTCCGCATGGATGGAGAAATGGTTCGTGATTACGCCTTGTCTGCCAGCGGTCTGTTGGTGAATAAAATCGGGGGTCCGAGCGTAAAGCCTTATCAGCCCCCCGGGGTGTGGGAAGCGGTCGCGATGATTGAAAGCAATACACGTGATTACCAACAAGACGAGGGAGAAGCCCTTTACCGCCGGAGTCTCTATACGTTCTGGAAAAGGGCAGCCCCACCGGCCTCCATGGAAACCTTCAACGCGCCCAATCGGGAACATTGCGTCATGGTCCGCGAGCGTACCAACACACCGCTTCAAGCTCTCGTCACACTCAACGATCCCCAGTTTGTTGAAGCAGCAAGACATTTGGCTACACATGCTCTGCAACGATCCAAACCAGAGTTCCAGGAAAGAATCCAATGGTTAGGGCGTCGGATCCTGGGTCGTCCCTTCCGGTCAGAGGAAATTCCGGTACTCCAGGCTTCTTTCGACGAACTCTTGGTTCATTACCAGGCTCACTTCGAAGCTGCAGAACAACTTCTTACCGTAGGGGACTCCGAGTTCGATGGTTCTCTTCCCCCCGACGAACTGGCCGCTTGGACGATGATGGTGAATGCGATTATGAATCTGGATGAGGTATTGAATAAGTGAGAGACTGGAGAAGGATTATGGGTAGTCGACATTGGTTATGAAGGATTATCGTCAGTAATGAATGATTTCGAACAATTCCGATCCGAGGTCACGCGCCGTCACTTTCTGGCGAAAGGTTCCCATCTGCTGGGGACCGCAGCCCTGGGTGCTTTGGCGGCGAAAAGTCAGGCAGCGCCTGCTTTTCAGTCGCAGCAGCTTGCGCCTCATGCGAAGCATGTGATCTATCTGCATATGGTCGGCGGACCCTCGCAGATGGACTTGTTCGATTACAAGCCGTCAATGGACAGTTGGTTTGACAAGGACCTTCCGGATTCGATTCGCAAAGGTCAAAGGCTTACCACGATGACCTCTGGGCAGGATCGATTTCCGATCGCACCGTCGAAGTACCGCTTCGAACAAGTGGGTCAAGCGGGGATGTGGATGAGCGAACTTCTCCCCTGGCACAAACGGATGGCCGACGATTTGACATACGTCCGCAGTATGCATACCGAGGCAATCAATCATGAACCGGCCATCTGCCTGATGCAGACTGGCAACCAGGTGACGGGGAGACCCTGTTTGGGCTCCTGGGCTTCCTATGGTTTGGGAGCGCTGAACGATAATCTGCCGACCTTTGTGGTCATGGTGGCAAGGTCCACCAACGTGGAGCAAGTGCAGGCGATTTCGGGTCGACTGTGGTCTTCGGGTTTTCTTCCTGGTCAGCACGCAGGCGTAAGTTTTCGCTCTTCGGGCGACCCGATTCTGTTCATTAACAATCCTTCCGGTGTTCCGGCGAGCGTCCGTCGTACGACACTTGATGGCTTGCAGGAACTGAACAGACTGAACTACGAACAACTGGGTGATCCACAAACGCAGACTCGCATCAGGCAGTATGAGTTGGCCTATCGTATGCAGACCAGCGTGCCCGAACTTACGAATCTTGCCAGCGAATCCGAATCGACATTCCAAATGTATGGCAATGCTGCCAAAGAACCCGGCACTTTTGCCAATACTGCGTTGATGGCCAGGCGGATGGTTGAGCGAGGTGTGCGTTTTGTGCAGATTTATCACAACAACTGGGATACACATGCCAATGTTGCAGGTCGACTTCCCGACCAATGCAAGGATGTCGACCAACCTTGTTACGCATTGATTCAGGATCTCAAACAACGGGGCATGCTGGACGAGACCCTTGTGATCTGGGGAGGTGAGTTTGGTCGGACCATCTATTCTCAAGGGGGATTAACTGCGAAAAACTACGGACGCGACCATCACCCTCGTTGTTTCACCATGTGGATGGCGGGTGGAGGTTTCAAGCCGGGAGTCATTTATGGAGAAACTGACGACTTTTCGTACAACATCACCAAAGACCCCGTCCACATCCGGGATTTTCATGCCACGGTCCTGAATCAGTTGGGCTTTGACCACGAGTTATTCTCTTTCAAGTACCAGGGTCTCGACCAGCGGTTGACCGGCGTCGAACCAGCCCACGTGATTCGCAAGCTGCTGTCCTAACCCGCATTCTTCACTCGCTCCAGCTGCGATAATCGCAGCAAAGATATAACAGGTACATAAGAGGACAGGCAAAGAGTCTGGGCGATGCGTCCAATTAGCTGAGGCGGTCTGCAGAGTATTCTAAGAAAAGCGGTGTCAACCACGCCTAACAGGTCTTCCAGTTTTGCATTGTAGAGTCCTCCCTGTTTGCCCTTGCGCTTATAACTCACACGTAATACAGAACTGGGAGTTACCCAGTTTGCATGTTCGACGCGAATTTTAATATAGGGTTTGCGCATTTTGAGTTCAGAGAGTTGCTGTGCCAGGAGTCGGTTTTTTTCGGGAGGAAGATTGAGGCTGATCTTGCCCGCGTAGACCAGTTTGCCATAATGTTCGCCAAGTTTTTCGTAGGGCAGACCACCTATTTGGGGTATGTTTTTGGCGGCTTGTTCTCAGGCGGAACCATACAGCGTGTTGTCCTCTGCCTTTTGCCATTTCTTGCACCGAGGTAAGACCAAATCCTCAGCCTGCACTAGTCGTGTGGCTGGGGCCTGTCTGCGGTTGTTTGTTCCCCCTGTTGCTCTACAGGGGTATTCTACGACGTCGAGAAGTTGCGTGTAAAACGCCCGTTTTTTTGTCAGGTTTTGTCTGATTGCGAGCGGAGCCTACCTGGCATTTGGTTCCTTTGGTCTTACTGGTGATTGCGGCGAAATGTTTCGCACGTGTACATCGCAGTGGGTGATGGTCGCCTATGGTGTGGTAACAATTGCATGGGGTTTGAGACTTTGGCACGGATTGTACTGCTGGTGGTGCCTTGCATGTATGCCATCCT
>CAWWCC010000243.1:0-4494 GCA_963935315.1 uncultured Planctomycetaceae bacterium | reverse complement strand
AGCTTCTCCAGCTTTAACACAGCGGGTCTCAGCTATCCTGCAGCCAGTTCGCACGTCGTTCCAGTCATGTCCGCCGACGACAGCGGCCTCTTAAGCTATTTCAGCCAGCGTCATTCACGCGCCATCGCAGCCCCGGGGCGTTGGGTCACCAGCACCGTGCCCGATTACTCAGGCAATAACAATGGTACAACCGATGATTTTGCCACTTACTCGGGTACAAGCATGGCGGCACCCTACGTGGCTGGTGCCAGTGTGCTTATCCGGGAAGCTATGGAATTCGCTGGCTACACAAATATTACTCAGGACACGATTTACGATCACATGATTGCCACAGCGGATTCATTTTATGACTCCGCTACCAATGCCTGGTACGATCGACTCAATCTTGATGCAGCCATCGATGTCCTAATGCCAGCCGACGACTACGGTTCCTTGGCCGGTGCTGCTTACAATCTAGGGACGGTTGGTGACACTCTGAACATGAATGGAGCCATCACCACTCTCGATGACTCCGATTACTTTACATTTACGGCAGCAAATAGTGGTACGGTATCGTTTACCGCTCAAAACACCACGCATGCTTTGGATCCGTTATGGCATATGGAGGGTGGATCGGGTACCTGGAGTGGTGATTTCAACGAAACCCTGACCGTCGATGTTACGGCAGGACAATCTTACACCGTCAGCTTGTCATCGGACGATGGCTTGGGTTATTACGATCTTGAGATCACTGCAGAATCCAGCTTTTCGTTTACCGATTGGGGAGCCGTAGCATTCAACCAGTTGAATGGCATTTCTGTTGCCGGTGATACCTGGTACCGCATTGAAGCAACTCGCTCGGGTTTCCTTACCGCTGAAGCCCAACTGAATAATGGCGGTGGGCATGTCAGCCTGGAACTCTACAATTCAGACATGCAGCAGGTTGATACGGGCAATGTTATTAATGGAACTTCGCGTGTTGACACCTACGCCAACATCGGAGACGAATTCTTTGTTAAAGTCTCCGGATCAAATAACAATGTCGATTTTCGCTTGACGAATCTCGTCTCCGCGAGTGGCAATACCGTTCATGTCGACGGAACGGCTGGGAACGACACTTTCAGTTTTCTAGCTGGCAATACACACCAGGTTGAAGTCAATGGCGTCCGTTATGACTTTGCGTCAAATGCTATTGCAAATTTGCATTTTACGGGAGACACGGGCAACGACTTGATTACGTTGGTTGGCACGAGCGGCGACGAATCTGCAATTTTAAGTGTGGGGCAAACCAATTTTGATGGCAGTGGATTTGCTGTCCTGGCCAGCGGCATTGAAACAGTCAACGTTTATGGTAACGGCGGTCAGGACGCGGCAACTTTCCATGATAGTGCCGGCAAGGACACGCTCGTAGCACGCCCTCAAGAAGTCACCTTTTCTGGCAACGGGTTTTCTCATACGGCCCACGATTTTTCGGAAACCTATGCCTACTCCACCCTAGGCAACGATCATGCTGTCATGCATGACTCGGCTGGCAACGACGATTATCGGTCGTATTACAATCGTTCTATTTTCAAAGGCAATGGCTTTTATAATTTAGCACGTGGATTTTCTTCCACGCAGGCTTACTCGACCCAAGGCGTTGATGCAGCCCGACTTTACGACTCCAGCGGAGACGACATCTACACGGCCCATGCCGACCACGTGATTCTTTCAGGAACTGGATTTCACAATCGTGCAGATAACTTTCGCTTGACCTTTGCCTACGCAACGCAAGGGCACGATGTTGCTTCGCTGTATGACACGGCCGGCTACGATACCTTGAGAGCATATCATGACAAAGTGGCTCTATCCGGAAGCGGGTACTACAACTACGCTCGCATGTTCGACGAAAATTACGCCTACTCGACTGGCGGCAATGACTTCGCAATTTTTTACGACTCCGTTGGCAATGATGTCTACGAAGGCCATGAAGATAAAGCCACAATGTCAGGCGCTGGATACTTCAATAGAGCAAATAATTTCTCACGCACCCAGGCATACTCTTTTGCAGGACAAGACGTTGCCAACTTTTATGGTTCCACAGGCGATGAAACCTACAAAGGGTATCACAACCAGGCATTCTTCATTGGCTCCGGCTTTAATCATCGAGCAAGATATTTCGCACAGACTTATGCTCATTCGGGTGGCGGCAATGACATTGCTGTCTTCTACGATTCGGCAGGCAATGATGTGTACGAAGGTTACCACAACCAAGCATCTCTATCAGGAACCGACTTCATCCATGAAGCGTATGATTTCAGTAAGAGCTATGCCTATTCAACCCAAGGTTATGACATAGCCCGCTTTTACGACTCACCTGGCAATGATGACTTTAGGGCTTACCACAATCGAGCCATCCTGCAGGGAGACGGATTCTACAATCGAGCCAACGACTTTTCAGCCAACTTCGGGTATTCAACTCAAGGCAACGATGCTGCTAGATTCTACGATTCTGCAGGCGATGACAGTTACGAATCGTACTTCAACTATGTGACCCTGAGTGGTACCGGTTTCTACAACTATGGCTCCGGATTCAATTCCACCTATGCCTACGCTTCGACTGGAAATGATACTGCCGTTTTCCACGACTCTGCTGGTGACGACACCTATCGAGCTTTTCACGACAAGGCCATGATGTCAGGAGCAGGCTTTTACAATTATGCACGCCTTTTTGATCAAACCTGGGCCACATCCACGCAGGGCAATGACACGGCAAAGCTTTACGACTCGGTCGGCAATGACATTCTGCAAGCTGCAGGCGACGAGATGGATCTAGTGGGCAATACCTTTGACAATTGCGTGAACAACTTTGCCAAAGTTATGGCCTATTCCACCAACGGCGGTACAGATACGGTAGACGTCCAGGCAACAGACTCGGTATTCCAGAAAATTGGCGACTGGAGCTAACCGGCTTCTGCAGAAAACCCATGCACTCCGGCAATACAGCGTGTGGTACTTCAATTAAAGAAACCGCTGATAAACGCTAATCTTGGACCCTGCGCTGTAGCCTCAAGCTCTGTATATTTTGAAATCCTACAATTCTCACTTTCTCCAGGTTGCATGGAGCCACCACCCTTTCCGATCCGTCCCAGCGCGTCGGGATCCGCGCTCTATCAGTACCTCAAAATACTACTGGGATCCTACGTTTTCTTTAGAGCCGAGCTGACTTATTTCTGAGGCGATTGTGCTGCCGTGCAAAAGAACATGCTAGTAGCATTGACAGTGTGTACGAACAACGGGTTTTAGTCCGAATTTATCTCACGGTCGTTCTGTACGCCTTTGTGCAGGGATTCTCAGACGTATTGCTTTCTGAACAACCGACCTATTCTCCAGCAACAACTTAGTACCAACAATACGAAAGCCGTTCGGGTGGCTATGTATCGAGGTCGGTAGCTCTTGAGAATCTCTAGAATGGTCCTTTTTGACTGGGCTTTTATTTCCATTTGATTTACATTGTCTGGCGCCTAAACAGCATTCAGATTCGCAGCACTATCGCTGGCCAATTCTCGTGCAGTTCGAGTCTGAAGATCAACCATTTGGATGGAAGCAGAGCCAGGTTTCGTGACAGCATGAAATATTACCTGGTTGCCATCCGGGCTGAAACTAGGATGGCGAACCGAACCTTGTAAATCCGTAAGTTGCGTAACTTGCGATCCGTCTATAGACATTGTATGTGCTTCAAACTTGCCACTTCGATCACTGCGAAATACTATCAAGCTACCATTTGGACTAACTGTCGAGTGAATGTCTTCGCTGGGACTTTGTGTAAGGTTCATTGCTCCATCCCCATCGAGATTCATTTTATAAATTTCATAATTCCCATCACGGTCCGTACTGAAAGTTATCCAATCACCATCTGGCCCGAAGCTTGGGTCACAATCGCTTGCTTCATGACTTGTAAGTTGTCTGAGTGAGCCCTGGCCATCGGCAGAAATAATATAAATGTCGTTATTGCCGTTTCGATCTGAAAAGAAGGTGATCCAATTACAATCAGGACTAAAACGCGGATAAGAATCCACGGCGGAATGGTTTGTCAATCGCACAGGATTTGTCCCGTCAGAATTCATTACATAAATTCCAGAATTGCCATCAGACCTCCTTGTGGCCCTACGTCGTCGGTAATAATAAATCCAACGCCTCGTTTTTTGTGCACTTCAATTTGGACAGGGCAGGATATCTCTACAAAAAAAAACCTCTGTGGATTCAACAGTATGATCACAGAATGTAGCAATTTCGATTGTGTGCTCCGTTTCTCCGGGCAAAAAAGTGACCGTCCCGGATCCCGCCTGGTAATCCTGCCCCGAAATTGCCGTGTAGTCGGCCGTTCTGTAATCTATGACGAGTTCTTGCTGGCTCGGTTTTGCAAGAATCAATTTAAAAAGGGCCCTACGATTTCCCAGATGCCCTTCTTCCACACGTGCGTCGCTAATTGATATTTCTGTCTCTTATACACATCTCCGAGCCCACGAGACGGAC
>CAWWCC010000242.1:0-4563 GCA_963935315.1 uncultured Planctomycetaceae bacterium | reverse complement strand
TGTAGTTTTCCATCGTAAGAAGATGTCAGCATCTACCTCTGTTCCTATTGCTATTCGCCTTGCTATTCGCCGCTTCGGTGAGGGCGAATGAGGCCGGTTAGACCCTTCTTCGCAAGTTCAACTGCCCACGCAAATCAACCTGCTCCCAGTACGCAGAATCAATTTGCCGTTTACGGCAGCTGTCCCGTAGATGCGGGTCTCTGGACCGATGGTAAGGATGTTCTCAGCAAGCTCTTCGTAGGTGTTGCCGTGACTTATAACTTTGGTTGTGCCAGATTTCGTGAAGAAGTAGATATTGTCGCCAGCCGCCAATGGTGAGGCCCAACAAGAGTCTCCCAAACGTTGCTTCCAGGTAATCTCGCCGCTCTGTGCATGAACACAAAATGCGACTCCTGATCGATTGACGCTATAAACTAAATCACGATGGTACAAGGGCGAGCAAAAGCTACAGCTTTGCTTTTCGGACCGCCAAAGAATTTCGGGAACTCTGTCTGTGGAGAGATTATTTAGATGTAGTGCGACATTCGAGTCTACATCTTTGGCACCTATAAAAACTAAGTCACCTGAGGTTGTAGCAGAAGGAACATTGTTTCCTGGTAGGTCCTCGATTTGCCAAAGAAGGTTACCTGAGTCAGCGTCATAGGCTTCCACCAATCCACCTGCAGATACAATTGCAATGCTTCGTCCGTCATATCGAGTGACGATGGGTGAAGACCACGCGACACGTTTCTCATAGTCGACCTTCCAAAGATTCGTGCCATCTTTTTTGTTGACTGCCATGAGATAAGAGGGACCATCATGGTTGACCAAGATTATCACGGCATCTTCAGTAGCGGCAAGTGAACTGCCGATCCCGTGATCTCCCTGGAACTCACCATATTCCTTGACGAGAGAACGTTGCCAAAGCGTCTTCCCCTCGTGGTCAAGTGCGACAAGTTCACCACCTTCAAAAAAAGCATAGATGGCTTGGGCATCACAAACGGGTGTCGGAGAACTTCGAGTTACGTAGTTGCTTGCTTCAATCTCCTGAGAACTTTGGAATTCACGTCTCCACTTTTCCTTTCCGTTGAACAAATCAAAGCAAAGTACAGTTGGGGTTTCTTTATTCTCGCCCTGCATGGTTGTCACAAAAAGCTTGTCTTGCCAAACAATGGGGCTCGACTGTCCATAGCCGGGAAGATTTGCTTCCCAGAAAATGCCTTCTTCATCATTCCAACGTGTGGGCAAGTCTCTGGCAGAAGAGACACTATTGCCGAAACCACGAAAGCCAGGCCAGTTTCCCGCTGAATCGTCGTTGGATTTGAGATTTGCTGACTCTACTTGGGAGGACTCCTTCTTAGGGACGGTATTGCTAACTGGCACAATATGCGAAGCTTGCTTATTCGAACTTAGCTCTGCCTTACTAGTTGCAGCGGTCCTATCTGACATTGGCAGCTTCTCAATATGCGTGAGGTGGCCCCGCCTTGAAGCTCCTGCCACTGCAAGCAGAGATTCATTGTCGAGCGGCAATAGCTGATGAAAAAACCGTGGGATTTTTAATGCGGTTGCCTCAGTCCAGTTGTGCCCATCTCCCCCTAACTGGAAGACACTCTCGGCCAGCCCACTCACATAAAGCTGACCACCCAAGTTCCAGGCTGAAATACCAAACGCCTCCATGCCTTGCCAGGGTAGTTTCGGACCCTTTCCCCATTGCTGGGTTTCAGGATTGTACAAGTCCACCTCGAATGAAATGTCCCCCTCAGAATCAATACCACCAAGCAGCACGAGTTGTCCTTGCCAGTGGGAAACCGCCAGTGCACGTCTCGTGAACGGAGCTTTAGGTAGCACACTCCATCCACCCTTTTGATTCGTAAGATCAAAGACTAGTGCAGTGTTTAGCCAAGTTCCTTCACCATCACCTTCCAGTGTCCAGCCACCTGCCACATACAACTTGTCACCAATAACCACTGCATCATGTGAAGAGCGAGCAGAAGGCAATTTTGGCAGCTTGGTCCACTCGCGTGTTGCCGGATCATACCGAGCAAAGTCTGCTGTGGAATGCAGGTCTTCATCCTCCTTGGGTGCGTTCCTCGCATTCATTCCTCCAACTCGATAGAGACCACTTTCGTGCGAAACTAATGCCAGCCCCTGCAATGGAGTTTGCATGGGGAGCTGCTCCCATTGAGTGCCACCACTTAGCTTGAGCCGCCGAAACTGCTGCGAGAGGTTTTCTCGCGAGTGGTCATGCGCCCCGCCAATGTGCCCGCCATAAACGTACAGCCAGCCGTCATGAACTGCCCCACCAAAACTTGCCAGACCTTCAGGCAATTCGGGGAAGTCGCTTACAGGTATGGCTGAGGCTGACTGGCTATCAGAAGATTTGTCATCCTGTTCTGGAAATGATTCAAGTGAATCAATGCGAAACGTCAAAGTAGCGTAATGAGCCGCTCCGGTGTACTCTTCGCCGTCGAGCTCTCCTTTTGCCTCTTTTTCGGTGAAACCAGCCCTTACTCCTACAAGTCCAGTCGCAGTAGGCCGATAGCGAGCACGTCCTTGAGCGTCCGTCGTCAGGCTATGGGACTCATCATCGGGCTCACCTATCTCGACTTCGACATCTGCTTTTGGTTTACCTTTCCAAAGAACGGTTAATTCAATTTTCCCTTCCAAGACACGTGGCACAATTTCTAGTTGCAACTCCTTAATTTGGCCTGCAGATCCCAGCTCCTCTACATTGGAACAACGAATGTGTTTGGTGTAGTAGGACAACAAGGAGCCACCATAGATGCCGTAGTCGCAAGTCGCCGCCAAGATAGTATTACTGCTACTGTCGATTATTGTCTCTAAGCCGATTCGGTTATCCGTTTCCACGCTACTCATTTCCAGCTGCAGGTCCTTCTTGTCTTTACTCTTCTGCCACACTGAAGCTTTTGTGATTTTTTCAGGCAAACGATAATCCTGCAGGTGTGCTGACTCAGAAAAGTACAGCACTCCTTTTGTCTGTCCTGTTTCTTCTACGGAATCAAGCCAGACAAAATGCGCTTGCGTTGCTTGGATAAAGACAAGACTCGTACAAATAAAAGAAAATAATTTCCCTGAAAAATAAAGCTTCATTGCTGCTATCCTTTCTCCTAGACTTGAGCATCTAATTGGGATGGGTACTGGACTTTTTTCTAGAGACTGTGGATTTCATCTCCTGCACGTGTTACCAGTGCACGTCGAATCTCGCTGTCGACGCTGTCATCCAAAAAGTGAACGGACCCGTCGAGCATCACAAACTGCACGCCCTGCGGGTGATCACTGCGAAAAGTCCGAGAACTATGAGGTGTTTGGTAATCTACAGGGTTGTTGTAGAGATCTGGAAACTGAGCAGCCATGTGTCCCCAGGACATAGCCCAGTAGCCATCCGCCCAGGCATAGTCACCCGAACCAGGCGAAGATATGCTTCCAGTGCAGTTGGGAGGAACTTTTCCTTCGTGTACATAGCTAATCTCTCCGACGAGTAGCGTCTTCGTGGTTCCATCTTTAATTTGACGCAGCCCAAGATTGTAGTTGCCATCTGCAGGAGGATTGGCAAAAGCTCCGTCAAGCTTTCCAAAACTAAAGTATGTTGTTCGTGTTGATGTTATGTAACTTCCGGGAGCGAGCGGTGGGCCGCAATCCGGGCCAGGTGCTTCCTGAGGCAAACCCATCGAGGGGCATAGATAAGCATCAATGGCAGTAGTAACGACGGGTATGTTCTGCGGATCATCAACTGGTTTCGTAGGATCAATTCGGTCGAACGCAGACGATTGCTCCATATATGGAAGCAACAGGACGAAGAATCCTCCTTGGTTACTGAAGGTAGTATCTCCCAACTTAGGTGGTGGGAGGTGTCCGTTTGATTGCTCGTAGTTCATGACCGCCAAACCGATTTGCTTAAGATTGTTTTGGCAGCTAGCGCGTCTGGCTGCTTCTCTGGCAGCCTGAACTGCCGGTAAGAGCAGGGCGATGAGCACACCGATAACTGCGATAACGACCAACAATTCCACCAAGGTAAATCCACCGCGACGCGTACGTGATGATCGAAAGTAATATGAATCCATTACATACTTTCCCTTGTCAACGATACTCTCGAAGCAACCTTGGCCGAATTGGGCTGACGAGAATCGTCGTTATCAAGAAAATAGAAGCTGGTTCTGGTACCACCAAAGTTGCCACTAATGCCCCGGACCCCGTATAGTTTTTTTGCCAGATCAAGAAATCTTCTCCATCCGAATCGTTGTCGCTATCTGCATCGGCACCACTATCGACCCCGTAGCGCAGCTGCCACTCTGCGAGGTCGAAACTGTCAACATCACCGTCTTCGTCGAAGTCTCCGGATATGGTGACGTCAATTTCAAGCGTAGGCGGAATTCCGTTGACAGCTCCCCCACCGGACTCCTTCAAGTACCACTGGGGATAGGGAAAGATTCCTAAGCCAGGCTGAGCGGCTAAAGTTAACGAGGAGACAAAGAAGCCCATTTCGCCATTGGCAAGTCCTTGTTGCACGTAATCCAATACGCCCGGTTCAGCGAGATTCACGTCGAACGTGAATGTCGTATCGTC
>CAWWCC010000241.1:0-4577 GCA_963935315.1 uncultured Planctomycetaceae bacterium | reverse complement strand
CACAAGGAGTATCGTCGGCAGCGTCAGATGTGTATAAGAGACAGGTCTGATTCAAGAATTCGAACTCATTCGAATCGTGAACTTTTAACTTTGTGGGTAACGTGACAACAACAGAATGACGCAAATCGTTGACCTTGACCAAACCCTCCTCGATCAATCGCTCGATGGCTTTGTTGGCTGTGGTACGGCTGACTTTCAGCTCAGTTGCAATTTGGCGGGCATTCAGCCGATCATCAACGTCTATTTTCCGATTGGCAAGTTGGGCATGGAGATACTGATAAACTTGGTCAGCTAAAGTTTGCCTGGGTAATGGAGTGGACATACTTACTTAATGCTGGGCTACGTAGGGAAGCGGTTTAAAGAAACCGTAAGACACCATTTTTTCACATTCTAGGTGATTTAGATAGTTGTGTCTGGATGAACGATTCTACAGATACTTTTTCGCGTGAGTGTACGGTTTTTTGTTACCTAAAAACCTTGCGAAGCATTGTTTTTTAGCTAGAATGTACGCACCCTGCTCAAACCTAAGCGTATGCACTAGTTTCACCAAGAGTCTCTTGTACTTGCGCAGTCTCTGCAAATTCGCGTTTTTTAGAAGGGAGTTGAAAAGTGGAAAAGTTGATCATTACCGTCACTTGCGATTCGACAATGGCTTACCCATCGAATCCGCACAATCCTACACCGAAGGGCTATGACGAAGTAGCGCGCGAGTACGTCCGGTCTGTGAATGCCGGAGCAAGTATTTGTCACTTGCACGGACCCTATACTATTGACGAAGAGATTCAGGCTGATGGCACGAAGCTGTCGGACCTCGATATTCCAGGTTGGGTAAAGCTCTCCAATGACATCACGGATGAAGGCGACTGCATTATTCAATATGGCATTGCGAACGGTCGATTTCCGCAGCGTGTGGAGTTGGTAAAGGCCCTCAAGCCCGACATGATTTCTACCTGTTTCAATCCCCATGATGAATGCTTTGACTATGAGCCGGGATGCGATCCGGTCGAACTTTACGGACTCCATGACCGAGTCGAACTTGAAAAGTATTGCCACCTGAGCCAAGAGTTGGATTTCACCCTGGAATGTGAGTGTTTTCACTACGGTGGCGTCTGGAATGCGCAGCGTTTTGCTAAGCAAGGTTTAATCAAGACCCCGGTATGGATTACCTTCTTCCTTGGCTGGAGAGGGGGCTGTTACACGCCACCGACAGTCAAAGCAATGCAATACATGCACGATCATCTCCCTGAAGACTTTCAGTACAACACCTCGTGTATGGATCCAGAAGAGCAATGGCGCATCTTGACGATGGCAATCTTGCTAGGTGGGCATGTTCGTGTTGGCATGGAAGACAACCCTTATTTGAGTCCTGGCGAGTACGCCGAGACAAACGCGCAACTTGTGGAAAAAATCGTGAGGATCTCTCGCGAACTGGGCCGCGAGGTTGCGACTCCGGCTGAGGCACGCAAGATCATTTGGCCTGATGGTTGATAAGCCTGACGGTTCAGCCTAGGACGTGTTTGGTAACAGTTGAGGGTAAGCGCTTAGCCGAATCATGAGCATCGACGCAAATATTCCACTTTTTGAATTGAATTCGGTTGGTTACAAGCAACAAGATACGAATATCCTTAGCAATGTTTCCTGGACCGTGGAGGCAGGACAGCATTGGGCCATTTTAGGACCCAATGGATCGGGAAAGTCGACCCTTCTCAAAGTCGCAACAGGTTATCTCTGGCAAACGAGTGGTCGTGTTTTGCGGCTAGGAGAAGAACTTCAGAATCTTGGCGAGATGCGCCGTGAAATCGGTTGGATTTCAGCCGACATTTTGAATCTCATACCAGCAGGTGAATCAGCTCTTGAGACGGTTGTATCAGGGAAATTTGGCCAATTTGGTTTGAGGTATATTCAAGCAACAACGCCTACCCAGGAGGACTTCCAGCGAGCAGCCTACGAGCTTCAACGAATCGCTTGCGAGTCCTTGGCCAATAAACCGTTTGGAGTGTTGTCTCAGGGTGAACGCCAGCAGGTGCTCATTGCTCGCACGCGTATGGCAGAGCCAACATTGCTAGTACTCGACGAACCATGCGCAGGCATGGATCCAGGTGTGCGGGAGCGTTTTCTTGCCTGGCTGGAAAAACAATTGCAGGATCCGAAATTTCCCACCGTATTGTTTGCCACGCATCACATCGAGGAAGTGATGCCTGGATTTGACCACGCCCTGATCATGGTTGATGGCAAACTTCAGTCTGCCGGTGAGATCGAACAGGTAGTCTTGCAACAGAATCTTGAAACCGTTTACAAGACTACCATCCTCAAGATTGAGCAGCATGGAGGCAGACGCTGGCCCATCTGGGGCACGAGCGAACAGAACGAATTCAATTAGTCCACCTCTAATTTAAGTCTTGTGGTGGACCATTTGAGCAGGAGAAAACAGAGACAACCGAGTAAGTAGAAAGAACAGAGCTCCGTTTCCTCTGTTGCCTCCTGTTCATTAACCCCAAGAATCACTACCCCCATCGTTTCGAAAGATGCACCTCAATGGTAGCTACCGCTTCGCTATGGCTCACCTAACGCGGCTACTCATTCATAGAGCGCAACTCTTCTTCGTCTCGCCAGGGTAGGACTCGGAGCTGGACACCGCCGTCGATCAGTAGATTGGCCCCAGTCGTGTAAGCGCTCAGTTTGTCAGAAATCAACAGGACTGCTGCCGGAGCCAATTCGGTATTGGCATCGCCCGGTCGGCGGAGGGGGATCTCGCCCAAGACTTTCTTCTTCAGGGATTCTTCCTCAAAGTTGAGCCCCTTGGTCATCCGCGTCATGAACAGCCCAGGCGTGATCATATTCACCCTTACGCCATGAGGTGCCATCTCAGCAGCGAGACCCTCCATATAAGGAATGAGTGCCGTTTTTGTGACGCGGTAGGAAATCTCTCCAGGATAAAGGGTGTAAGTTGCGGTCGAGCCAATAATCAGGACATTCCCCCCGCCCTGCCCTACAAAATGTCGGCCGGCCTCCCGGCAACCGAATAGGCAAGCCGATAAATTGGTGGCCACCGTATTGTTCCAGCCTTCGCCTGTTACCTTGAGCGCGGGTTCATCCCAATGAGCAGCCACGTTGTTGACATAGATGTCTAAGCCCCCTAGTTTCTGCTGCGCTTCTTGCACCATTCTGACGACATCGGCCTCCTGACTGACGTCGGCCTTAATGCCAAAGGATTGAACACCACATGAAGCAATCTCCTCAACTGCCTCGGGATACTCGCCGCGGTTCGCGATGGCTATATCGACCCCTTCGTTAGCGAGTGCTTTAGCGATTGCCAAGCCAATGCCGACACCTCCGCCTGTGATCAAAGCCTTTTTGCCATCTAAGCCAGTTTTGAGCATTCGAGTTCCTCGCTCAGGTATTTACTATGTCAGGGGTTAACCGTTTGCAGCTCTGCAAACGGTCGATACGGCGGACTCTCGGAAGACAAAATTACGTTGGTCTCTGAACCGCTGCGATCTTCCCAGGCAAAGTCTTGAATGGGCGGATGCACTTCAAACACCGAGTTTCGCGCACCGGGCTCTAAGATCAAGGCCTTATTTTTCTTTTCGAACGAATACGTGCCCATAATGACATACCATTTCCCATAAGCGGCAGCCGTACGAATCGCCACGGCACCAGGCACGCTGGCATCGACATTGACATGCCAGACACTGTCGTCGACTCCCTGAGCGCCTTCTTCGATGCACGTATTGCACAGGCGGATATAGCTCAGCCAGAACCAATTCGTGTCGCACTTGCCATGGGTAGAAGCAGTGCCTTCGCGCGCGCCAACGCTACCCACATAGGCCCCTTTATCGAAACCCAGGATATCGGTGCCCGTAATACGATTGACGCATACGTTTTCGTGTTTTGGGTCGAGCATCAACCCAGTACCCCGTTGCTCTTGCCCAATCAAACCCGTGAAATTGACGAAACTCATCAGCGAGGGCATCGATTCTTGCGGTTGAATTCGCAACGCAGCTCCGTTCGACTGCGTTTCCATCGTGCCGAAGTTATAGCGACACCGATTCATGCCTCGAATCACAACACAATCCCCTTCGGCAGGACCGTAGTGGAGCGTTGTTCCTTCCGCACGAATAACACAATTGGCCGCGTCGGGCACTTCGAGCGTCGCCGACAAATGGTAGTTGCCTGGCAACCACTCCACCGCATGATTTAAAGCGCAGCGGACCTTTTTTTGAGTCTTCGGATTGATATCAATCAGCGTGTCCCCTTGCCGGGCCTTGGCGAGCGAAGCAGCCAACTCGACCTGATCGTCGACACCATCGCAAACCAAATCGGCCTTGGCCTTCTCTTCGGGTAACGAATCGGCGGCTGCTACTACAATGGCTGCCTGACATGAAAGCGAACAGAAACTCCACGCCAAGGCGAGAGCGAAGCAGCGAAAAAAATTCATAGAAGGGGGCCTCCCACTAACCAGAACATCGACACCCAGCAGCTTGCTAGCTCTTGCTGCGTTTACCACTTTTACGTCCATAAGAGCTGTCCAATTCGAATACCACCTCACCTTTCGGAGGAATAGTACACTTAAAGGG
>CAWWCC010000240.1:0-4649 GCA_963935315.1 uncultured Planctomycetaceae bacterium | reverse complement strand
GGTAGCCAATGGGCCCTCTACGAAAACTACTCTTTCCGCTCGAAGCGTTGGTCTATGGCCCCGCTTACGCTGGTTTGCAGCATCTGATCCGTTCTCCTCAGCCATCGACCCGGATTTTGCGTGGAATCTTATTACCTGCGAAAAACCACTGGCCTACAGTTTTGTCTGTGGATACTGGCCTCTCCCCTGGCCACTACTGCATGCAAAAATGAAACAAGACCATGCACTAGGCATTGCCGAACATTATGACGTGTCGAACAATTTTCATGAGCTATTTTTAGACCGAATGTACATGCTCTACACTTGTGCCGACTTTCCGCCCGGTTGCCAGAGACTTGAAGAGGCCCAGCAGATAAAGGCCGATTTTATTCTTGATCTGATCGATCCTCAACCGGGACAGAAGATTCTTGAACTCGGTTGTGGGTGGGGAGCCATGCTAAAACGAATCCATGAACACATGGGAAAAAACGAAAATATCTACGGTCTCACTCTTTCTAAGGAGCACGTCGAATACAACTAGAAACATAACGGTTTCCAGGTAGAATTTGGCGATTTCATCAATCGCGATTACGAACCTGAAAAATACGATACCATTTACTCGATCGGAGCATGGGAACATGTAAGGCCGAAAGAAGTTGCTCCCTTAACCAAAAAAACTTTCCGCTGCCATCAAACCAGGTGGAAAACTCGTCAAGCATTTCTTTTGCCGCATGACCGATCATTTGTTCGCGACAGCACTCATTTCGCAGCTTTACTTCCCAGGATACATCGGGTCATCCTACCATGCCCATGTGAAGGCCTTTGAAGACGCTGGTTTTCAAATTGCCCGTCGTTCCATTCACGACTACCGTCCCACCCTACGGGCATGGTTTGACAATCTGGCTGCCAACCGTGACCGTGCCTTAGAGCTTGTCGACGTACAAACTTACAACCGCTATTTGACCTTCTTTCCAGTCTCCAGGCGATACTTCCACGAAGGCAAGGGCATGTTAGTCCGCTGGGAGCTGCATAAGCCTAAATAAATCGAATCCCTCAGCATGTGCAGCCCAATAGCTCTCTAGAAAGTGATTGGCCAAACATTATTTCGCCACTTCACTCGGCAAAACATCCGAGCTATCCACTCTCAGTACCACCGTGCTTGATAAAAGTCATGTAGCTGACGACAGAGATTCCGGACGATCCATAGAGCATGCACATCACCATGATTTGATAGCGTGCTGCGGCCAACGGATCAGCTCCGATTACAATTTGCCCTGTCATCATACCCGGCAACGAAACCAAACCTACGGCAAAAAGTGAATTCGTAATGGGTATTAACGCGGCTCGGAAAGCCGTATTACGGGCAACACAATGCTCGACCTGAGGCCACTCGGCATAATATCGATCCGCGGCCAGGCTGATCGCTGTCATACAATTTGCAAATATCATCCCTGCCAGTGGGATCATCTTGCTAGGATCAAACCACGGCTTTAAGTTGAGGACACCTTGTGTAATCAACACAAGCGTTGGTGCGCCGCCAATGGCTATAGACACCAGCACTTTACCATAATGACCTTTTTTTTTCTTTCGAATCGGTCGCAAGGCAATACAACTGGCAATCGCAAGCATAAGGGACAGAACACCAACTACCAAAAGACTATTGTGGGTCTCAAAGATAAAAGTAAGCACATAGCCAATCAAAAGGAGTTGGATCAGCATACGAGCGATACCGTAAATGGCTGTACCAGCATCCAGAGACCAGCGAATCAAAAAAACAACGACAACCAGAACCGGCAAAAAAGCAATTGCCAGTCGAGCAAGTGGGATTAATTCAATGGGCTTGCTCATGACGACCTGCGCATTCCTGATGCAATCGAAGGCAATTGCCAAGGTGTGGGAAGCTTCTTATGCTATGGTTTCCATTTCGAAAGGGAGATTATCGTGCAAAGCGATCAGGTCGCAAAGGGTCGCTTCTCGGGAATCTCCTAATTTCTTCGCAGCTGATTCTTGTTCTGAGAACTTTTTGCGAGAAATCTTCCACCACTCATGAATAGGGAATCCTCATGCTCAAAACCAATACCTATTTTGAAGGCAAAGTTGTATCCATTGCCTTCCAAACTGCCACATTGCCCGCCACGGTGGGTGTGATGGAGATTGGCGAGTATGAATTTGACACGAGCAAAAAAGAGACCGTCACCGTTGTCAGCGGTTGCTTGACGGTAAAGCTTCCGGGGTGTGAAACTTGGCAGGATTACCCTGCCGGCAAATCATTTGTCGTTGATGCAAATAAAGTGTTTCAACTGAAAATCGCCGAAGAAACAGCATATCTTTGCACATACGAATAAGAAATAGTCAAAGTGGTTAACAGAATGTTTCTCGCAAACACGTGCGTCGTCTTTTATTCCACGACCAGAGATTTTTTGACTGCCGCCAGACGTGTGGCTGCTTTGAGGATCTCCAAACGCAATAGCTGACAATTCTTCCGTGTATAGCGCATCTGGTTCACACGTGCGTCGCGCAATTGGCGATACCGCGAAAGAGCGGATAGAAGGGCCAATTCATGACTGTCTGCGCCAGTCCGCACAGGCGAGAATTCATCCACCTCGAGAAACGGCCGTTAATCATTGAGTCGGCGTCTCAACAAGTATATTTCATGATCGGCGAGTCGGATCTGTTCATCAAGATGACGCCGCTGCTGGGGCAAAGTGGCCTGTCGATATTGTTGCAAGTTGAGTTTGGCAAGTTCGTAAGCATAATTTGCTTCAACCAACTCCGGAGTCAGTACCCTGACTTTTTGGGGTTCCCCTTCGACTGCCTCCTAGGCTGCCCCCATGCAGGGAGAGAGTATTCCTAACAACAAAGCAAGCAGGCAATAACGGGTCATGGCATGGGACTCCAGATAACGATGGACAAGAGTTGAGAAGCAGGGACCACCCGCCTGTCTCATCCGGGGCTGCCCATATATTGTCAGCGTAATTAGACCGATGGTGAGGCGCTACTTTTCAACAAGCCAAAGAATCCTTGTCTCGGATAGAAAGGCGCATATTCGGGCTGGCCCGCATATTTCACCCCTTTTCTTAACCCACAAGCACCAGATTATTGCGATGGACTACCTCATCGTAGGGGCAATAGCCCAGCAATTCGGCAATTCGTTCCGTCGGCTGACCAGCGATTTTTTGCAGTTCTGCAGCTGAATAATTTGTCAAACCACGGGCTATTTCGCGATTCTGCAAATCACAGATTGAAATCACATCCCCTTTGTCGAAACATCCATCGACAGCCGTAACACCCACTGAAAGCAAACTACGACCACCACTCTGGATTGCCTGACAAGCCCCCTTGTCAAGTTTCAAACTACCAGCAGGGTTCGCACTCCAACCAATCCAACGTTTCCGAGAATCAACCATCGGTCCTTCGGCCAATATGAGCGTGCCGATATCTTCTCCCGAGAGAATGTCGTCCAGTACTCTTTCACGTCTACCATTAGCAATGACGACATTCTCGCCAGCAGCGGTGGCAATTCGCACCGCCTGTAGTTTGCTTGCCATTCCACCCGTACTTAATTGCATGCCGACCTGCGAATTGTCGTGGACATGCTGTTGTTGCGCTGCGTCAAGATCCGTAACAACTGACAGCACTTTTGCCTGCGGATCTTTAGGGTCACCATCGTAGAGGCCATCAATATCAGATAGCAGCACCAGTAATGGAGCACGAAGTAAATTAGTCACCAATGCGGCAAGACGGTCATTGTCCCCAAAGCTAAGCTGCAATTCCTCGACACTGACGGTGTCATTTTCGTTAATAATCGGCACTGCGCCAAACTGGAAAAGGGCCATCAGGGCATTGCGTACATTCAAGTAACGAGTACGATCTTGCAGGTCCGAGGCCGAAAGCAGAACCTGTGCAGCATGCAGCTTGTGCGGCTCGAGTGCACGATTGTACGATTCAATGAGCACACTTTGGCCTACTGCTGCAGCGGCCTGCAGCGACGCCAGATCCGAGGGGCGCACCTGTTGTTCCATCCGTGCCAATCCTGCGCCAACAGCTCCACTGCTCACGAGGACCACACGTCGCCCTGCTTCAGCGAGCCGCGCAATTTGTCCAGCAATACTCACAATTTGATGACTATCGAGCATGCCGTTCGCCTGGGTCAGCACGCGCGTACCAACCTTGACGACAACCATATCGGCCGCACTCATAATATCTTGACGTAGCAGATCGGTCATTCGTTTCGACTGGGCTATTCTAGGCTGTGGCCAAAGATCCCTATTCTCCAGTTTCCAGGTAGCTGATAACAGACGGCCAGCAGACGACAGCCCAACCAAGGCGTCAAGCGTAACGAATCTGGTCTCATGATGCCAGAAATGTAACCTGCAAACCACATAACGTTTCTGTCCCTCACTATTTTGGGAGCCTCACTATCTCGGCGAACCAGTCAATTCAAGGCTGAAATCGCAGAAGAGACACATCGTACCCATAGAATTCGCCTTTTCAGGCATTTTTACCGGGAAAAATGAGACGCAGCCACTACTGTACAAATGCACTTGTAATGTGTACGCACGTATATTAACATGACCAGGGTCCCGACCAGCGGGTTCACCCTAAACAGTATACAAGAACTGTGACCTGCAAACTGTGACCTGCAAACTGTGACCTGCAAACTGTGACCT
>CAWWCC010000239.1:0-4703 GCA_963935315.1 uncultured Planctomycetaceae bacterium | reverse complement strand
ATCGCCAAATCAGGGTTTTTTCTAGCCAGCAGAGCTGTTAAATAATCCGGGCTAGTTGGCTTGGGGATTCTGCGGCGTCGAAGGGGAGCCTCCTTCTGGTGGGACAATCGCTTGCGTCTTGCTTGCGGGCGTGGGATACTGAGATTAGTGGCTTTCCTGGATCCTACTACTCTTGGGGGTTGTTGCAATGAAAAGACTGGCCCTGTTATTGTTTGTTGCCTCGCTATGGTCGAGTGCGCAAGAGTATGCCAATGCTCAAATCGCGTATGTTACTTATTACCAACCGGCTGTGACCTTCTACCAACCGGCTACTGTTTATAGGCAACCGGCCACCGTTTATAGGCCTGTTGTTCCAGCCTGTGCAACTGCTCATACGGTCCGGTATGTACCTGCACCGGTGGTTTCTGCACCCGTGGTTCCGGCAGTGGCTTATCAACCTGTAGCTCAGGTACGTACACGCTACCGACCCTTTTTAGGTGGGACAGTAAGCCGCGTCCGCTATGGTCATGCACCTGTTGTCGTGGCTTATTGATAAGTCACAGGATTTTAAAACTAGGCGCTAATATACGTTAGACCCTCGTTGGGGAGGATTCTATGATTGTTGCCTGGGCTTGAGCCCGACGCTTGAGACGAGCCCGCATATTTCACCCGCTCCTGCTGCTGGCTACTAACGAGTATTGAAACCGGTTCTGGCAACTAGCGCCCTACATCATGGCCGAGCTGAAAACGTTCTTATTTACCGATATCTGTCGTAGCGTCCTTCTTAAAGATGAGATGGAGGGGCGAAGCGTTACCGAACGTGATCGAGCGTTTATCGAGACGATTCTTACCCCGCATCGCCAGCGCATCGAAGCACATCTAGAATCCCAGGGTGGGCGCGTCGTATCGACGGCCGGTGACGGACATTTCCTGGTCTTTGATAATACGGTGCGCGCTGCCCAATGGGCGGTCGACGTACAACGTGATCATCGTGACAACCCGATCCGTACGCCTGATGACGGCCAGGTCGAAGTGCGGGTCAGCATTCATGTGGGTGTCCCCCAAATCGATCCAGCGGACCCCAATAACTTTGTGGGCAAAAGTGTCGACTACGCATCACGACTGAACGACTACGCACAGGGTGCGCAGATCCTCGTCTCGCGTAGTGTGATGTCAATCCTCCACGATGTGGGTCTTGATGGGATTGCTTTTCATTTACATGGTCGTCGTCATTTGAAAGGCATTGGGCACGTAGAGGTCCATGAGCTTCTCTACGATACTAGCCAACCGGCTCAGCTTCGCCAGCAGCCCTCCAGCAACTCCGATCGCAAATGGACCGTACTACCAACTGAGTTCCCTGATGAAACAAGCTCGCGCAATCCGTTATCGGACACCTTGCTTGCGGCAGAATCCTCACTCAAACACATTGGCAACTACGAGCTGCTAGAGCGTCTGGGTAGTGGTGGCATGGGCGATGTGTATAAGGGCCGTCATAGCCAATTTGGTCGTGTGCGAGCTATCAAAGTCATTAAGCCTCAATTTGTAGCGGCTGATAACAAGGATGTGATTCGCCGGTTCTACCAGGAAATTAAAGCTGTCGGTGCTTTAGAACACAAGAACATCGTAGTTGCAATCGATTCCTCAGCACCAACCGATCGCTTGCACTATTTGGTGATGGAATACATCGACGGGGTTGCCCTCAATGATCTGGTCGATCAGAGTGGTTTTCTTTCTGTTGCGGATGCGTGTGAAGTTGCCCGTCAAGCCGCACGCGGTTTGCAATACATTCACCGTAATGGAATGGTGCATCGCGATATTAAGCCGTCCAACTTGATGCTTGCAGTCATGGATGCGGATGGTATGGCGACGGACTCTTCGCAGTTTCAATGCGTTGAAGGACTCCAAGGCGTCGTAAAGATTCTAGATCTCGGATTGGCCCTGTTGTCAGAAGACAAGCATGACCGGCTTACGCGCTTCGACAACAAGGCCATGGGGACAGGGATGTATATGCCGCCCGAGCAGTGGAAGACAACTAGTGTGGATATCCGGGCGGATATCTATAGCTTGGGTTGCTCCCTCTACCACCTGTTGGCAGGCCATCCCCCCTTTGTGGATTCTGATTTGAGACCAGAAAAAGCACATGAAAGATCGAGTGTTCCGCCAATTCGTACCGGGAATACTATTCCACGTAAGTTGTGGGATGTGTTGCGGAAGATGCTTGCCAAAAAACCCGAAGATCGTTATGCCACACCAGCTGAAGTGGCAGCCGCCTTGTTGCCGTTTGCAGAGGGGCATCATTTAGCGATCTTGGTGCAAAATTATACGCAACCGGATTTAGGAAGTAGCCATATTCGGACCCGCATGGACTCGGGTGCACGCAATGAAACCTGGCTTTCGCGTGCGAGTCATTTCTACCCAAGTCGCCGCTGGTTGCTGCACCGTGGCTTGCCATTTTTTTTGGTTGGTGCTGCCTTTGCAGCTCTGCTTTGGGGCTTGCAGCAAAGCAGGCAGGAATTAATCGCTGATACCATGAAGCGTGAGCGGTTAAGCCTACTCAAGTTTGCTGAGGAAGTAGCAAAAGATCAACTTGGGGAAAAATTAACAGCATGGTTTGGTAGTCTTCAAAAAGTAACAGCGGATCCAAAGCTGATTGAAATGATTGAAAGATTTGATTCCGAAAGGGCAATTCAGGAACTTTCGGATTATCCTCTCGCAAAATGGATTATGAATGAGCGATTCCAGCATAATGATACGGTGCCTTCCATCAGTTGGTTCATTAACGATCGCCACGGGCGTCAGATAGCCCGCCATCCGTTATTAGACGAAGATGACAACCTTGTGCCGAGCTTCCTGGGTAATTATGCCCATCGTGATTATTTTCATGGGGAGAAAAAAAATCGTCCTAAAGATGATCCCGAAGAGATTGAACCAATCACCTCACCCAATATTAGCGCCGCCTACGAAAGTACCAATTCTGGCAAACTGAAAGTCGCCTTTTCGGTACCAATCTGGTCGGGCCCGGTCGGAACAAAACAGCGCAGAGTCATTGGGGTGCTCTCGACGTCCTTCAACTTGGGTGCATTTGATACGACAGGTATTTCTTATAGCGAAAATAAGCAGATGGTGTTGGTCGACATGCGTGACGATTATCTGAAAGGCTCGCCAATGCAAGGATTGATTCTCAGTCATGAGCACCGTGACATCAAAAGTATCTGGAATAAAAGTTATCAACCCCGCATGGATCCCCAAGTGGTAGCAGCTATGAAAAATGGGGGTGACAAATTTGTTGCCGGCTATCATGACCCATTGTCTCTGGATTCCGAGACAGTGTATTGGGGAGCATTTGAACCCCTCAATTATATTCTTGCTGATCCAGAGACAGGGCGCGACAAAACTGTGTTTTCTGGGTGGATGGTGCTCGTGCAAACTCCTGCGAGTGAATGAACTAGCCCGGCTCGTGACAAACCGGATGCGTTCTGCGAGCCAGGAACCAACCAAACCCTCCGGCTGCAACATGTTGCAGCATCGTCGCCAGGATGATTATCAGGATGACACGTGGTTCTTCGTGCAGTACTTCGCCCGCAAGTACGAGCCCTAAGCCCGTATGTTTCATGCTGAAACCAAAGATGAGTGAAACCCACGATGCTCTGTCGAGCTTCATCACCTGAGACAGCATCCACGCACTCACAAAACCCAGCAGCGACAGCATAATCGCAAGTGCCGATGAGAGGAGAAGCAGGGTTACGCTTTCGTCGTCTAGCACACGGGGCAATGCTAGCGATGCGTTCGCATAATTGAGTAGAAGCAGGGTTCCAGCGCTTACGATTCGCAGTAACCCACTGAAGCGTTCTACCCGTTCTGGCCCAGCAAGTTTATTGACCAGGGCCCCTGCCAGTGCTGGCAGAATGACCCAAACAATAAAGAAACCACCAGAGAATTCGGTAACCATTTTCTTGCATTGTTCGGTTTCTGCACTCGAGAGTGACAATCCCATGAGATTAAGCATTTGGGGTGTGGCAACCGGGCAGAGCACGATGGTGATAACGATCAAACCCAGACTGAGCGCAACATTTCCGTGTGCATTTTGACTCCATCCAACGGAAGAGTTTGCTGCCGGCATTGCCGCAACAATCGCCAGACCCACAAGCATGCCAGTCGTAACGGTTTGGCCAAGTAGTCCAGGCAATATCCAGCCAAGCGAGCTGACAAACAATCCAGGAACGATCCATATGGCTATTAGTCCCAGCAATAAAATGCCTGGACGTTGCATCAAATCACGTACTTGCGACCAGCGCACAACTGCGGATGCACAGAACAAGAGCAGGGCCAAGAGCAACATGGGAGCGGTCACTTCGCTATTGCTATTCAGCGATAGACCGCGTATCGCCAGACCGGGCCCCGGGAGTACCGCTGCTAGCAGATAGCATGCTAGTAAAAGCCACAAGAAGTTGTTGTGAACAAAGTTCACCAACTCGGCAAGGGGACTAGAGCGGGGCTTACTATCGGCATTAGCCATGCTGTTGGACGGGTTGAGAGAAAGTGTGTTCGTGAGTAGGGCCTCAGAATAACAGAACTCCTAAAACGTTTCATTAGCCAGTTGTGAGAAGCACTGAACCTGAGCGAATTGGGAGTGTCTTATGGATCGGAAACCACGTATACTGGGCTACCCAGCCGGCTACCCACATTGGGCCCTACCCTGCCGGTTTGCCTCAAATACTCCATCC
>CAWWCC010000238.1:0-4711 GCA_963935315.1 uncultured Planctomycetaceae bacterium | reverse complement strand
ACAATCAAGAGCGTGATCGGAATCGTCAGCAAGTCCACCAATGTCGGCCCGTCTAATAAGAGATAGCCAACCAGGTAGCCGATAATCGAGAGGGCAATCCCTAACAAAAGTCCTGTCAGCAATTCACGCATCAGTACGCGGCGTGTGTCGGCCAGACTGATATCTTTGTTGGACAAGGCGCGGATTACGAGTGTTGCGGATTGCCCTCCAGAATTTCCCCCGCTGGACATGATCAGGGGTATAAAAAAGACCAACCAGGCAACTTGCTGGAGGATATCTCTGTATGATTTCAGGGCAATAGCTGTTAGCAGGGCTGCGATGAACAGGGTAAAAAGCCAAAAACCACGCTTCCAGGCTAGTTCGTAAAGTGATGTCTGCAGATAACCGTCTTCCAATGGCTCCACGGCCGCAGCTCGGTAAGCGTCTTCTTCAGCTTCCTCACGCAAGACGTCAATGACATCGTCGTAGGTAATAATGCCGACGAGACGCTGCTCCTCATCCACAACCGGTATGGCCAGAAAATCGTATTCGGCGACTTTTTCAGCAACAATTTCCTGGTCATCCGTTGCTTCAACCGTAACCAGGTTGCGCTCCATGATCTCTGCCAGGCGCGTGTCGGGATTGCCCAGGTGGGTAACCAATTGGCGAGCCGATACGGTACCTCGCAGATGATCTTCTGCATCGACAATGTAGATGTAGTAGATTGTTTCCAGATCTTTCGATTGTCGACCCAGTTGTTCTAAGGCGGCTCCAACGGTCAGAGTTTCGGGGAGTTTGGCAACTTCGGTTGTCATGACGGCGCCTGCCGTCCCTTCAGGATATGCCTGCAATCGCAAAATATCGCGACGCTCTTCTATTGGCACGAGCGACAGCACATTTTTCATGGTGACAGGATCGACTTCATTCAGAAGATCGACACGGTCGTCTGCCGGCATGTCGGCAATCAACTGACTAAGTGTGGTGGCATCACCCGACTCGAGAATATTTATCTGGACTTCAGCAGGGAAAAAACCGAATATTTCGGCACATGTGATGCGATCGCTTGCCTGAATGACCTGCCAAGCCTCTTGAGGAGTGAGTCCCTCCATGAATTCTGCGACTCGGGCCGGATGCAGGGCCACACAAAATTCCTGCAATCCTGACTGGTCTTCAGTGGCCAGCATCTCTCGCAGTTCGGGTAAATAGAGTGTATTGATCATGATTATCAGTCAGAATCGCGAACCATTCTGTAGGGCCAAGCCAGCTTCATGGCTCAGAGGCCTTTCATGCTGTTGAAGTGTGTGCAAACTATTTTTTCTGTGCTTTTATATTAGGATTCGCGTCCCACGAGAAGAATTCGGAGCTTGAAGCCGGTTCTAGTTTATCGACCTGGCTAGACCAGGACAGCAGGTAAATCCTCGATCCTAAAGTCTAGGTAGTGAGAGTCTCTCTCCTCTCTCTTAATAACCACAGATACTGAGCTGCAGAGAGCATCAAGGAGTCCGGGATCCATATTCACACCTTATCCCAATCAGAATGTAAAACTCCATGAGACTTATCTACCTGCAACTCCAACCTGAAAAAACACGCAGCCCCCCCGCTTGCCCCAGGGCTCCTGCGTTGACAATAACCTTTATTCAAACTATTATAAATACCTGAGGTGGGTGTTTAGTGCTTTGTTTATGGATTGCCAAAGCATTGAATGGCAAGGATGTGGCAGGTGCCAAAGTTAGGCATTTTTGGCCACAGAAGTATCCTCACATGTTTTAGTTACACAAGTTCCCATAGCAATAGTGTGTCCGTTCAAGGATGCAAAATGCTGGGACGACTTGGATCGCGCCAGAGCCGTTAAACTGAATTCAGTTTGCCAGCTCTTGTTCGGCCCGCAATTTTTTTGCGAAACCATGGATCATGATCAGCTGAACAATAGCGCTAGCGCTATGAAAACCGATCTGGGCGACTGCCAAGATCGAATTGGCTACCGCTTTAAGAATAGCCAATTGCTTGTTGACGCCCTGCGACATGCCTCGGGCGTATCGCACCGGCTGGCATCGAATGAGCGGATGGAGTTTCTGGGAGATGCCATTTTGGGGTTTGTTGTCTGCGACAGACTCTACACGCTTTACCCCGATTACCTGGAAGGCGAGCTAACCCGTATCAAGTCTGTGGTAGTCAGTCGTGAAACGTGTGCTCGAATCAGCGAGAAGATTGGCCTGCACAAATTCCTGTTTTTGGGAAAAGGCATGGCTGCTGACCCTGAGATCCCGCGCTCGGTCATTGCGGCAGCCCTGGAATCGCTGATCGCGGCAATCTATCTGGATGGTGGCATCGAGCCAGCGCGAGATTTTATCCTCGAGCATGTTGAGACGGAAATCCAACAAACGGCTTCCGGTGAGGCCGGAGGAAATTACAAATCCCAGTTGCAGCAATTTGCTCAACGCGAACATGGCATGACGCCTGTCTATCAGTTGCTTGACGAAAAAGGTCCCGACCATAGCAAGTGCTTTAAAATTTCGGCTCAAGTTGCCGATACGCGTTATCCGGCCGCTTGGGGCAAAAGTAAGAAAGAGTCGGAACAGCGGGCGGCGCACAACGCAATCAACCAGATTGCAGGCGAAGATGCCGCCTATCCGGCTGAAGAAGCGGATGAGTTTCTCTAACGGCGGTATGCCGGATAACGGTCTGCGTCGGCTAAACCTTAACGAAGGCATCCAGTCAAGGTTCAATTGAACAATGTGGCTCTTCACCAAACACGGCTTCTACTCTGTTGTCTGCGCCCGACAGGGTGACGGCAGCCACGGTCAACCCGTCGATACTGATCGAATGATGGTGCGAGCCAGAGTGCGCAGCCACTTGGTGGCACTCAAGGAACAATTCTCCGACCTGCTGGCCGAGTGCCAGATCAAGGAGTTTACGGGGACGGACTACGCATTCCGAATCTTCGTGTCAAAGTCGGTGTGGTCACATGTGCTTGTCGGACTGAACGAGGAGGTGAATTACGATAATTTCAAATCAGAGGTTGCTCGTCATCAGGGAAAAGAGAGTGCAAAATACGAGCATTCGCTGCACGAGGTCTGGTCGGTGATGAATAGGTTGCAGGAGTAGTCCTGGGCTAACGATGATGCCATTTATCGGAGGTGGTAATGCCGGTCACTAGTTCGCAACGTCCTGAGCCATGCCGTGACTGGCACGAGTGGGCGGACATTCCAGATCAGCATCCGGATTTCTCTTATTGGCGTTGGGACGACGAGGACTCTCAGGCATCCGAGCAACGACTTGGTGAGCGACTCTACATCATGGCCTGCTTGTTGTGGTCGTCGCTTCACGATTACTGCTTGGCACGTCGCTTCACTGATTCGTACCCGAACTGGTCTGCCATCTGTTCGTACTACAGCATGGTTCATGCGCTACGCTTATTCTGGTTACTGGCGTATGGAAGTTATCCTACCGGCCACAAGCAGATGGCAGACAGACTCACGAGTAGCGGTAATGGCACTCGGGCAAATTGGCAACGGGATACACTCGGTTGGAACAGAACGCCGGTCTTGGCCAAAGCGTTTGAACGCTGGCTCGCTGAACGCCTGGTGTAGCGGGGCAGACTTATTGCCGATGGCGCAAAGAAGGCAGGAAATATTTTTTTAAATACGCAAAACGCCCGCTCTTTTGACGGGTATTTTGGTGTCACACTACTCATCCTGGTACTAACCCAGATAGAAAATGGATGGGTTATGCGGTACAAATGGGTGCTTTAGCTTCATGCATGGCTCGCAACACGTCGCGACGTGTAATGAGTCCTACCAGGCGGTCGTTTTCCAGAACCGGGATACGTCTAACCCGATGGATTAGGCATAAATCGACAACCTTGTTGATGGTGTCGCTGGCATCTACTGCAAAGACTTCCGTCGTCATATGCCGAGCAATCGTGTCCTGGCGCACTTTATTATCGTAGGCAATTGCAAGTAAAGCAAATTCCGTAACGATACCGATTAGGTGTCCCTCAGGATCCTTAACCAGCAGGTCACTGATATGCTGATTGAGCAGCAAGTCAATGGCATGTTGAACCGAACTCTCCGGATTGATGGTGACGACGTCATTAGTCATGATTGCACGAGCAGTAAGCATGCAGTGTCTCCTGTATCTAGCTGTTTCTATGGCATTCACCCTTGCCGGGAGGTGCCAGATATGAGTTCTCCATATGAAACTTAGGTTAAAAATTACATGTTGTCTCAGGATAGAAATATTCTCTTGAATAAAAGACATCAGATCGTGCTCTGGTAGAAGGTGTCGATGAGGCTCAGTAAAAAACCAATACAGTCCCTACAACCCACTCCAGTAGATACTCCCATGTAGTGGTATTCCGTCCCGTATTCACGGCCGATTGTATATAAAGAAAGTGTCTGCTTTGCTTGCTTTTCACGAGATTGCCATGAGTTCATCCTGGAACTTTGAAGTCAACAAAGTTGCTTTGGCTTTTCGTGGCTACAACGTCACCAATCTGGGCCGCACTGCAGAGTTATTGGCATGCGATGCCTACAGTCAAATTATTCTGGAAGAGTTCAAGTTATTTAGCGAAATCTGTTCTCAGTACACAAAAGAATCTGTGGACTTGACAAGTTTTGTAACTGCAGGCAAAGAACCTGGATTGGAGCGCTATGCCGAGTCCATAGCATTGGTGCTGGCAGTCGAAAAGGCGCATATACGGATTTTGCAGCAAGTGCACGAGGTAGACACT
>CAWWCC010000237.1:0-4739 GCA_963935315.1 uncultured Planctomycetaceae bacterium | reverse complement strand
ACAAGGAGTATCGTCGGCAGCGTCAGATGTGTATAAGAGACAGGGAAGATGTTCCTGTGCCTATTTGGAGAGAACGTCTGGCAACACATGGCCGTAACATTATTCGATGGCGCCGACTTGCCAAGCAGGAATTTGAACTTTCGTCGATAGATGCACTTAAGAATGAAGTTTCCTGGCAATACATTTTTGACAAATCTTCCAGCATTGACATTGCAAATTCGCGCTATGTTGTTGTGGTGGACTCAAAGGGCCATTGCACGTTGATTGACGCTTTTACAAGCGAGACGCTGGTGGAAACGAATTTGCAGGTGCTCGCATCTACTCAGGAAATTCATCTTTTGGCTGGCAATGAAAACTTTGTATTGGCCATTGAGCAACCGATGGGTGTTCATGCGACACAACATAAAGTAATACCGTTCAATCAGACAGACTACGTCAAGATGGACGGGATGATATTTGTGTTCAATCGTGCCACCGGGATGCCAGCATTTGTGAGGCCTGCCACCGTCAAGCAGCAGGTTTTTGCACTATCGCAGCCTGTCGATTTGCCAGTCATAGCGTTTGCCGGAAATCTTCCTAAGCAAACAGGTGGCGGACGCAAAAACTTTATGCGCCTATTGTTGTTAGAAAAATCTTCTGGCAGGCAACTTTACCGGAATGATGATTTGCCGCTTTCCAATAATTATTTTGCAATGCGTGCTGACGATTCGCGTGCAAATGAAATTGTTGTTGAAATGGTTGAAGCGGAAGTGCGCCTCAATTTTACTGGAAAAGCGCGGCCTCCGGAGCCACCGTCATTGCACGAAGTTCGTTCGCAGCGCGGAGGTGGGCAGGGTCTCCTGGGCATTGGCAAAAAATTCGTGCCTTGGGATTAACTGTCGAAATAGAAAGAGATGGAATATGAAGACGAGTTGGCATGAGAGCAAAAAGGTATGCAGGCAGAGGTGGGACCTTGGTGCGAGTCTTCCTGTCAGAGTTCTAGGGGTCGCTATGGCTGTCTTTTTGTCTGGCCAACTCATGGCGCCAGGCAGGGGGTGGGCTGCAATGTATGACCACCAAACCCAGGTTGCTGTATCGCAGGGACTCGACTGGCTCGCTTATCAGCAGCACAAATTGGGGCACTGGACTGCTCAGGGCCGCTACCCTGCAGCCATGACTTCCTTGGCAGGTCTGGCTTTGCTTTGTGAAGGTTCGACAACGACCCAGGGGGAATATGCAGAAAATGTTCGACGTGCGGTCGATTTTTTAACGCGACGGAGCCGCGAGAATGGTTTGATTGGCGATGTTGAGGATGAGCGCTACACGTACGGGCACGGCTTTGCGATGTTGTTTTTGTCTCAGGTTCTTGGAGAAGAAGAAGATCTCGATCGTCGGCAGGAGTTGACTGAAGTACTAACCAAGGCTGTTCGTTTTACGGGTCAAGCTCAGACAAAATCGGGAGGTTGGGGCTACGTCAGCGCCAAAGATGGGAGTGGTTTTGACGAAGGTTCCACAACCATTACTCAGGTGCAAGGTTTGAGAGGATGTCGCAATGCAGGCATTCCGGTTCCCAAAGAAATTATAGATAAGGCAATCGATTACATCCATAAATGCACGAATCTTAAAGATGGGGGTGTGCAATACGGCTCGAAGGGAGGTGGTAGTCGTCCTGCAATAACGGCAGCTGCCATTGCGTGTTTGTACAATGCGGGAGAATATGATGACAAGTACGTTCCCAAGATGCTGGAGTACTGTGAAAAACAACTCAAACCAACCAACCGGAACAGTTTTGGTCATTGGCACTACGCCCACTTTTACTATGCGCAGGTAAAATACCGCGAAGGTGAATCAACTTGGGACGAATACTACAAAAAGATACGAAAACGTCTGCTTGACGAAGCAAGTGTTATAGAGATCGGGGATGCGACAGTCTCGATGTGGAAAGAAGGATTTATTGGGCCCGTGTATACAACATCGCTGAATCTAATCATCCTCCAGCTTGAGAAGGCCTATTTGCCTATTTACCAAAGGTAGGGAGAGGCGGGATTCAGGAGTTGGGTTAGGATCGTGTTGTGGGGAGCTATCAATGAATTTGTGACGTTTTATGAGTCGCATTGTTTTTGTTAGATGAATTTAGAAACCTTTAGGCCAATTAATTCCAAGGGTGAGCTTTGCATGAGTAATTCAGAGACAAATTCGACTGGTGAACAGGTGATCGCTCGATTGGCTACAGCAGTTGATGGTATTCGCGAGCAATTGCGCCAAGTCGTAGTTGGCCAGGATGATGTGATTGACCAGTTGCTGATTAGCTTGTTCAGTCGTGGGCACTGCATGCTTGAAGGTGTGCCGGGATTAGCCAAAACGCTCCTGATCAGCACGCTGGCTCGTACGCTGAATCTTTCGTTCAGTCGGATACAATTTACGCCCGATTTGATGCCTGCTGATATAACGGGAACAGAAATCATTGAAGAAAATCGTTCTACGGGACAACGAGAAATGCGATTTTTGGAAGGGCCCTTGTTTTCGCATATTATTCTGGCTGACGAAATCAACCGGACACCTCCCAAGACACAGGCTGCATTGCTGGAAGCCATGCAAGAGCGCCAGGTTACCGTGGGGAGAGTGCGGCACCAACTCTCGGATCCATTTTTTGTTTTGGCTACGCAAAATCCAATTGAACAGGAAGGCACCTATGCCCTTCCCGAAGCACAGCAAGATCGCTTTATGTTTAAGGTGCTTGTGACTTATCCCAGTTTTGACGAAGAGTTTGAGGTTGCTCGCCGCACGACAGCCAATGCGGTTGATTCCATCGTGCCTGTTGTCGCACCTGAAGAAATTCTTGCTTTGCAGAATTTAGTTCGCGATGTTCCGGTCAGCGATCACTTGATTCGGTACACGTTGTCTCTCGTGCGTCAAACTCGGGTTGGAGAAGGGAATGTCCCAGAGACGGTCTCTAGGAATCTATCCTGGGGCGCCGGTCCTCGAGCTGTGCAGTATTTGATTGTCGGTGCCAAAGCGCGTGCTTTAATGAATCATCGCTCCCACGTAACCGTCGAAGACATTCAAGCTTTGGCAAAGCCAGTCTTGCGACATCGTATCGTGGTCAATTTTGCAGCCCAGAGTGATGGCGTGTCATCTGACGATATCATCGACTCCTTGCTCGAATCCACGCCAACACAGGAGGATGAGTTGGCAAATGACGCCCGATTCCAAGCGATTTTTGCATCCTGAAGCAATTCGACGGATAGGTCGATTGGAGCTGCGGGCCCAACATATTGTGGAAGGCCTTTTGAGCGGCTTGCATCGCAGCCCCTATTTTGGGCAGTCTGTGGAGTTTCTTCAGCACCGGCAGTATGCCCCTGGGGACGATCTGCGCCATGTGGACTGGAAAGTCTGGGCGAAACAGGATCGCCTCTACGTCAAGCAATTTGAAGAAGACACCAATATGCGCTGTACGCTTCTGGTTGATGTTTCGGCCAGTATGCAATACGGCACAGGCCCATTAAGTAAGTATGAATATGCAGCAACGATTGCAACTAGTTTGGCGTATTTGTTGCTCAAGCAGCACGACTCTGTCGCTGCGTTAGCATTTGATGATGCGGTACGAGCTCGTACACCCATGCGTAATGCGAGAAGTGCTTTAAAGTCAATTGTTCGTTGCCTGGACGCGAGCGAACCGCAGAATAAAACGGATGCAGGAACCATCTTGCGAGAGATTGCTGAAGTGAGTCCTCGACGTGGCATGATGGTCGTGATTTCTGATTTATTGACAGATGTTCAATCCACATTGCGTGGGCTCCGGCTATTGAGACAGCGCGGACATGATGTGTTGGTCTTGCAAGTGTTGGATGATGATGAACTGGACTTTCCTTTTGAAGGTCCCACACGTTTTGAAGGTTTAGAAGTCTCCAATCATCTTTCCTGCAATCCTAAGGCACTTCGCGAAGGGTATATGACAGCGCTTGAGAATTTTTTGGCCGACTTGCGTCATGGGTGTGCACGAGATGCAATTGATTATGCACTCATTCGTACCAGCGACTCATTGGATGCAGCATTGGCAGCATTTTTATGTCGACGTGTGTCAAACACGAGGATGAACTGAAATGTTGTGGTGTTCTGAAGTGTTTTTTTATTATTTCAATGGACAACAGGTGTTGGTTGCATCTGAAGTGTGCAGCCAGGGCTCACAAAGCGATCAGGAGTTTATTCTTTGACTTTCCTTTTTCAATCCATGCTTGTGGTTGGAATCCCATTGATTGGTTTACCGCTTTTGATCCATTTGATTAATTTGCGGAGGCATCAGCGTGTGCAGTGGGCTGCGATGGAATTTTTACTGGAAAGTCAGAAGCGCAATAAAAAATGGATTTTGCTGAGACAACTCTTCTTGCTCCTGCTGCGTACGCTAGCGATTGCGGCTGTTGTTTTGATGCTGGCAGGTCCAGTGCTGCAGTCGGAGTGGGGTCGTTTTTTTGGTAAGGGCACAACCCATCATCTTATATTGCTGGACGACAGCTATTCGATGTCGGACCGCTGGGAGCAAACTTCAGCGATGGAAGAGGCGAAACGTGTGGTAACCCTGCTCCTGGATCAGGCGTCCAGCCGTACGGGGAATCAAAAGTTAACGCTCTTGCAATTTTCTCAGGCCACTCACTTGTCAACAGGTGGTAAGAGAGAACAGTACGAGCGCATCTTGGACCGCCAACAGTTTAATGAGGCTGTCTCTTATACACATCTGACGCTGCCGACGATACTCCTTGTGT
>CAWWCC010000236.1:0-4782 GCA_963935315.1 uncultured Planctomycetaceae bacterium | reverse complement strand
ACAGTTCCCTGGTGACCAATGGAGTGTGAATGCCTCGATGAATCTTCCTGGTGAAGAGGAGGTCCCCGTAGTAAATCGGGTTTTTGAATAGATTGTGTACCGTGGCTGCCAGATTTCGACTTCGCCCGAACTTCAGGCCATTCTTGGTCGGCAATTCAAGCCCTTTTACATTCGACTTCATCTTATATTGCAAGGAATACTACAATCCTGGCAACATCTCAAGCCGGTCAAAACAACGCTTGTCGCATATTTTCGATGCTGGAGCAGGAGGATTCTCTTACGCAAAGAGCAGATAGGTGATCAGGGTTACGACGACCACGCCAATGAAGTTGAGTGCAACACCTTCACGTGCCATTTCGCGGACGGTCAATTGCTCGGAGCCAAAGACTACGGCATTCGGTCCTGTAGCAGCTGGTAGCATAAATGCAAAGCTGGCGCTGATGGTGGCGGGTACCATGATAATCTTTGGTTCAATACCCGTACTGACAGCAGCGGCACCGAGAATAGGCATCAACAGAGTCGTTGTTGCCGTGTTGCTGGTGACCTCGGTCAGAAAAGTGATGGTCAGGCACAAGAGTGCGATCAAGACAAAGGTTGGTAATTGTCCTAAACCTGTCAAAGTCGATCCCAGCGATTCGCTCAGCCCAGAACTCTTAAAGGCTTCGGCGATTACCATGCCCGAACCAAAGAGGAGCAGTATTCCCCAGGGAATTTTTCCGGCCGTCTCCCAGTCGAGTAGCCGTTCCCCCTTGCCATTGGGGATAATAAACATGGCAACGACTGCTACCAGTGCCACACTCGCATCGCTGGCCGAAGGTAGGCCAGCCCACTCGCACCAGCCGCCAAACGGTTCTTTACGTGTGACCCACAACAGCGCCGTGACGGCAAACACCAGAAGTGTGCGAATCTCCTCGGATCGCCATTTCCCCACTGCGGGCATATTAATGGGTGCGTGCGCAGGGAGTCCTCGAGTCAGCCAGATTCCCATCAGCGGAACCATCACGATCACGACCGGCAAAGCCCAAGTCATCCACTCCAAAAAAGTAGGCTCTGCACCTGTGATCACTCGGTAGTTTTCAAAAAAGATCAGGTTGGGAGGAGTCCCCACGGGAGTTCCAACACCTCCCACGCTGGCAGCATAGGCGACTCCTAAAAGCAGAGCCGTGCGGAGACGTGAATCGCTGACTTTCTCTGAAACGGCCATCACAATGGGTAGCAGCATCAAGGTGGTTGCCATATTGGAGATCCACATACTTAGCAAAGCAGCAGCGGCCATAAAACCAAATACGAGTCGTCGGCCGCTTGATCCCCCGAAGAGCGAAACCATGGTAAGCGCAATACGTCGATGGGCCCCACTTCTGGCCATGGCAGAGGAAAGCATAAAGCCACCCAGCAGCAAGAGAATAAGCTTGTTGCCATAGGCCGCGCCGACTTGGTGATGATCCAGCACGCCCACGAGTGGCAGAACACCAATCGGAATCAGCGAAGTGGCCGGAATGGGGATAGGTTCAAAGATCCACCACGAGGCCGTCAATGCTGTGACACCAGCGGTCCAGGCGATTAATGCCGTTGAACCAGAGTACAAAAGGCCCAAACCTAAGCAGATCGCGATTGCAGGTCCCAAGTAAAGCATCCAGCGTTTCATCGACCATTCCTATAGAACGTAGAGCAACGGGTTCCTCTCCCAATTTCTCTTTGGTGGTGTAGGGGAAAGTGGATCTGAGCCAGGTGGGTTTAGCTTACCGGAGTGGAATCGAATGAAGAATATGGGTTAGCGAGAAAATAAGTACTTTACAACGCAGGAGCGTGAACCGCGAGTGCTGTCAGGACTAGTTCTTGAAGAAGAGTAGTTGAAGGATAGACGGATCTGGAACAGAGAAGCCGGTTTGAAGAGGCAGAGGGGCCGGTTGCAGAGATGGGGCCTTGATAGAGAAGAGGACCAGCCGAGATGCGGCAGGTAACGCCTACATCAGCGGAGTTACCTTGGGCAGCCTTGAAGGGCCGAATGCTGGTAGCGGTGACGCGTTCCTCACCAAGTTCGACAGCAGTGGAAACGAGCTTTGGGGGCGACAGATTGGCAGTTACAATGAAATCCCTGAGCCATGCGCTCTTGCATTAGCAATAATGGCCAGCATTGGGCTGATGCTTAAGCAGAGACGCGGTAATAGATAACACCATTCTACGCCCCGCCAGCTCGCAACACCGACGGGGCCACCAAGTTGTCAAAGAGCGGTATTCGCGAGAGCGAGACAGCCGGACTTCTTAGCCCGGCCAGTCTCTAGCTCGCGTTGTTGACCGCTAATAAAGAAACGGCCCGCCTAACCCTAAGCAGCAGTCTTCAGCGCAACGATTGCACCCGCCGTACTGGCATCGCCAACATCATGGCAGACAATGTCGTATCTCGACGTTGCACGAATCGCCAGCCTGTCAGTGTCAAAAGCAAACTGGTCGCTCTGCGCAATCCGCACGCCTAACCTGTCGCCAATCATCACGCCATCGGCAAAGCTACCGAAGTAAGCGCAGATTGTGCCAGCCGCTGTAGCTATTGGCATTTGGCTGCTGAAGTAAACAGGCGAGCCAAGAAACAATGGTCTGCCAACTCTCTGACCCATCTCGATGTCCGAGATTGCATTTCCGCCAGCGTCGCCCATGAGGTTGAGCATCGTCGAATAATAGAATTGAGCCGAGCACAACCATGAAACGCCACGGGGCCAATACTTGCTCTGGAGCAATCCCATCGTATCCGTAAAATCGACAAGAGCTAATTCTGGCCAAGTATCGCTGCCCGCCGTTGCATCATGATCGGTGTGATGCTGCTGATGCTGTTTAAGAAGAAGCGGCCCCAGGGGTCTGAGGATCTAACCGAGCTGGCTCTTCCTGGCTCGAGCCGTTTCATTGCCGCCCACCTGTTGATGGTCCTGGTTGGTTTTTACGGAGGTTTTATTCAGGCCGGACTGGGATTCTTGTTGATGTTTGTGTTGCATCGCGTGCTGGGCGAAAATCTTGTTCGGGTCAACATGCACAAGGTGTTTATCATTGGCAGCTATACGTTCTTTGCATTGGGTATTTTTGCCTGGCAAGGCAAGGTCGAGCGGCTACCTGGCCTGGGGTTGGCAGCAGGGAATGCGGCAGGCGGTTGGTGTGGTTCTTATTTCTCGGTAAAGCGAGGAGAAAGGGCGATTAAATTTATTTTTTACACCGCCCTGTTAGCCATGGCTGCCAAATTACTGTTCAGTTGAACCTTAAGATCATGCCCGAGTGTCAGGCCTGAAGTGCTGAACGGCACGTTGCGACGATACTGGCCGAATCGATCTTGTACTCCTGGTAAAGGTCGACCGTACTTCCCGATTGCCCAAAGCCAACAACTCCCAGGGGCCACAACCGTGAGCCCAGGGCGCTACCGATCCAGGCGAGCGAATGTGGGTGGGCGTCGACCACGGTCACAATCGGGGCGACCCGCTCTCGGGGCAGTATGAGCTGATTGAGCAGCGTCTCTTCTGCGGTGTTGGTTTCAAGAGAACGATGTTGGGCTCGCTGGAAATCGTGATAGAGCGGTCCAGGGCCTGTCACATTGATGAGATTTGCAAAAATTCCCTCTGCTTCGAGTTGCTGCTGGGCTGCCAGGGCCTCGGGGACCATGGCACCACAGGCAAAGATATGGACGACGTTTTGGCTGGGATCGTAACCAGCCTGCGACCGTGCGCTCCGCAGAACGTAGGCCCCTGCCAGCACCTGGCGACGGAGTTGTTCCTTTTCTGTTTCGCTGGTGGGAGTGGGGCCGAGCTCTTGGTCGACCGGCTTGGTCGTTAAGCGCAGGTAGGTGGAGCTTGTGCGGTTCTGGATACGTGTCAGGGCGTCGAGCATAATCCACTCGAGCTCCTGGGCAAAACAGGGTTCGTACGCTTCCAACTCGGGTAGTTCAACTCCGATCGAACTGGTCATCAAGGACTGGTGGGCGCCACCTTCCCCGGCAAGCGTGATCCCCGACGGGGTACCCACGGTAATAAATTTGGCGCCCGAGTAGATGCCATAAAAAAAAGCGTCGAGTCCGCGGCGGACAAAGGGATCGTAGAGGGTGCCAATCGGAAACAGCGTTTCGCCAAACAACTCGTGGGAAAGACCAAACTGGCCAAGTGTCATAAACAGGTTGTTCTCGGAGATCCCCAGTTCCAAATGCCGGCCCTGGGGTGAAAGACTCCAGCGAAGGATTCCCTCTTCGTTATCTTCGGGCAGTGGTTCTGTAGTCTCCAGCCCCCACACGCCTTGTTTGGTAATCCAGCCACCAAGATTGGTCGAACTGGCGACATCGGGGCTCATGGTCACCACGCGACGGGCGGTTTCTGCGCACTCGCGGGCGAGTGCGTTGAGAATGGCTCCAAACGTCTGTTGGGTGCTGCGGCTACCCCGGTATTGCATGGAGAGTTCGGTTGGAATTTTTCCCAGTGGTTTGGTTGTTTGGCGACCTTCGGTGTGAACCTGGTCGTTTTCCGGACCATCGATCCGGGCGGCAACCTGGTTGCAGAGCAAACCCTCGGCGCTTTGCGGGTCAAACCGTTCCCATTGCTCGGCATCCGGAATTTGTAAATCGTTTCGAAGGATTTCCATTTGTTCGTCGGACAACAAGACCGAATGATTTTGAGGGTGCCCAACCGAAGGTAATTTCCAGCCCTTGAGTGTGTATGCAAAAATAACGGCAGGCCCCGGATTTTCCGTTGCGGTTGTGAGGGCATTTTCCATCGTCTCGATATCATGGCCACCCAGGTTCCAGAACAGGTCGTGAAG
>CAWWCC010000235.1:0-4835 GCA_963935315.1 uncultured Planctomycetaceae bacterium | reverse complement strand
GCTTCTCTAACATGATGTCTTTGTTTTCGTGTGGCGTTTAGATCGTTATATCTTTGTCTGACCCTGGACCCATTTGGACTTTGTTTTTAAGTCCCAGGATACGCGCTGGCCCTGCACGGGTAATGATGGCAATTTCGCTCAGGTTGTACTCGCGTTCGATGTCTGGCAAGGTCGAACGTTTGCCGACCAACGGATGACATGTCTTCAATACATCCTGCCGGTACGTGCGATCCATCAGGAAACGGATAATCTGAGGGTACGCCAAAAAAGATCCCCCGTTGGGATGATCGGTGCTCATCACCACCCGCCACGGGTCTTCGACGAGCAAATACCACTCCAGTCCAATGGCCCATTGCAAGGCGTGGACCAACGACTTGTTTTTGTATTTGATGGGAGTTATTCCGCAGCCGGCTTCCATTTCTGTGTCGCCGCTAAACCACTTGCCGCCGTACACATTGGACAGAAAATACCCCAACGGTCCGTCACCGGTCATGCTGGTAGTTTCGCCAAACAGTACCTGCCCCACATCCACCGTAATATTGGGATGTGAATTAACATACTCTGCCAGCGGTACAACCTTGCTGTTAAATGTGTTTTCATCGCCATCACCACCCCCATAACTATGGAACTGGATGTGCGTGATGTGTCCCCGTCGTCCTTCCAGGGCTTTCATGGTCTCAAGCGTGGTTTCCCAGTTGCCCGGCATGCCCAGATTGTTGCAATGGATATGCACGGGGTGGGGGAGTTTTAATTGCTGGGCCGCATGGGCAACCTGACTGACAATCTGTCGCGGGGTCACATTAAAGTGATCCACTAGCGAATCGAGGCCATGGACATTGCCTGCCTGCTTGTGCTTCCAAACCTCGACGCCGCCGGGGTTGACCAGCTTGGGTGCAAATCCTTTGGCTGCAGAAAGCAGCCACGCCACAAAGGCCTGAAGTTTTTGGGGCTCGTTTTCTCGAATGGACTGCATCACGTAGTGATTGTTACCCATCAAGACATAAAAGCCCTTGTCGAGACAAGGTGTGTCTTCAAACTCCTCGTGAGCATGACGTGCCCCAAGTGGCGGAATTGCCGCGTCAAATGCCGTCGTGTAGCCCAAGCCCGCGTATTTGTAGCCCGTTGCAAACGTACTGGGTACGCTGCCCATGGTGCCGCTATGGGTCAGCTCAGTGCGATGAATTTGCTCTGCTTTACGTTTTTCTTCGGGACGCATTTTGCGAGCGACGTTCACTTTGGGACCCGCTATGTGGCAATGCATGTCGATACCTCCAGGCATCACCACCAAACCACTGGCATCAATGGTTCGATTCACGGGAGCAGACGGGTCACTGGGCGACTCGACAATTTTGCCGTCTTCGATCCACAAATCTCGAACCTCGCCATGACACCCATTGGCTGGATCGTAGACCGTTCCGTGGTAGATTAAAATTAGCTCAGCCATAAGGATCACTTAATCGCAATGTATGCCAAGGATTGCTTTCACGCGCTGCTCGATATTACTGAGCACTTCTAAATCACTCGGATGGGGTGATTCAAAGGCCGGGCGTAATGGTATGGGCACATCATCCATGCGGTAAACGGTCCCTGGTGCGTTGATGCCATAAGTGGCCACCGTAAAGGCGACTTCTGCAGCGCGTGTGGTGGGGGTTTCTTTTGCGTCCAATGCAATGTAGGGAATGGATCCCAGATGCTCGCGTGCTGGTTGCGAGAAGTTGGCCATTGGGTCGCAGGCAATGATCAGACCGCTATCGGCTTCTCTATTGGCGAGCGTGTCCGAGGTGGTGTATTCCCCCGGATTGAATCTTGGGTAACCACGATTGTGATTGACACCAAACGGATAACCGGTGCGCCATGAAACGACATTGTCGGCCCCCGTCACGTTGCCGTGTCCCCGGTTGGGTTTCGCCACAAACCGAGTATGCGCATTCATATCGCGCGTGAGTGCCAGCAAGGCTTCGCTATTGGCATGTTTTCCGCGCGTCATGGTAAGCCCCATGCCAAAGAAAATGACGCCAAACTTCGCCGCTTTCATGCGGTCCATCAAATCCTGCCAGACGGCCAATTCGATGCCCGTTTCTTTTTGAACCGTTTGGGGATCGAGCTGCAGACCCTTTGCCAGGGCACGTAAAGTCCACAGCCCTTCAAAATCTTTGCGGGGTTTGATCTGTAAAAAAATATCGGCCGCTTTGGCACTTTTGGTTTTACGCACGTCGACGATCACACACGTACGATCCTTGCGACCATTGGGTAAAAACATGCCCTTGGGCATGAGGCTGTACTTGGTAAAGTGCCGCGGATGACTTTCGGCCGGGTTGGATCCCCAGAACATAATGAAGTCGCCCCGGTTGGCCACTTCTCCCAACGAGCATGTCACCTCACCCACTCCCTGAAAAGCCATCCCCGACGGGCCATGGCAAACGCTGGTGGTCGTATCGATGGTTCCATTGATCCAATCGGCAATGCCCACAGCGACACGTTGTGCCTCGCAAGGTGAGTCACTTAATCCGTACACGATGGGATACTTGCCATCGGTAAGAATCTTAGCAGCTCGATCGTATCCCTCTTCCACAGTGGCCGGCTGGCCCTCGATTAGACAAGACGGTTTGTCTTCGATCTCATGATTCAGAAACCAGGCTTTGCCCAGCACGCAGGCTCGCTGTGCCTTGACGATGTGGTTGTTTTCAACCGTTAAATCAATGTCATCGCATACACAGCCACAAAAAGTGCAGGTTGCATCTTTAACAATCTTCAGATCCCCAGTCCCATGGGGGGGCGCGTTTTCAACGATTGCCACGGAAAAATGCTCCCATGGCACGATTTCTATTTAATCTCGCCTATCCCAAGTCGTACCACCAAGGCAGGCGACGGGAGCACTGGCTCCAGTCCAATTCAGCGTGAAAACGCTAGCAAAATAATTCGTCAGTCTACCGTCTCTGAGTTGTGAGAAGTTGTCTATTATTTGAGAATTTTCATCTCCACATCAATTCCTTTGCTCGTTGGCATACCCGAGCCATGGGTGTCTCCCCCCATAAGCTGACTTGAAATATCACCATAAGCAATAAAAAGCAGACCTTCTGGCAGCTCATCTGCCTTGGCCTTGATCACCGACACCTCAACCTGCTGGCCACGCTCACTGGTCAACTGTACCCGGTCACCAGGCACGAGACCCAACCGCTCCATATCTCCGGGAGCAACCTGGAGCGAGTTGATTTCGGTCTGGTACTTCTCTTGATACTTTCCCTCACTGATTCCGCAACCTTGATTGCTGGTACGGCCTGGAATGAGGATAAACGTTTCGGGCATAGGCCTATTCTGGCAGGATCTCAGGCGAGATCAAGAGCGGGTTTTTGTCGCTCTCCACGCCAACTCAAGAGCCCGAGCCGCCCATGCCAGCCAGTCCCGGCGGGTACCCATCCGCCGACCAACCGCGTGCCAGATTGTAGGCTTGAATGAGAGCCTGTAAACGCTCTGGTGAAAGCTGCGCACGTGTGTCCTCAGGCAACGTGGTATGCAGCATCCGCTGTGGCAGAGTGTCTTCTGCCGGTGTCCAGCCAGCACGAATATTGAACTCTTTTTTTGCCGTTACGATACGCTGTGCCGTTGCACGGAGTTCTGTGGCCGTTGTGTCCCAGCCAGTTACCAACCTCAACATCTCGGCCGCTTCTGCATAGTAATCGACAAACACTCCTCGCAAAAATTTACACAAAATGAGCGAATCCATGATCGCGGCCTTATCTTCTGTTTCGACAGCCAGGCCAGCAGCTTCAGGCTCCACCTGCCGGCGATCGACGGCATCCGAAAAGTCAACTTCATAAGCACCTGAACGATTGTGGTCGGCCCCACGCAAACCAACGGCAAAACCCAAAGCCATCGTTTGCAAACCGCGGGGGTCATAACCGGGTATCTCCAAACCTTTCACCTGTGGCGCAAAATGAATTGTGTCCTGACCCAATTTCAGCGCTAGCCGACGGCTGCCCAGAGCCAATTGCGGTCCCAGACCCTTGCCACTGGCAATTTCGGTGAGCCCGCGCAGGAGCGCTGCTCCCTCGCCAAAACGAAGCCAGGGAGCATCCAGAATCCGGCGTTCGGCACATTCCATGGCAAAGGCGATCGTACCACCGGCACTGATCGTATCGAGCCCCTGTTCGTCACAAAGCTTTGAGGCTGCCAATACCGTCTGTGGATCGTCAATTCCGCATAAGGGACCAAGCGCAAAAAGGTTTTCGTACTCCAAGCGGACCTTGTCTGTCTTGCCGTCGCGTCCTTCTCCGATTGAGTAGATATGCTCACAACCAATAGTGCAGGCCGCACAGGAGGCACGCATCCGCTCACGATTGACACTCAGTTGTTCTGGCGCGATGGAGGCTGCACCCGCAAAACTTCCCTGCTGAAAATTTCGTGTCGGCAATACGTTGAGACGATTAAATACCAGCAAGTTCGAGGCCGTACCAAGCTCGCGGTATTTGGCAGTTGCCGGGCCAAAGGACTTATTGGATAGTTCTTTGGCCAATTTGAACAAGGCCTCGGGTTCAGCCCACTCGGACCTCTGACAACCGCGCACGGCAATGGCTTTAATATTCTTGGATCCTAAGACCGCTCCACTCCCTCCGCGACCCGCATGGCGGCCATCATGCGAAATCGTCGCGTAGTGAACTTGCCGCTGCCCGGCCGGGCCGATGGTAGCAATCTGAAAGTCCTCGCCCAACTGTTTTCGTAAGCGCTGTTGGGTTTCGCTATTGGTAAGTCCCCACAACTCATGGGCCGGTTGAATACACAGATCCTGACCATCAACTGTCTCTTATACACATCTCCGAGCCCACGAGACGGACTCC
>CAWWCC010000234.1:0-4836 GCA_963935315.1 uncultured Planctomycetaceae bacterium | reverse complement strand
GATTCCTGTAATGGCAAAGTATTATCGTGGCCGATCAGCTGAAGTTGCGAGGCGATTTACTCAACATTGTTACCATAACGCTCAACAGAATCTTTTTGCGGACAGTCATTGTTGTAGTGCTTGGTATCAGCAACCGTATCGCAGCAATGATTATTGCACGGCCCAATATTCATCCTAAAGGGTTGGCTGCACAATTTATTCGAGTCACTTGCCGGCTATTAGGTCTGGTGGCAGCTGCTGTCCTTTTCTTGGAAGGGGGGCGGCAGTTGGGAATTCCCATTACCACTCTTTTGGCTGGAGCCGGCGTTGGTGGTCTGGCTTTTGCGATGGCTGCTCAGGATACGTTGAAACCCCTTTTTGGCAGTATGATGATCTTCTTCGACAAACCCTACCGTGTGGGAGAGCGAATTGTCACGAAGGACTATGGCGGTGTGGTTGAAGAGATAGGTTTGCGTTCAACAAGAATACGTCTACTCACAGGACATCAGGCGACGATTCCCAATGAGGACATGGCTCGCAGCGATATCGAAAACATCGGTCGCCGACATTATATTCGCCGTTGTACCAACGTGGCTTTGGAACACAACACGCCTCCTGAAAAAGTGTAGCGGGCTGTGAATATTACGCGCGGCCTCTTGGAGAACCATGAGGGCATGGGTCCTGATTATCCACCGCGCGTGTTTTTAGACGAATTCAACCGTGATTCACTCCGACTACGTATCCTTTACTGGTACCATCCACCGATCTACTGGGACTATGTCACCTTTTGCGAAAAATTCAACTTGCAGTTGCTGCGAGAGTTATCCGCGGTGGGGATTCGACTAGCTTTGCCAACGAATGAAACCTACTTGGCGACAGATGGTTTGCACAGTCTGACAAAGAAAGAGGACATGGAGTCTGCGTAGAATGTCAAACACATGGACGAAGGGTCTATCGAAGAATCTTCTTCCCATCTTCTGAGGAGATGGCGGGGTGATGAACAATGTTTCGCAAAGTTATCGTAGCCCGACCAGCACGTTTCGGGGAACGCAAGTTTATTCGATACTTCCAGGGCTGTTTTGACCTTTGGCTCCAGAATCAAGATAGGCAGTAAGCATGATTTGGGCAGCAAGTTGGTCTAATCGAGCTTTGCGTTTTTTTGAGGTGAGCTGAGAATCACTCAATAGGGATTCAGCTTCGGCAGAGGTAAATCGTTCATCAAAATACTCTACAGGCAAATCCGTAATCTCAGCGAGCCAAGCGCCGAACTGGCGGGCTTCGCAGGACTTTTTACTTTCTTTGCCACTAAGATGAACGGGCAGTCCGACAACAAATTTTGCCAGTTGTTGTTCATTGGCAAGCTGACAAAAGTATTCTGCATCAAGCTTTTGGTTGCGACGCGTATAGGTCTTATAGGCTCCAGCAATGCCTACTTCAAGGTCGGCTGTGGCAATGCCAATGCGGACGGTGCCGTAGTCGATGCCAGCTATGCGAGTGGAAGACATAAATAAAAAATGGCCTTGGTCTACAGGTGCTCTATCCATCCGCGATTTTCAATTTCCGTGACAACCTGGCGGATTGATTCTTCGTCGTTTTTGTGGGCGACTAGAGTGGCGTCGGGTGTGTGAACTACGATCATGTCTTCCAGGCCCAATGTGACAATCAAGTGGTTGTCTGTGGAACGCACGATAGTCCCTTGGGTATTTAGGCCAATGTGCCTTCCGGCCAGGGTGTTGCCATGTTGATCCTTGCCTTGCAGTCGAGCCAGAGATTGCCAACTGCCCAGATCGTCCCAATCAAAGGGTGCTTCAATAACGGCAACGTTTTCTGCATGCTCCATAACGGCATAATCAATCGAGATGCCCTTAATTTTCGAGAACTCAATTTCAAGTACGGTTTCTTGTTGGTCAGTACCCCAGGCAGCAACGATTTTTTGCAAATGAGTTAACATTTCAGGCTGATGCATTGCAAGTGCGCCTATAATTGTTTTTGCTTTCCAAATGAAGATTCCAGAATTCCAATAGTATTCACCGGAAGCTAAATACTGGGCAGCTGTTGCCAAGTCAGGCTTTTCTCGAAACTGTTTCACGACATGGCTTGCAGCGACCGAATGAGGGACGTCGATTGCCGCACCCCGCTGGATGTATCCAAAGATTTCGGCTGCGTAATTGGGGCGAATGCCAAAGGTGACAATCTGTTCCGATTGATTTTCAACCATCGTTGCTGCTTGTCGGATGGCCGCACGAAATTTTTCTGCTGAGCGAATCACATGGTCAGCTGGCATGACGGCCATAGTAGCTTCAGGGTCGTGACGGCTGACAAGAAGTGCTGCCAGGCCAATGCATGGCGCTGTGTCGCGTTTGCAAGGTTCCCCAACGACCGCTTCTGCTGGAAGATCAGGCAATTGAGCACTAACAGCGTCAATAATTCTCTGATTGGTTACAATGAGCGTTTGCTGGGGAGTTACCAGGTCTCCTAAACGCTCGTAGGTTTGGCGGATCATCGTCGCTTTGCCCACCAGAGAGAGTAGTTGCTTGGGGGTTGATGCACGACTTGCAGGCCAAAATCGGGTACCTGAGCCGCCGGCCATAATGACTGCATGGAGCATGGATAATTCAGCAGAAGGGGGTGAATGCTCTGTGAAGGAACTCTATCATAGCCGCACAATTGGGAGGCGTCAGTATGGTAGATTGGAGAGGGTTTTGAGGAACCCCCGGGCTACCTCAGCAGGACACTTTGCGGATGCTACTGCACCGCTGACAGCTATGCGTTGGGTACCGGTGGCCAGGACTTCGGGCAGGTTCTTTGCGTTGATACCACCGATAGCAAATGTGGGTAAGCGAATTTCTGTGGCTAGAAGTCGAAGCAATTCAAGGCCTGGGAATTCCTCAAAAACCTTTGTGGTAGAGTGGAATGTAGGGCCAGCACCCAGGTAATTGGCACCTGCTAGGACAGCGGTCCGAGCTTGTTCGAGTGTGTGCGTTGAGACACCGATCAGTTTGTGAGGGCCGACAATGGAGCGAGCGTCGTGGACACTAAGATCTTCCTGCCCCACATGGACCCCATCGGCGTCAGCAGCAGCAGCGATATCTGCCCGATCATTGACTATTACAAGGGTGTTGCTTACATGCGGTGAATCAGGGGGCGGGGTGGAGGTGTGATTACGTACTAATTTCACCAGGATTTTTGCGCGTTCCAGGAGCAGTGCGTCGGAGAGTTTTTTATCGCGCAGTTGAACCATCGGCACGCCGGCATCCAGGAGCTGTCGGACCAATTCCGAGAATGCTTCGATAGAATCGCGTCCGTCAATGAGTGTGCAAAAATGGGTGTCTTGAAAATTCAAGCAATTCGTATAAGTCGAAGTAAGGCTTCGTTCAATGGTGTAAAACTGATAGCGTATTGCCTCTAGCTTGGTCGCCAGGTCAGGAGAAGAGATCTTGCTGTATTCCTCCAGGCTACGAAGAGATTGTTTTACACGTTCACAACTGGCCCGACATACATCCCAATTATCAGCGCGTGTGGTTTCATTAATCGTGGTAATGTGCGTACCCACGTCACACGGAGTATCTCGTGCCGCATGACGAACTGCTGCGGGTAGAGTCGTAGAGGCTACACCCAATTGATGGCGTAGCTGCTTTAGCAATGTTGTTAAATGCTCGTCATTAAGCACAAATCTCACGAAATCTTCAATGACCCGCAGCCCTTCATTGGTGCGGTTCATGGCAGCGTCAAGAATGCGTGTTGTTGATGATTTAGCCATGCGATGTCGAAATTCTTTGCTATTTTTCAGAGCTTATAGTAGCAGGTCAAGCTAGAAGATTGTTCTGGCAGGTTGTAAGTTTCTAGTGGGGCTTGGATGTCGGCGATTTGCCCAGGCGTGGGACTTGCCCTGGCATAGGACAATCTGCGGTAAAAGTGCTAGCGAGCCACTTTTTACCTGCTGAAGGCCGTCTGTACTCACTTTTTTGCATTCTATTCTGAGAACGGCAATCCGCATTCCCCCGGGGCGGCATTATCGTTATCTTCCCAATGTTCCCATGCTAACAGATGTCCGCTGCGAGGAATGTATGGCGTGGAACGTCTATTCCTCGGCGCAAGCATTGATGGTCAAACGATTTTCGGTAGCCATAAATCCCGGTATACCCGTTGTTTGCCTTGATTCGTTGCTGTTGCAGGCTAGACTTTCGAGGCGGCCCAACACGGGGGGTAAAACTCTTGTGCAGTTTGGCCCGTACGGACCAAGGACGGAAAGTATGTCAAAGCCTAAAATACTACAAACGGCCCGTTTTTGGCCAGGACTTCCACAGTTGTGGATAAGGGGGTCTTGGGTAGGATTGGCTGTAGCGGTAGGATTTACGGCATTAGCCAATGTGTTACTCCTGGCAATATGTGTTTTTCATGCCTGGATGACCACCCATCAAATCCTGATAGGACTTGGAATATTGGTGGTAATCTGGCTGGGTGCTTGGTGGCAATGCCGACATTGTCATTTGCCAGCGGTGCGAAATGTTTATCCAGGAGACCGGTCAGGAGACTTATCGGCAGGGGAATTGGCCTTACCAGGTAGAGCTGAAAAAGAGGATGAGGTGCGAGACCAGCTATTCCGAGAGGCACAGGGTTTGTATCTTGAGAACAATTGGGTACGCACGGAACAACTCCTACATAAATTACTGAAACGAGACAGTCGCGATGTGGAGAGCCGTTTGATGCTGGCTACATTGTGGCATCACCAGGGGCGTCAGGCCGAGGCAGGCAGACAACTCGATCGACTCATAAGATTGGAAGCCGCAGCTGGGTGGCAATACGAGATTCTGTCTCTTATACACATCTGACGCTGCCGACGATACTCCTTGTGTA
>CAWWCC010000233.1:0-4860 GCA_963935315.1 uncultured Planctomycetaceae bacterium | reverse complement strand
AATACAAAAGGTCCGATCCCCAGAACATTTTCGTAGTACTGGGCTGCTTGCTCGAGTTCTCGCACCACCAGGCACACCTGGGTTGGAGAATCCAAGCCGAGTTTGTTGATGAGGTCTGCCTGTTCAGTCATGGGATATTTTCCTTGGTTTTCAGTGCCGTCCGAAATCTGATCGCCCGTTTTGAATAAACCAAGCCGTATTGTAGACTTGGGGAGTCGTACTTAACAGGAGTGACGCTGACGAATCGAATCCTTTCTGCGAAGTTGGCGGCTATCCTGGCAGCGGAATCGTGTCGCTTGCCCCTCCTGTGGTAAACCCACCATCGATCATCATAATCGTCCCATTGACATACGCTGCTTCGTCCGAAGCAAGGTAAACGACTGCACCCCCCAACTCTTCCGGTTCACCCACCCGTCCGCCAGGAATCCGGGTGCGCATCATCTCCATCCATTGATCGTTCTCCCAGAGCACGCGAGTTTGCTCGGTCCGAAACCATCCAGGGGCCAGCACATTGACGGTTACCCCTGAAGGCCCCCACTCCGAAGCCAGACTCTTGGTCAATTGTCCAACACCACCCCGGCTGGCACAGTAAGCTGTGATTCGCGGATAGGCCATAACATTCGTTGCTGAGCCGATGTTGATAATTCGGCCCTGGCCTCTCTGGAGCATATGGGGAGCAACCGCCTGCGCGCAAAAGAAGACTGCTTTGAGATTCGTATCCAGGACAGTATCCCAATCTTCCCAACTCAGTTCCACGGCCGGTCTACGGACATTGGTCCCAGCATTATTGACCAAAATGTCGATCTGACCAAAGTGATCGAGTACCCGATCGGCCATCCCGCGGATGCTTGATTCCTGCCGGACATTAAGCTCCAAGCCAAGGACTTTGCTTCCTGTCGCTGTTATCTCGTCGCACACCGGGTTGAGCGACTTTTGGGTGCGGCTTGTCACAACGACATCCGCGCCTGCATGGGCCAATGCTTTGGCCATTGAGCGTCCCAGGCCTCGACTGCTCCCCGTCACAATGGCAACTTTTCCCGAAAGATCGATGGTATGGCTCATGGCAGTTCAAGGTTCACAATGTAAAGTTTTTAGTCGACGAAAGAACTATCGCAAATAGATTTGGGCAGTATAAGTCATACCTGCTCGATTTGACACAAGAGGGTCCGAAATTGTACAGCAGACCTTCCCCTGAATGTAGTACCAGTCCTTCATGATACTGGCGAGTTACTTGAACCTCTACCATTTTCTGATCCAGCAGCTGGGTACGATTGTGCCGAGTGCGGCCAATAGAAGAAGCATGGAGTTGGGTTCTGGAACGGTTGTGCCAAGAGCCATGAGGACAGAACTATCGGAACGATAACCTCCCTGCCAGGTGGCGAGATCGGAGGCACTTAACGGATTCGGAGAAATCCCATATTGCCATGCTAAGAAGTCACCTCCATCAACATGACCATCAAGATTGTAGTCGCCAGGAGCTACCAACGTAAGTGTTAGCAGGGCGTTTGAAGCGAAGTTATTGCCGATAACCCCACTACTGTTGGTCATGAGTGTTTGACCCGTGCGAAGTCCCAGAGGAACAGGATCGGTAGGCAAATTGATTACCGCAGGATCGATAGCAGGCAGCGAGGCCGCAGAGAGCGTGAGTGTGTTGTCAAAAATCGAATCAGCGCGGCTTACACACAACCAGGAACGATCGTTTCTATCCTCTGTATTGCAATGTTAGATTAATATAAGCTGGCCACATCAAGTCGATGCCAAGTTCAGGGCAAACTAGCAATTTCACCGTCCGCCCGATTGCAAAGTCTGCCTAGCACGACCGTGTCGAGTAAAGGATCTAAAGTCCGCACACTCCCATCCCCTAATGCCACATTACAACCTCCTGGATGCCAGCTGCCGAAAGACATGAAAATAGCCAGGGTATCTTGAGGTCCATTGCCGATTGGATAGCCGGGACCGCCTACTCGTGCTGAGGCAAACAGATGGTCACCGTCGAACAATGGAGCATTGTCTGGGTAGCGCCCAAGCTGACCTTCACGCACGTGCATTTCACCCAGTAGAAGCGTTTGACTGAGACCATCGGTCACTTGCTGGGCGGTGATTTTGTCAATGAGTTCATCAGGTGTAGCCCCATTCGCACTGCAAAAAGTGCGCGCGGAGATGAGTACTCCACTTCCGTTACCACCGTGATAAAAGTCTGTCTCAGCACCGACTGCGCCTGCTGAACCGTCCCCATGGTTGGCTCCGTAATCGCCTAGGGCTCCTCCCGGTTGCCAGCGGAGAGCATCACATCCGCATCCTGAAGGTACGTCTTCGATGTAATATTCGTCGTCTACGGTCGCGTCCGCTGCAATTCGCCGGGAAGGACAAAGAAAAGCAGGAACCACCTTTTTGCGCAATGGTTCTGGATGTCCAGAAAATGCCCAATCCAATCGCCAGCTCTCGGCCAAGGATTTTTGCTCGATGAATGGCAGAATGCGAGCGGGCCAACTCGGTTGAAAACCACTGCAGTAATATTCCCAAGGATGTTCAGGATGCGGTTCGAGTCGAGCCGGTGGAAAAAAACCGAAAGTATGTTCATGCTCAACGACAGCTAGGGCAAGCTGATGGAGATTATTCTTACACTGGGTATCGCGCGCGGCTTCGCGAGCCGCTTGCACGGCAGGAAGTAAGAGGCCAATCAAGAGCCCTAGGGTCGCGATGACAACCAACAGTTCAACTAAAGTGAAACCGTTTTTTCGGCAATGAGGTACGTGGTGTTTCATGGATTATAAAACGCTACTGTTCGACTTTTACATCAAAGACATTGTTGTCAATCGGTTCGACAATAAATTCCAGAGTCGTGGAGTCGTAATTGGAGTACTTCTTAGCAACGATCTTATGAGCGCGGTGCACTAGTGGCTGGAGATTTTTTCCGGGATTAGGGACGTGTTTTTGAGGTGCAGGAACTTCGGTAATAATATGTTGTACGATGATCGCTTGATGTTTGCCGGCAATGGCACCGTCGAATGGTCGGTATGTTGTCAGCTGAAATGAACCATCCTTTTGAATTTTGGCTCGTGCATTGATGCCTAACTCGACACTCCGAAACTCAATCATCCCGGTATCTACCGGCGCGCCATCTTCGAATAGAACCCTCCCTATTACCGGATAGACTCTCTCCCCTTGGGAACAACCGTTCCCGCAAGTCAGGGAAAAGGCGATTGCCAACCAATATCCATAATAACCAGGTTTATCCATCAAACGGTTCCTAATGCGCTATGTTGTGTCCAATAGAAAATCCAAGGCCACAACAAAATAGATCGCATAGCGCCAAACTACAGAGCCTGTGAAAAAACGTACCGTAAAGTATAGTCTACGATACTCATCCGTCGAATAAGCCACTGCAGGAAGGGTGGCGCCAGTGAGTTCTGCAAGGCTCGCTAAGGGGTCTACCTGAGAGAGCAGAGTCGACGAGACCCCAGGTTCGATCACCTTGGGGTAGTGAGCGATAAGCGGCACTCGGGTGCAGCCCTCGAAGCTTGAGTACTTGCCGGCCCGCCAGGGACCGGCCGGCTCATGACCGTTCCGCTTCTCGTTCGCATCGTCCTGGTAGTCGTCGTCGAGCACCGGTCCGTTATCGCTGGAGAACAGGAGTAGTGTGTTGTCCGCGAACCCGTGCTTGGCCAACGCCTTGTTGAGTTCGCCAACGCACCAGTTGATCTCGAACATGGTGTCGCCGCGCGGCACGTGAAAATCGTGCGTTGAGAAGAAGAGGAAGAAGGCTGCATCCGGAGGAATTTTGTCCATCCTCCAGTTCTGTAGTCGAACTTATTTCTGAAAATTTTTAGACACTAGCTGCGATAGTGAGATTCATGCAGTAGAATAGCGGGCCGTCTAATAATGAAATGGTTCCAGACACTTCGGTATGGGAATGACGCGAATAATAGATTTCGGTTCGAATCAGTATGGTTGCCGCAGAGCATTTTTCAACGTCATCCTGCTGGTGCTGACGCTGCATGCCAGCGCCCTGGGTGAGCAAACCACGTTCTACGTAGCCGTTGATGGCAACGATGCAAATCCCGGTACGTTAGCCAAGCCGTTTGGTACGCTTGGGCGTGCCCGAGAAGCCCTGCGCCAGGAGAAGCTAAAGCAATCGTCGGTTCAACCTCTTCGTGTCGTGTTGCGCAAGGGGAAGTACTTCCTTGACAAGGCCTTTGTGCTGGGTGAAGAAGACGGCGGGACTCGGGACAGCCCTGTCATTTACGAGAATTATAAGAATGAAACGGTTGTGATTAGTGGTGGTGTGCCACTGACCGGCTGGCAAAAGTACCGAGGAGATATTCTCAAAGCATCTCTGCCACCCGGTGATTGGCACATTAGCTGCAGCCGTCAGCTTACTTGGAACGGGAAATTGCAGACCCGAGCTCGCTATCCCAACTGGGATGCCCAGGCCAATCCTCTCATTGGCGCCTACATCAATATTGAGGATGCGGCCGTTCCAGGCAGTGATACGGCGTTTCGATATGCGGATGGGGGTATGCCGCGTCGTCATCAAAAGCCCCATCTGGGCGAAGCGCTCGTGGAAGTAGCGGGTGGTTGGAGCAGCAACGTCGTACCCATCAAATCGATTAGCTACGAGGACCAGATAGTAACCCTCCAGCATCGGACCTGGCATAGTGAAGCTGACAACTTCGTTCGGTATCGACACATGCCGTTTCGAAAGCGGGGCAAGCGTGACTCACCCTTCGTGCTGTTTAATCTGATCGAAGAATTAGATGAGCCGGGCGAATGGTGCCTCGATACCGAAGCTGTCTCTTATACCGATCTCCGAGCCCAGGAGACGGACTCCTATCTCGTATGCCGGCTTCTGCGTGAAAA
>CAWWCC010000232.1:0-4890 GCA_963935315.1 uncultured Planctomycetaceae bacterium | reverse complement strand
CATCTTGGTCGATACCATCACTTTCGTAATGGGTAGACCACGTGTCGTATACGGCGGGCGTACCACGATAAGGAAGTGGTACCCTAGGGTGCCAACCTGCCAATCGCTCTTCTTGAAATAAAGGTTGTGGAACAGGTGCAGCATAGACAGTGTAATCGTAATCGTAATTGTCATCCCATCCCAGATCCACGTAGGTACCATAGCCTACGGGAGTGTTACGAGAAACAACGGTTGCAAATACATTATCACTAACAGGCTCGACGATTGTACCAGCATACTCAAATAGAGGTGCCCCTGGATCGAAAACCCTCAAGTCAAATGCTAAAACGTCGCTAAGCATCACGTCTTCGCCATCTCGTTCAGGAAACGGGCCGATTGGCACTGTATGGTTGAGTGCTGGTTCAAATGGTGCACCAAAAGGCCGGAACGGCCCCAACACATCTGCAGGTGGCGATAATGGATCATAGGAGAGCTGTCGGAACGGGCGTTGATCAACCGCAAAGGGCCATCCTAGATTGGGTGGCGAAGAACTCAGACGATGGGCAAAGCGGTTTTCGCGCTTCGTCAGGTCGCTAAGCGTATTGGGGATCAACTGCCCAGAACTACTAACTCGGGCAGAAATATCGAAAGCGAGTGTAAAAGCCAGTGCGTTCAGGTCTGGGGTTGCCTGCCCAAAATCTTCCAAATAGGGCAACTCAACCCACGGTGCAATCAGTAGGACACGTCGGTAGACCGTGCGCATTCCGGGTTCACCCAAAGAGCCGTCGGCCGGATTCTCGACGGCGTACCAAATCACTTCAGCTAAATTTGACTCAATGGTTCTTTCGACCCAAAGTCTGTCTATGGAATCCCAGACCAGTGCTCGTCCTACAAATGGCTCACTTTCACTGCGCACAGTCAGCGCCAAGATATCATCATAATCTCCCAAGCCATAGCCATTCGTTACAGCATTAGGAGTTCCCACAACTGGTGGTAATAAATTGGGATCCCCGCCACTAGGAATAAGAGAGGAGGCATAGTCGAGTTCCGGATTTGCCGAGGCCAATCCATTGTCTACTCCATCGACCAAAAGACTCGGCACCTTATCAGACCATTTCCCCTCAATAATCTCAAGATACCCTTCATCGTTGCCAGGCTCGCGCCATGGTTTAGCCGGGCACGTCGCGCCGGCCAGGTCTTTGTAGAGTCGTGAACGCGCCATGCGGAGTTGACCATTCATTTCCATGCCCGCGCGGCGGGTGCGGACACTTTGGCCGATATTGGCAAATAAATTGACGACGGCGGCCATCATCACTAGTGTGATAGCCATGCCGATCAGCATTTCGATCAAAGTTAAGGCATGCGGCGATTGCAGTGAGGAACGCGAACTGGCACAAACACACCTCCTGCACATTTCGCACTGCGCTACACGGTTCCCGTTCCTGAAATTGGTTCCGAACATTGAGATACGCTATTGCTAAAGAGTTGTCAGTGAATGAGAACCGACGTGGTGATCTCTCTCTATTGCACCGCGCCGCCTACCTAAAGTCAAGCAAGATAAGCCCTTAGGCTCTTAGAATGAGACACCCGTGTGCTCATTCGTCAAAGGATCGCTGCCAGTCATGGCTCACCAGCAAACGATCTGTGTCAATACGCCTCATCAGCGCAAATCTGCGTACTATTCTGAAACATCCTCGCTAGATTCGGGGCATAAAAAAAGCCGCGGCTGATCAGCCGCGACTTTTCTGATTCTCCAATTCCCAATCTTATGATCCAGTCCTGAGGACCAGTCCTACGTACCAAATTCCGGACGGCGACGGCCCAGTTGGCCCTGCAGTCTAGAAACGATCGCACTGTGCATCTGGCTAACTCGGCTCTCGCTCAAGTCAAGTGTAGTGCCGATCTCTTTCATAGTCATCTCTTCATAATAGTAAAGTATGATGATCAACCGCTCGTTACGATTCAACCCCTTGGTCACCAGCCGCATAACATCGGACTTTTGGATGCGCTTGGTTGGGTCTTCGCCCTTTTTGTCTTCCAGAATGTCAATTTCACGAACATCCTTGTAGCTGTCGGTCTCATACCACTTTTTGTTCAGACTGATCAGACCGACTGCACTAGCATCGCGAACCATTTTTTCTAGTTCGGCAACACTCATTTCCATGTGTTCCGCAAGTTCAATTTCCGTGGGAGCACGACCATGTTTGGCTTCCAGTTTTTTGATTCCCTCATTCAACTTGCTGGCTTTCGATCGTACCAGGCGTGGAACCCAATCCATACTTCGTAATTCATCAAGCATGGCACCACGAATACGCGGCACACAATAGGTTTCAAATTTCACGCCACGTGACATGTCAAAGGCTTTGATAGCGTCCATCAGGCCAAAGACACCTGCGGATATAAGATCGTCTAGTTCGACTCCGTCAGGCAATCGCGACCAAATGCGTTCGCCATTGTATTTGACCAGTGGTAGATAGCGTTCAACCAATCGGTTGCGTAAATCACGCCGACTTTGGTCCTTTTTGAACTGCTGCCAAACTTCCTGAATTTCATCCTGTGCGGCGACAGTCGTTGCCATGCGCTTCCTCCTTGATGCTTCACCCTACGCGGTTACGCAGGGCTATGGTCGGCGAGATTCCGTTCTCGTATCGAATGATAAAAATGAACACTACATAACACTTAGAAGGACTCGTACACGCTAGTCAGAATAAGATTCTAAAAAGAACGCTTCTTGACCAGCCTGACTCTTTTAAGTGTTTGGATGTCTCTGTGGCTACTACTTCTGAAACTACTAACTTAGAGTCCTTTTTTCTTCCGAATCATTTATCGCTGCTAGGCCTGCTTCAATCTTCGTTCTTACTGATTCAATAACGATTGTTTCTGCCAGCGTTCCTACGATCATGCCGATCGCACCCAGCAGAGCCATCCAAGCCAGGATCGTCTCATCAAATCCGGCTCCGTCTTTCATACCACGCAGAAGAAATGACAAGCATTCCTAGTAGCGCCATGACAGCGGCAAAACGTCGCGCCATTGGCTGTGCTCCACGTGTCGTTAAAGTTTTTGCAAACGCGCCAGTTTGACACCTGTTTGCAGGCCAATTCACTTTCAACTGGTATCGTCATGTTTGTCATCAATGCTGAGCCTAAATGGTTTTTTGTATCTGTTTTTTGTCCAAGGGACTGATAGCACTTCTCTTCGATTCACGATGGACGACAGGACTCTCCATAACCAAAGCAGAACGCATTAAATCTGCGGCCAACAAACGGATCGTTTGAGTAAAAGCACGGTCGAAACTCCCTACCATCGGACTGGCTGGAGCCGATGCCGGTGTGGTCTCCCTGGCAATGGTGGCATGGGGCCGCACTTTGATGCCTAGAAACTGTCTACAGGTGGCAGCAAAATCATTGCTTAACTGTTCGGCAGCCGCCACATTCTGAACTCTGTTTACGACCAGTCGCAATTTGTTGTCAACATCTCCCCAGGGAGCCAATTTAATCGTAGCGTAGCTTTCAGTAATGGTCGTTGGCTCGGTTGTGGTCACCAACAAAATTTGCTGAGCTGCTTTCCACAGCCATTGGACCCAGGGACTCATACCATGTCCCGCATCAAGAAGAACAACATCGGCGTGTGCGTGTAACCTTCGTATTTCGCCAATCAATCTCTTGATCGCTCGACGGTGGAGTTCGGGGGGAGAGTCAGCATCCCAGCATCCAGGCAAGAGTCGCACACGCTCACTAATAGGAGTTAACACTTCCACTACGGATCGCTCGCCTGAGAGCACATCTCTCAAGCTCCCGGTCTGCTTTGTGCAAAGCCGCGATGTCAAATCGGGCTGCGAAGGACTGGCATCAATCAAGACAGCTCGTTTGCCCAACCCAGCCAACTCCAACGCCAGCTGTAATGCAACCGTCGAAGTCCCCACGCCCGACTTGCCGCCGCTCAGTACCCACATCGGTACACCAGGCTCTAAAGCAGGGTGTGCTTTTACCGTTTGACGGACAAGTTGTCGTAAAGAATCAGCTTGATCGGACATTGAGAAGCGTTGGTTGGTTTATCTGGAAATAATCTTTTGTGATTTGTATTGCATGCCTGCCAAGTGCTCTAGCGATTCTCGCCGAGAATCATCTGAGCCAGGTTTTTTGTCTGAGCAACCTGAATATCGTCCGGAACATTTTGTCCGTCAGTGAGATAACTGATGGGCAATCCGCTGGCACGTGTCAGCCCCAACAAATTACCCAGGCAAGTTGCTTCATCAATTTTGGTGACCAGCATCGACGTCGTGCCAACACTGGCGAATTTTTCGGCTGTTGTAATCAAACTGCGCGAACCGGCCACCGCACTAAGCACAAGATACACTTCATCCGGCTGTGCTTCGGACAACATCGATTTAAGTTCCTGGATTTTGACCTCGTCTCGTGGACTCCGGCCGGCAGTATCCAATAGCACCAAATCCAAATCCCGCATCCGGGCCACTGCCTCACGCATCTCGCGTGGGGTGCTGACGACTTCCATGGGCAAATCAATAATGTCTGCATAGGTGCGTAGTTGCTCCACGGCTGCAATTCGATAAGTATCGACCGTAATTAATCCTATACGTCGATTCTCTCGCAAACGAAAATTGGCAGCCAGTTTCGCAATCGTAGTTGTTTTGCCAACCCCAGTAGGGCCGACTAAGGCCACTACGTGACCTTGTCCTGATTCGGCTCCGAGTGGACCCGATACAGTCAATTCTGCCTCCAGCATGCAGACAAGTTCGTTCTGCAGCGCATCTCTATCCAACAAATCTATGGTGGGATCCGCTTGCAAGCGCTGCAGGAGTTCCTGCGCAAATTGCTGGTCGATATCCGACTCAATCATATCGGTGTAGACCTGAAATAGATTTTCGGACAAATGTGGTTGCGGTTGAAGAG
>CAWWCC010000231.1:0-4935 GCA_963935315.1 uncultured Planctomycetaceae bacterium | reverse complement strand
AGAGACAGCTGCTGACAGTATTGCTTACGACTCCCATGATGCCGATGATGCTTTGGAAATCGGGCTACTTGAGGTTGAAGATTTGCTGACATTGCCGCTCTGGCAAGAAGCAGCCCGACAGGTGCAAATTCGTTATACGGCTCTGGATACCGAGCAACTTCGGCGGGCAATAATTCATCAATTGATCGAAACCCTGGTGAGCGATCTCATTAAAACGACTACGAGCCGGCTACAAAAAGAATCGATCACAAGCCCAGGGGACGCAATTGCTATAAAAGAACTGCTAGTTGCTCCATCCACAGAATTTCAAGAAAAAAAAAGAGATCTTGAAACGTTTCTTTTCGAACGCGTGTACCGTCATCCAACGGTCCTTTCGGAGCGGGCAGTGGCTGGGGCGGCACTTAGTGAGATGTTTCAACGTTTTATGGCACGACCAGAACTTTTACCCTCTACGGCCCAAGCCTATTTAGACGACGATCATGTCATGCGTGTTGTCTGTGATTATCTGGCAGGAATGACAGATCGTCACGCATTGGATGAGCACCGAAATAGATAAGAGCCTGATGAAGGCCTAACCGTAATAGAAATCTCAAAGTTTGGCCCAGGAGAGTTCTCCAGCTATTCCCTTTTCGGGCTTTCTTCGTCGATCGTGGTTGGTAAGATAGGGAGTAGGGCAAATAATTTATCCGGTAGTGTCGATCTGAGTATTGAGACCGAATATTGAGTGCGGCTCTACAATCCATTTAATAACATACGAGTCCTATGGCATTAGTTATTTTGCGCTGCGTCTTTGTATTGGTCGCAGCTGGTATTGGCGTACAAATAATCAGTTCAGAAGAACTCTCACGTGACGCAGCCTATATTCCCTGGTTGGTAGTTGGTGGGCTTTTTGCCCTGGCAAGCGGTGTGATTGCCATTGATCACGGCGTTGGTCGCAAGCGACTCGATACCATTACGTCGGTCTACTTCGGCTTACTCATTGGCTTGCTCTCGACTTACGTGCTAAAAATCGCCCTGAGCCCGGTGCTGCCCGCAGCGGATACTCTACAGGCTCAGTGGATTCCCATGATTATGGGTATGGTCATGTGTTACACGTGTATTAGTGTTCTAATGCAAACCAAAAATGATTTTCGATTTATTATTCCTTACGTAGAATTTGCCAAAGAGATAAAAGGGCTGAAACCCTATGTTCTTGATACGAGTGTTGTGATCGATGGCAGGATTGCCGATGTCGTCGAAACTCGCGTGATCGATAATCAGTTGATAATGCCACAGTTTGTAATATCAGAACTGCAAGGGATTGCAGACTCAAGTGATAAATTGCGTCGAGGCAGAGGTCGACGTGGTCTAGATATTCTGAATCGATTACGTAGTGATCCTAAAGTGGATCTGGTTGTCTACGAACGTGAGCTTCCCCAGTTTGCAGGGCAGGCAGTCGACCTGAAACTGGTTTTACTGGCCAAACACCTAGATGGTAAAATTGTAACCAACGACTACAATCTCAATAAAGTTGCCAAGCTTCACGAAGTCGACGTCATTAATCTGAATGATTTGTCAAACTCCCTGAAGCCCGTATTCCTGCCAGGAGAAACGCTTGAAATGCGAGTTGTCAAAGCGGGTGAGGAGCAAGGCCAAGGTGTTGGCTACTTGGAGGATGGTACCATGGTCGTTATTGAGGGTGGACGTGATCATGTCAATGAAAATATCATTGCTACAGTCACGAGTGTCCTCCAGACAAGCGCTGGTCGAATGGTCTTTGGCAAATATGAGAGCAATACCTAGCCGACCTGAATCTCCAACTTCTGGACACGAAGAGTTGCCACATTTCATAGGCAGATAGCATTTATTTAGCCGATAGTCTTCCATCACCCTGAACGGAGTGCCGATATGTTGAACCTTTTGCAGAGAGTTTTGGCAAATCGTGTACTACGCAATAAGTTCCAAACTCACGGAAGATTATTTATAGCAATCCTGCTGAGCATGAGTTGGATTGGTTGTTCCAGCTCAACGGCCCCTCCCCAGGAAACGACCACATCAGAAACTGCCAAGCATGAAGCCTCCCTAGTTGAGCAGCAGGACCATCAAAGTCCCCAACCCTCACCCGAATCAACTTCCAATCTAAATATTGGTGATACAGCCCCTCTGCTCCAAATTGCCAATTGGATTAAGGGCACTCCTGTTGAGAGTTACGAAGAAAACAAAATATATGTTGTTGAGTTTTGGGCAACTTGGTGCCCTCCTTGCCGAGCGGGTATGCCTCATTTGAGCAAGTTGCAGGAAACTTATGGCGAAGAAGTCACCTTTATTGGTGTGACAAATGAAAGCTCAAGAGTTATAGAGAATTTTTTGCAAAAAGAAGCGGATTTAAGTATTGCACTCAAGGCTGGGAAAACCTGGAATGATCTGATGCGCTATACTGTGGCGTCTGATGATAGTTCAGCTACCAGTATCAAGTTTATGAGAGCGGCTGAAGAGAGTGGGGTCCCGTGTGCTTTTATTATCGGTTTCGATGGTAAGATTGAGTGGATTGGACACCCGGGTGGAATCGATGGGCCACTCGAAAAAATCACACAGCGTTCCTGGGATCGTGAGGGAGCAAAAAATGCAAGGTTAGAAGAAAAGCGGCAGACCCTACTGCAGGACGCCTTTGCGAATGCCCTTCGAAATGAGGATTGGGAACAGGCACTTCAATTGTTGCCAAAGATAGAAAAGAGCCTTCCCAGCCCCTTGCTGGCTTTAAACTACAGATTTTTGTTCATGGTCCAAATGGGTCGCACAGAAGAAGCGATCAAATATCTTGATGAGCTTGCCAGTGAATTGGATGGCAATGCGGCAGTGCTGAATCGCTTGGCCTGGTCACTTGTTACAAACAAAATGAGCGAAACGAGTTTAGTGCGAAAAGCTTTGTCTATCAGTGACCGCGCTGCTCAGCTGACAGGTTATGCAGACGGAAATATACTCGACACCTTGGCACGTGCTCACTTTGTACTTGACGACTTGGATCAAGCAATTCTCTGGCAAAAAAAGGCCATTGAAGCGGACCCGGACAACGAAGAATTCCAGAGATCTTTGCAGGAATACACGAAACAGTCAAAATCAGACGTGGAGATTTCGGATCCAGATACATTAGACCCAGTCTCTTCAGAAGCAGAAGAGACATGAAACTTAAGGCGAACACTACATTCTTTCAACGGTTTCTATACCCAGTAGCTTAAGTCCTCTGGCGATCGTTTGTGCCGTTAAATCACAAAGCAGTAGGCGGCTATTTCGTACGTGTTCGCTTTCTGCTTTTAGCACGGGACAATTTTCGAAAAAACTGGAATAGATGCTGGCTAGCTCAAACAGATACGCAGTCAGGTGATTTGGGCGATAATCCGCAGCGACACGTTCCAGGGCTTCGCTGAAACGGTACAGTCCAATCGCAAGTGCTCGCTCAGTTGGTTCATTAAGTAAGATCGATGTGTCTGAATTACGAAGTGATTCAATGTCGATGTTGCCTTTGGCAAAGATACTGCGAACGCGGGCATAACAATACTGCATGTAGGTGGCCGTGTTGCCGTTCATGGCAAGCATTTTGTCGTAATTAAATACATAGTCGCTGGTGCGATTATGGGCCAAATCGGCATATTTGATTGCACCAATGCCAATACGTTCTGCTACCTGCTGACGCTCTTCTGTCGAGAGAAGCGGTTCGCTACGGGCGTCGTCGTTTTCGCACACTGTGCGAAAAGCACGTTCTACCGATTCGTCCAAAAGGCCACTAAGTCCCACAGCATCACCCGAGCGTGTTTTGTAGGGTTTGTTGTCTTCACCAAGTACGGTGCCAAAACTGATGTGCTGGAGTTCGACGTCGGTGTAGCCAGTCAATCGCACTGTGGCAAAAAGTTGTTCGAAATGCAAGGATTGACGGTGATCGACAACGTACAAGATCGCATCAGGTGACCACTTCTGTCGGCGGTATTCGATCGTGGCTAAATCGGTGGTTGCGTAGAGAAATGCTCCATCTTTTTTTTGCACAATGAAGGGAGCCTTAAAGCCTTTGAGGAAAACACAGTTGGCTCCTTCGCTTTCCTGGATCAGTCCTTTTTCGTCCAGGTTTTTGATGACGTTTGCCAAACGATCCTGATAAAAGCTTTCGCCAAGTGTATGGTCAAAAGTTACACCAAGTCGTTTATAAGTCGCTTCGATCTCAATCAAACAGGCAGGTAAGAACCGTTTCCAGAGACCCACGTTCGTGGAGTCGCCCTGGTGGAGTGCTGCTGTTTCTGCCAACACGGATTTGCCAATGTTCGGGTGTTCGGATGCGTACCTGGCCAGTTGAGGGTCTTCATCAATAACGGCGACCTTGTTGCGTAAGCTGTCCAGATTGGAACGCAACTCGGCCAATTGTGTCTCGGTTTGTCGAAGTAGTTTAGTAGCTTTTTTCTGCTCTTTAGGATCTTCCAGAATAGTCGTGTCGTGCATATCCTCCAGACGATGCACGTGTTCTAGAATAAGTTTCTCAATGGCAGGGATTTTTTCTTGCAGGGCACTATGGTAATCGATAAGTTGATGAACCAACTTGTACAGTCGACTCAGCTCGGCCACACTGTTGCTTTCGAGTGCCTCTTCATCGGCAAAGTGCTTGTAACCGTAGAGGATCATGCCAAACTGCGTTCCCCAATCTCCGATGTGATTGTCGCTAATCACACGATGACCCAGTTGTCGCAGTACGTTACAGAGTGCGTCTCCGATGACTGTTGAACGGATATGTCCAACGTGCATGGGTTTGGCTACGTTGGGTGATGAGTAGTCGAGTACATAAGTTTTGGCCACGCTGCTGGGATCAATGCCAAGTTGCTTGGGGTTTTTTTGTAATTTTGCAAGCTGCTCGATAAGCCAAGTATCGAGCTGTCTCTTATACACATCTGACGCTGCCGACGATACTCCTTGTGT
>CAWWCC010000230.1:0-4998 GCA_963935315.1 uncultured Planctomycetaceae bacterium | reverse complement strand
TTACGAAATCGATATGGCACGCAGTGAGGGTGGTGCCGTGTTGCACCATTATAATCCACTCCTTGAGCAGAGAATAATTCTTGAGCCAATCATTGCTTGGGTGCAAAAAGGACATCCACAACTGGGGGCAGTGGAGCAGATCGTTTGGGAAAGGCCTCTCGAAAGGCGTACACGGGAGCAGGTGTTATGGCACTTTGCACGTGATGTCGAATTGCTAGGACAGGTTGCCGGGCGATTGGATCGTCTGGGGGCTCTCGGGTCCCCTAATGTAGCAGCAACCTACTCGGGTCTAAGCGTCCAGTTGTTGGGCTCCAGTCAGGTGCCCGTGCATTGGTCTGTGGGGCCCAAGCAACAGTCGGAATATCCTCGCTTGACACTTGTTTGCCAGCAAGGCCGGGTGACTACGGAGCTTAGCACTGCCGGGCAGTCCACTCTGGCAGAAATATTTTCCGACGGAACAACTAACTCTACATCCCACCCTGTGAATCCTGCTGCTACTCAAGTCCTCGAGCGTTTTGTAACTGCTGTACAATCTGGCGACAGCGATTCCTCCACATGGTCGGAAGCTTTGCACGCCATGGAACTTACTGATACGATCGAAATTAGCCTCCGCCGAGGGCGAATGATCGATATCCATCCCCAGCAATTAACCGAGGAACTGGCATTCAAGGGTACCATGTCGGCATTGGGATGCGGCGTACTGGTTGTGCTCGTTCCCTTATTATTAACAGCCGGTTGGTTGGCCGAGTTGCTGGGCTTTTCAGTCGCAGAATACTGGCCCCATACGTTGTTGGTAATGCTGGCTTTGTTCTTACTAGTACAGTTTGTGCCCAAGCTTCTTTTGGATACGAACAACGCGGACAGCAAACGGCCTGAGAGTTGCGATCCCAATAAAAGCATGTGAGGCATGTAAGATCGCCAGTCAAGCCATAATTTAGATGTAGGATGGTGGAATTGCACTACTACTTTGAATATCTGGTCTTTTCGTAAGTGAGTAGTAAGTGCCGTGCGACCCCCCACTGCTTGGAAGATGTCACTTGCGCCCTCATTCCTGCCGTAGCAGATGTCGCCAGACTTCTGGGCTCTGCCGGATGACTATGTGTTGCTCTACCCCCCCCGCCCGAATCCTGGCGGATCCGGCTACGTGAGATGCCCGCGCGTATACCAACCCTATTGCTACCGCCCTGCGCCCGCTTGCCACCGGCAACCGTGCTCAGTTGCTTCCTTCTCCTCACCTTATTGGCGTGCTGCACGCCGGCGCTAGCACTCTTGCTGCGTCGTGGAAAAGTTTACCGGTTAGGCAAAAGATGAGGCATCATTATCGTCGATTTACCCAGTAAGGAAATGCGTGCGCGCATTGTTCAATTTATAAAGCATTAGGACTGCTAGCGGGAAATCACTTTGCTTCGACAGCTTCTCAAACCGAGAGTATTCGTTTTTATGGTAGCAACCGTCTGTGGTGGTTGTTGCTCTAACCATTTACATCATATTCCTGATGACTGTGTGGATCTGATCAATCAATGCGAGTTGGGTCGGGCCGTCCGAAATCTTTGTTGTGATCATCCCTGTCCTTGCTATCCATCGAATGGTCGACCCGAAGAAGTGTGCTGTCCACAACCTTTTGCCTGCGACTGTGGTGTGGAGATCTGTGAAGAGGGTATCTTCCAGGATTGTGCACATGCACCGTGCCACCATGGCAGAAAATGTTGTGTGGAGCCAGGCCCTCCTCCCATCTGCCACAAGCCTGAAATACCCCCAAAATTCTTGCCGGTGCCTACTCGTTCGGTTTTTTTACCTGCAAACCCGCGAGCTCCTGTTTCTTTTCGTGGCGCTGTTGAAGCACCTTTCGGTCCCGAGCTTGTTTTTCCAGGCCGAGAGTAGCTGGCATGGAGGTGATAGCAATGCTATCGCGACTGCTGGCAGGCTAGGCGGACTCTACCGGCAACGGGTTGTAACGTTTAAGCACTTCGCAACGTGTGGTCGATCTCGCTTCTAGCCCGCAGATTTCATCCGCTTCATTCCCTGAAGGGCATGTGAGTTTTTGCCTGCAAAGATCGCAGGTCGAAGCTCAACAAAGCAGGGGAAAGACTTAGGTCGTCGAAGCAGATGTGGAAGAGATAGGTGGACTACAAGGCAGTGTCCGAAATTCCCGCTCGGCTGATTCTCTGTAGTATCTGCTGCAGAGCGCAACTTGACTTTGGAACGACCCACTATGCACAAATTGCGCTCACGTTTGGCCATGCTAGCAAAGCCGTTTGCTAGATCTTTTTGGCTACTCATGATTTTACAAGGGCTTTGTTTCTATTCTGATGCCAGTCTGGCCAGTCATCGTATCACTCCTATTGTTCGCGCGGTTCGAGATGCTCGACCAGCAGTTGTAAATATTCAGGGGCAAAAATCTGTCAGTGAGTCTGCCGAGGGTACGCCAACTTCGCCTCGACAGGTCAATGGGATGGGGACGGGTGTCGTCATTGATTCACGAGGCTACATTCTGACAAACCACCATGTTGTTGCCGGTGTACGTAGAATCAACATTACCCTTGCTGGTGGACAAACTTATGTCGCATCGGTGGTTGCTTACGACAAAACGACAGACTTGGCCGTGATTCGCATTCGTACTCCATCTCCCTTGCAGACAATACGATTGGGTACTTCTGAGGACTTGATGGAAGGTGAGGCAGTGATTGCTGTCGGCAACGCCTTTGGTTATGAGCATACGGTCACTACAGGAATCATCAGTGCTCTGCATCGAAATGTACAAGTTAACGAAAAGCAGCAATACCTTGACCTTATCCAAACGGACGCCAGCATCAATCCTGGAAATTCTGGAGGGCCGCTCCTGAATATTGATGGCGAAATGATCGGTGTGAATGTGGCAGTGCGGGCAGGTGCACAAGGAATTGGTTTTGCTATTCCACTGGATAAGGCGTTAGAGATTGCGGCACGCTTGTTAAGCATCGAAAAACTTGACAACCATTGGCATGGGATGACTGCCTTATCGCTTGATGGTCCTACTGGACCCGTAACCATTGCCAGGCTCGATCGAAAAAGCCCTGCGGAGCGAAGCGGTCTGCAGCGAGGAGATCAACTCCAGCGAATTGGCAAGACATCCATTCATCGTCCTTTGGATGTAGAGCGTGCTCTTTTGGGGCGTGGCAGCGGTGAGAGGGTGCCGCTCATTGTGCGTCGTGGTGATGAGACACTGAAGTTGGATCTAAGGCTGGCCAACCGTTCCCATAAGAGATCAAGAGGGACGACCAGACAGTTAAGCTCAGCCATTGCATTGCAACAAGCGTCCTGGGATACCTTGGGCCTTAAGTTGGAAGTTGAGCCTCTGGACTCGTTTCAAGAATTGGAAGTTCCTTACCGCGGCGGCATGCGTGTGGTGTCGGTACGTCCCGGTAGTTCGGCTGCAAAGCAAGGGGTGCAGACAGGCGATGTGCTGGTGAAAATGCATCGCTGGACTACGGCTTCTGAAAAAGACATTCGCTTCATTGTGGAGCATGCAGACACATTAGCACGTGCCGGCAAAGTAAAATTCTACGTTGTCCGCGGCGAGGAAACATTCTTCGGCCATCTCTCGGTTGCCAAGCGTTCTGAGTCAGCCGTGAGATAAGCAAGCGGTGAAGACCGGATCCGTTGTGCCAATCTGTTAGCGCATTTTGCTAAGCACACTACTGCAAGGCTACGGTAACCGTCTTGGATTCGGTGTACGCTTGCAGGCCAGCTTCTCCCAACTCGCGTCCTAAGCCGCTTTGTTTGAAACCACCGAAGGGGGCGGCCGCGTCAAAAACGTCGTAGCAATTCACCCACACAGTTCCCGCACGAACCTTGCTGGCAAAGCGATGAGCTTTGCCAACATCTCGGCTCCAAATGGCTGCTGCCAGGCCAAAATTGGTGTCATTCGCTCGACGAGCGATTTCGTCGACATCGCTGAATTTCAACACACTGAGGACCGGTCCGAAGATCTCGTCCGTGGCAATACGCATCTCATCGGTCACATTGGTGAACAAAGTAGGCTCCACAAAATAGCCCTGATCGCCATGCCGTTTGCCCCCCGACAAACATTGGGCACCGTCCTGTTTGCCGTATTCGACATATTGAAGAATCTTGTCAAATTGCGCCTGATCCACTTGGGGACCTTGGTCGGTATTGAGATCAAAGGGATCTCCCAATTGACGGCTGCTGTTCTGTTCCAGGAGTCGTTCAACGAGTTCATCGTGGATGGAATCTTCAACAAACAGCCGGCTGCCAGCGCAACAGCATTGACCTTGATTGAAGTACAATGCAAAGTGGGCTCCGGCTGCCGCTGCGTCCAGGTCGGCGTCAGCGAAGACAACATTTGGACTTTTGCCGCCCAGCTCGAATGTCAATCGCTTCATGGAATCAGCCGCCTCGCGCTGAATAATCTTTGCAGTGGCCAACTCTCCTGTGAACGCAATTTTGTCAACGCCCGGGTGGCGTACCAGGGCAGCTCCAGCTGTGGGTCCGTAACCGGGGACCACATTGATCACACCATCAGGAATACCTGCCTGTTGGGCCAGTTGGGCCATGCGCAGGCAAGAAAGAGGCGTTTGTTCGGCGGGCTTCATGACGATTGTGCAACCGGCGGCCAATGCAGGTCCCCACTTCCAGGCGACCATTAACGCAGGGAAATTCCAGGGAATGATCTGACCAACAACACCGACGGGTTCACGTCGTGTGTAGCAGAAATATTCTCCACGAATTGGAATGGTTTCTCCCTGGATTTTGTCAGCCCAGCCTGCGTAATAACGTATGCAGTCTATCGCGAGAGGCAAATCGGCAGCGCGTGAATCTTTGACGGGCTTGCCATTGTCGAGAGTTTCGAGTGCGGCCAGTTCGTCCAGGTTCTCTTCCAGTAAATCAGCAAGTTTCAGCAATAAATGGCCGCGGTCGCGAGCATCCATACGGGACCACGTTCCATGATCGAATTGCTGTCTCTTATACACATCTGACGCTGCCGACGATACTCCTTGT
>CAWWCC010000229.1:0-5097 GCA_963935315.1 uncultured Planctomycetaceae bacterium | reverse complement strand
ACAAGGAGTATCGTCGGCAGCGTCAGATGTGTATAAGAGACAGCTTGGGCGCTGAAAGGTGTCGTTTTACCGTACCTGAAATGGATGGCAGCCGAGCGCTTGTTGCCCACCGCCAAAAGCCAGTTGCCTTCGATGCCAATTGAGTTGCAGAGTCACGCCGCTTTTGCCTGCACAATGATGCAGAAGATGGCTTTAGAAATCAGCAGCACGATGAGCAAATTCCAACTCACACTCGCCGACCGGCAGTGCCGCATGGCCGAATTGTCGGCTCGCTGCCAGGATTTGATCGTTATCCTCTGTACGGCACTTTACGGAGCACGCCAGTCGGATGAAATTGTTCGCGCCTCTGCGGATGTGTTGTGCCAGGAACTTATCCAGAATTATACGGGCACACGAGCCAGCAATTCGTATTTCCGTCAGGTAACAGAACTAGGTGGGGCCATTGCCAACGGCAATTTCCACAGCATTGTAGGATTGTCCCCGGACGAAATTCTAATGCCCTACGACGTGTGATCCTGGTAAGGTTTTCCGCAATAGGGAGTTTTTGCAACACAGAGTAAGAATTTAAAGCTCGAATCGTCCCCTTCGGGGATCCCTCATCTAACAAAAACCTGTAGGGAACGCCCTCTGTGGCGTTCCGTGCATGGCAATTGAGACTGACCAAACTGCCCGCTTACTCACGTTTCAGACCCGTTTCTTGCGGTTTTAATCTTACTTTTCCCTAGAATTCACAAGTCACTCAGCAAGTTTCACTATAAAACTGCGGTCTTCATGCCAAGGCAGCCAAAGTGTCACAAAAGAAGCGGAGTTAAACGTATAAAAAAAGCAAAATTCTTGGGGAAGCCTACCGTTTGTTTGTAATTGTCAGGAAGAAGCTGATAAATTTGCGCTTAGAACGGTCTTGTCTCAGGTGGAGTTTCTTTGCCGAGGGGGGGAGCTTGTTACTTTTTTACGTGGGCATTAAGTGCCCCTAAAATAAAAAGGTGATCTGCTAATGTTTTGTGAAACAATTGGATTATTTCACACTGGATTATTCCACACGTTACGATGTGTTTCTTCACGTGGTTTTTTGCTTAGTGCGTTATCGCTGTCTGCTTCGTTATGGTGTAACCGGCTTTGCTCGAGAGGATGAGTTCATCACGATGGCCTGCCAAATCTTGCTTGAGTATCTTACCCCAGTTCGTTTCTGCTGAATCTGGTGATGGACCATAATTGTTGGCCAAATCAAAATGGGTGATCTCCAAATCAAATGCTCGTAGGGCAATCGAACGGGCATTTTCAAAGTCATCCACATCGCCAAAGTTGTGCCAGAGTCCCAGGGAAACCGCAGGGAGCTTGAGTCCACTACGCCCGCAGGCTGATAGGTCATCTGATCGTAACGATTGGTGGCCGGATAATACGGGTGTCTATTTTTTCTCAGAGAGGTGAATTGATCAGGGATACGCAGACTGGTACAGGGGGCTGGCAATGGCGATCAAAGCGACCACCAATATTAGCAAGTATGTAATGCGTCGAAAGAGTGGCTTTGAGATCCGATCCCCCATACTCAGTCCTAGCCACAATCCAACGAAGACCAGTGGCAGCAATAGCGACGCTGTGGTGGCTGCAGATAGGATTTTTTTCCCGTGTTCCATCCAGAAAGCCAGGGCGATCACCGGCAATGCTGAGGCAGAGCAAAAAAACAGAAATGCCCGAGTCTTATTCGTTGACCAGGTCAACGAATTGACATAGAGAATCATGGGAACACCACCCATGGTAGCAAAGCCCATCAGGAGTCCCGAGGATGAAAATGCCAATAATTTCCAACCTAAGTGCACATGCTCACGGGGGGGAACGCGGACTACCCAGAGAAATCCTAGCGTCAGTAATAGAATGACACCGATGATCTGTTTGGCCTGGGCAGCTTCAATGTTTTGGTCGACTAGATAAGCAACGTAGGTGCCACAAGGAATAGCCAGGAATCTGGTCACGACAGGAAGTGTCAGGTCGCTCGGTTCTAAATAAGATCTGAGTTTCCAGGTGCCCGTTAAGTTTTGTACACTGGTCGAAACCACATTAACCGTGGCCGCTTCGGGCAACGAAAATCCACAAAGGATTAATACGGGAACCCCCAGCAGGCCTGCACCAAACCCGACAGATCCTTGCACGACGCTCCCCAAAAACATGATCAGGCCCACAAGAGCAAATTGAGAAGGGGTGTCGTATGCCATAGGAATCACGAAAACCCTTTTTCAAAAAACAACTGGTGTAAGAGTTCGGGAACAAAGGGTGCTGAAGATCTGATGTTGAAATGGATTTCTGCTGGCTGCAAACGTGTTTTGAAACTGGTTTATTTAATAGAGGTGAAGTGAGAACAACCATGGTGTCTTGAAGGTTGAGTTGTTCGGGGGTGAGCCTGCAGTATTCAGTTCACGAAAAGCAAGGACTTGCCAGGTTATTTTTTTCTGGAGTTAATCAATTCACGAACTTGTTTTCGGAGTTGATCGCTATTCCAACCCTGACGTTCGGCTGCAGTCAGCATACGGCGCTGGTCTACCAAGGGCAAACGGGCAACCGCAGCATGAGCTGACCAAGAAAGGGCAGGGCGGCGATTTTGGGCGGGCACTCGCCGTGCCACCGATGCGTAACGGCTGACCATTTCTGTGGAAAGTGTGGCACCACAGACTTCGCCAAATTCTTCGCCATAGAGATCCTCGCCCCGGTTGATCATATCGCCAATCCACCATGGACTGGCACGCTGGCACCAGAGAGCAAATTGGAGAGGTCCCTGCCAATCGGGCAAAGCGGGTTTCCCCTGGATGCTGACATGGGCTGGGCGAAATTGAAATGGTCCGAGTGCCATTTTGGGTTCTTGCGCAGACATGGGCCGTTTGGGAGGTTTTTAAGGTGGGAATGACATTGGAACGGGGGGAGGTCACCGATAGATTGGACTTGGAGCAATCACCTGGAGACTCCTCTTGGTATTTTGCCTGTAGATTTTACGGCTTGCTGCTTGGATAATGGAAGACCGAATGATCACTCAGTAATATTCTTGCAAAACAATTGATCTGATATGGCAGAAAAACCTTTTTCAGCGCAGTATCCCCAGGCCAGGCTGCGTCGGCTGCGACGAGAGTCCTGGTCACGTCGTCTGGTGCGTGAGAGCCATTTGTCGGTCGATGATCTGATCTGGCCACTCTTTATTTGTGAAGGCCAGCAATTACAAGAACCGATTCCATCGATGCCAGGTGTGGAACGCCAGTCCATCGATTTTTTGTTGGAGGCAGTTGGCCAGGCAGTGCAGTTGGGGATCCCAGCAGTGGCTCTGTTTCCAGCGACTCCATCGGAACTGAAAACTCCCGAATGCGAAGAGGCAGTCAACCCAAACAATCTGGTATGTCGCGCTGTGAGTGCCGTCAAGGCTGCCTATGGTAATTCCATTGGAGTCGTTTGTGATGTGGCCCTCGATCCGTATTCCAGCCATGGGCAGGATGGCTTGGTGCGAGAGGACTATGTGGTGAACGACGAAACTATTGCCATGCTCTGTCGGCAGGCGGTGGTACAAGCTGAGGCAGGTTGTGATATCATCGCCCCATCGGACATGATGGATGGTCGTGTGGGCGCGATACGCAAAGCCCTGGACCATGCGGATTTTGAGGATGTTCAAATCATGGCCTACGCTGCCAAATATGCTTCGGCATTCTACGGTCCTTTTCGAGATGCGGTTGGCTCAGCAGGCAATTTGGGCAGTGGCAGTAAAGAGACTTATCAAATGGATCCAGCGAATAGTGAGGAAGCACTTCGCGAAGTGGCGCTCGACATTGCCGAGGGGGCGGACAGTGTGATGGTCAAACCGGGCATGCCCTATCTTGATATTGTACAGCGTGTCAAGCAGACCTTTGGTGTGCCGACCTTTGCATATCAGGTGAGTGGCGAATACGCCATGCTCTCTTCTGCGGCTGCAAATGGCTGGTTGGATCGAGATAAGGCCATGCTGGAAAGCCTGCTGGCGTTCAAGCGAGCTGGGGCGGATGGGATACTGACTTATTTTGCACGCGACGTGGCAAAACTGTTGGGATAGTCCTTAATCGTGCTTGCATGTCATGACTTTGTGCACAGGCGCCAAAAAATGAGAAACACGAGTGTCGCTGGCCACAGAGGGATTAGAATCGAATAGGTATGTGCTCCTATAGATTTGTTCTTGAGAAAGATAACGAAACTTGCAATTACCCAGAACACTAGCAGAGCCCAAGTACCTTCGATGCCCAAAAAACCACCGGTGATTGCCAGCGCTATCGCTATTGAGGCGCCGTAGTTGAATAGTTTTTGACTAGTTTTTCGAACCAACAGAACAGCAAGCACGATCCAGGAGAACCATGACAGCACGAGTGCCCCGGCAACAGCTTTGACGAATCCGAGATATTTAAGATGATCATCGGATGTATCTGCCATCGTATAAAGGTAGGGGAACTTGATGGAGCATGTCGTGATCATTGCAGTAGCAAAGAGAACGATGCTCAAGGGTATCCGTTGTTTGTCTTGACCAATCAGCACCAGACTCATCAACAGGCTGAGCAGCGTGCAATGGTACATGTAGATGCCGATGATCTGCCATTGTGGATCCCACACGACTTCCAGGGCACCCGAAAAATTGGTAATCGGACCACCTGGCAAATTGGCTCCACCACTAAATAGTTCAGTGTACGCTAGTGCAAAAAATGCCAGCCCCATGACTGCTTCGACGATCGCATACCGGGGTGCGATTGGCTCCCTGCAATCTCGACAGCGACCCCTTAACCAAAGCCAACCTAATACGGGCACGTTGTCGTATCCGCGAATGGAATGCTTGCAATTGGGGCAGTGTGAGGGTTTCCAGACGACCGAAAGGCCCAAAGGCATCCGGTAAGCGACAACATTGAGAAAACTGCCAATGCAGACTCCTATACAGCCAAGCCACAAAGCTGTTCCAAGGTCAATTAGGAAATGAGTATTCAAAGGATTCCTAGCAGGAAGTAATGAATATTGCGGGTTCGACGACACACGTATCGTGGCAAGCGGCTCGGGTTGCTAGGACTCTGTCTCTTATACACATCTGACGCTGCCGACGATACTCCTTGT
>CAWWCC010000228.1:0-5118 GCA_963935315.1 uncultured Planctomycetaceae bacterium | reverse complement strand
GAGCTAGGAGTCCGTCTCGTGGGCTCGGAGATGTGTATAAGAGACAGGAGAATCTCCACGTCAATTTCTTCTGTCAAACTTCTGCAAGGGCGCGTGCAATGTTTTTCTCACGACGACTACGTTTTTGCTCTATGTGCTGGTTCATGACAATTGTCACAACTTTTTCCCCAGCGTTATCTCCAACATTGACAGTTTGCGCTCAAACACCTCAGACAGCCCCCTGGGAGTCGGCTTATTGCCTTTCAAATTCTTGTCTGGTGGCCTCGGCCAGCCCCAGCCAATTACTTAACTCCCCACTTTTAGAAATGATGCCCATCGAAATCTTGCAAGCTCTCCTGCTCAAAGAAGTGAGCATCGATCCTTTGGAAGCACATCATCTGACAGTGTCAATTCTACCCACACTCAATCCTCCCAGTTACTCATTTACCGCTCAGTTCGCCAGCCCCATTGTTGGCAAACTGAAGGAGCAATTTACGCAGCACACCCAACCGGGCGAGCTGGCCGGTCGGCCCCACCTGATCAGTAGTGTTCCTCAATTGCCAAGTCTTTATTTTCCGGCAGACAAGACACTTGTTGCTGCTCCCGAGGCAACGCTACAGAAACTAGTCCAAGGCAACTCCTCAAGAACTAGTGATGAATTGCAAAACAGACTACTGGGCGCTACCACAGATGACTTTTATGCCTGCCTCGATATTACTCCCCTGCGCCCGCTCATCCAGCTCGGACTGATGCATACCGAGATTCCCGAAACGTTCAAACCATTTACGATGGCTCCCAATTATATTCACTACATAGAACTTCGGCTGAACCTTACGGGTGGCGGACCCACCGAGATAATCGTGGAAGCCAATGACGAAACGGATGCCAATGAGCTGATGGGGCTTGTCGAGCAGGCATTCGATATTGTGCGTCAACAGGTGCATGCAGAAGCCGACCGACTCCTGCAAGACCCAGATCCCGTGCAGCAAGCCACAGGCCGCTACCAAAAAAGACTCGTATCAAAATACTCAACCACACTCAAACCAACCGTTGAAGGAAATCGACTCGTTCTATTTCGCATGCAACCAGGAGATGGAGCGTCCTCTGCCCTGACAATGACCGCAGTTTCCGGTGTTCTCGTCGCACTGCTACTACCAGCCATACAAGCAGCCCGTGAAGCGGCACGAAGAAACACTTCGATGAATAACATAAAACAAATCATGTTATCTCTACTTAATTACGAATCTGCCCACGGCCATTTTCCAGCGCATGCCAGCTGCGACGACACGGGCAAACCTCTCTTAAGTTGGCGGGTTCACATGCTGCCTTACCTGGATCAAACGCAGCTATACGACAGATTTCATCTCGATGAACCCTGGGACAGCGAGCACAATCTAAAAATAATATCCCTGATACCTGAGCTCTTTTTGGATCCCAGTTCCAGACTTCAAGTGACCGATGGACGGACCCATTACCTGGGCGTGCAGGGTAGCAACAGCATCTTCCAAGGCCTCAAAAAAGAGGGGATTCGATTTCGCGATATTATTGATGGCTCGTCTAATACCCTGGCAATCCTGCAAGTCAACGACGAGCATGCTTCCATCTGGACGCAACCTAAAGACTGGGAAATGGACAAACGGGACCCACTCCGTGGCTTATCAAACTCCCTCCATCCAGGAATCTTTCTGGGGGGAATATGTGACGGATCCGTACATTCCATTTCTGTAGATATTGACCCTACAACCTTCAAGCACTTACTGATGTTCAATGACGGTCAAGTTGTCAATTATGATTGAATAGAAGACTTTTACTTCGTCACCCAGTAATAGAGAGGCTTGTACCGTTTGGGACGGTTTGCCCAGCGAGCATGAGGCTCCGTCCGCAGTAGCCTGCCTCCGCTTTCGGAAACCAGTTGCGCAATGCGTTGCTGGGCCAGGCGATGGATCTGTACTTCGTGCTTGCCACGAATGCGTTTGTAAAACGGTTTGAACTGTTCACGATAAAACTTATCGACGCGTGCCGGCAACGAACCTTGCAAATGCGAGGGCCCATCTGGAACCAAAAACAAGGCCAATCCACCTGGTTTCAGGATCCGTACAAAATCACGGATGTAATTCTCAGAGGCAGGTGACGGAATATGCTGGATGGTAATGTCGCTGTATATAAAACTGAAATGCTCATCGCGAAACAGGGACAAATCCTCTTGTTTATTGACTACAAACTGACAGTTATCACATCGCCGCAACTTGTTGGCGTTTTCGATCATTGTCGATGAGATGTCGACACCGATTACCTCATCAAAATGACGCCCCAATGCATTCGTGAGTCGTCCTACACCACAACCAAAATCCAAGGCGCGGTTAGGGTCTAATTGGAAGGGAAAATCGGCAATCGCTTGCAGACGCTCGTCGATGAGTTCCTCTCCAGTTCGAAAGAACTGTTCCGCATCAAGATTGTCCTGTTTGTATTCATCGTAGCTGAGAACCGCATAGTAGGGTTCCTCTGCTCCGAATTTCTCATACACGGCTTCGACTTTTGCAAAAGCATCCATTTCTAATTATCTCACTACGATTGAGCTATCTGGGACCGACGCATCTCGGTGGAAATCGAGCGGGATCGTATCCCTTGGAATACAGCCCGTCAACGTGAGCTCATGGAAGCCAGAGCAGAATTTGCTAGCGTCCCCTTGCGACCGAGGACCAATCAGGGGCATAATCGTCGCTGCCTATTCAATTTCTGATTTACTGCCCCCAATTAGCGGATTCTATTATGCCTTTGGTTGTTGTCGGTTCTGTTGCTATAGATAATGTCGAAACCCCTCAGGAGCGGCGTGACAACCTGCTGGGTGGTTCCGCCACTCATTTTTCCTATGCTGCCAGTTTTTTTACCGGCGTTCGATTAATGGGGGTGGTTGGTGCCGACTGGCCAACGGAACATACTAGTCTCTTGAACTCGCGCAATATTGACACCTCGGGTCTACTCACCGTCGAAGATGGCAAAACGTTTACCTGGACCGGACGCTACCACGACAACATGAACGACCGTGACACGCTGGCAGTCGAGCTGAACGTTTTTGGCGAATTCGATCCCGTTCTGCCTGAACAATATCGTCGTGCAAAATATGTTTTTCTGGCTAACGGGGTGCCCGCTGTCCAGATGAAAGTGCTTTCTCAAGTTCCCGGCCGCAAGCTGGCCGTAGCGGATACGATGGATCTCTGGATCAACACGGCCCGCGAAGACCTCGACAAGCTTCTTACCCAATTAGACGGGTTGGTGCTCAACGACAGCGAAGCAAGGCTACTGACGGGAACCGAAAATCTGGTTACCGCAGGCCATCAGGTTCGCGCGATGGGCCCCAGTTTTGTCGTAATTAAAAAAGGCGAACATGGCGCAATGTTCTTTAGTGAACACGAAACCTATGTCATGCCTGCCTTTCCTACAGAGAAGGTCATCGACCCCACTGGCGCAGGCGATAGCTTTGCCGGTGGCATGATGGGTTATCTTGCTGAAAAAGACAATTTCGAGCCCACAACTCTTAAAACGGCAATGGCCTACGGCATCCTAACGGCCAGCTTCAACGTAGAAGGCTTTGGCTTGGAGCGAATGCAAGAAATTGCACGTGAAGATATTGAAAACCGCATGGAAGACTATCGTCGCATGCTGAGTTTTTAAAATCTCCCCATGGTTCATCCTTGAGGTTCGGGGGGAAAACGTAAACTGGCAAAATGACTCTGCCGACGTTAGTCTGAAGTTTCGGGCTCGGCGGGAGCCCCGCCCTCCCAGCGACTGGACAGACTGTTCATTGCTCGTAGAATCCTGAAAAGATTTTTTAAAACATGTCCAAAACTCGCACTTTTATTGCTATCGAAGCTACGGACGAAGTGCAAAATATGGCCCTAGAGACAATCCATCTTCTCCGGCCATTGACAAGCAATGTGAATTGGGTCGTTCCAGACAATTTGCACTGGACCCTCCAATTTCTGGGCGATGTGGGCGACGTTCAACTGTTTGATGTCTGTCGTGAAGTTGCCAAGGTAGCCGCACAATATACTTGCTTCTCATTGTCCGTCGACTGCTTGAATGCCTTTCCTTCCGCAACCCGCCCCAGAACAATCTGGCTAGGGTCACGGGATGACTGCTCAACCCTCATCTGCATGCAAACACAGATCGAAGATTGTCTTTCAGATCTCGGCTTTCGCCCCGAAGCAAGACGCTACATCCCGCACCTCACCCTGGGCCGGGTCGGCAAGGGCAGTCACGCTGGTGAAGCACTTGGCAAGCATATTTCTGCTCAAGAAGAAATGGGGCCTGGCACCATGACCGTGGAAGAAGTGATCATCTTCGGCAGCGAGTTAGATCGCGATGGACCGACCTACCACGTCCTGGGGCGAGCTCCCCTGGCGGATGACTAAATAGTCGTTAGAAAACGATGCTGTTCAAGATGGGTGCGATTCCCGACTGCTTTGAACATCGGTCTTTTCTTAAGTGAGTAGTAAGAGCCGTGCGCACCCCATCGCTTGGAAGCTGTCACTTGAGACCTGGCCTAGCAGCGTAATCGTTCAATTCTCTTGTGGTAGATTGTTCTTTGATATTGATCTAGGAATACTCTAGCGCCCTCATTCCTGCCGTAGCAGATGTTGCCAGACTTCTGGGCACTGCCGGGTTGACCCGCCCCAAGGGTGAAACCAGTTTTTAAGTTACGGTTTTACTCTCCTTTGGGCTGGTTCGATTCTGGTGCTGGGGGACGATACCCTAAACTGCTGTGTGGACGAACTGTGTTGTAATGCCTTCTCCATCGCTCGCTGACGCGATTTGGCCCTAGTGCATTACGCACATGCTGGACTGCTACGCGTCTACGGGTCGGGCTCAGAAGTTTCCCGAGGCGGCTTCTTTCAGAGTGGCATTGTCCAAAGCCTGATCTGCTACAAGTTTCTTCGGTCGAACATTTGCTTTTTCGAGCTCTTTCATAGGTTTGGCCTGGTCGGTACGCAGGCCACCGTACTCCGTGCGCCAACGGCAGTAAGTCTACTCGGCAATGCCCAGCTTCTTGCTGACAGCTGGAGCCTTCAGACCCTTGGGGAAATGCACCTACGCTTCGCGTAGCTTGCTGATGATTTGTTCTGCTGTATAAGTCTTGCG
>CAWWCC010000227.1:0-5139 GCA_963935315.1 uncultured Planctomycetaceae bacterium | reverse complement strand
GACCTCTTCGGCGTTTGCGAGTCGCCAAGACCGCAAGCCCCACACCCAAGAGCAGCGCGGTATTGGGTTCGGGCACGGGTGTTCCTGTGATTGAAAGCGCAGTCAGTTGCCCCGACGCCCAGCCGTAGCGTGCGACGCTGAGAGATAGTGTTTGGCTGTCCCAGGGCAATCCCCCGGGCGAACCCGAGATATTCTGGAACAGGCAGGTGAAGTTTTCGTCATCGCACGAAGTCATACCCTGCGAATTGTGCTCTTGGGAAATCGCGAAGTAACCCCCATGGCCCGTGGGGGTACCGAGTATTTCAAAATCTGCGCTTGAAGCCCGAAGCTGCATGTAATCTGTCTCTTCATCCGGTAGTGCACCGGCTGGGGAAGAGTTGTAGTAGACTTCGTTTCGGGTACGCGTCAAATTGCCTCCATCATCAGTGCCTGTCACCATGACAATCGGAGACGGATTCGATACTGAAATCGTGGCGGAATCGATCAGGTATTGCCAGTTCGTCCGGTATTCAGCGGTGTAGTCAAAAGGGTTGAAGTGGTCCGTGATAAGGTACGAGTTGTACGCATTGCTATCGAGCACAAAGGTTGCCGAAATCGTATCGCCGATCATGACGTGGTCGGAGAGCGCTTGTCCCGGCCAGCCATCATCATTGATCACGTCGACCTGGGCGGTTGCGGTCACTGTGACCGTAGTTGCCCAAGCGGGCGCCACCATCAACAGGGCTAAACAAGGTCCCAGCAGTAGGCGTACAGCAGACAGCACTCTGATTCTCTTTCCAGAAGCTGTAACTGGCTGGCAGGCTAGTGCAAGTAAAATAGATGCCGCTCCAAAGAAGAGTGTCGATGAATTCTGAATGGAGCATGGAGAAATTTGGGTGTGATTTCTAAAAGAGTTGATAGTCATTAGCTTCCCTCTCGAATTAAGGCAAAAAAGTATCTCTATGAATGGTCCGCATGGACCAAGCAAGATTGAAGTTGCTAACAAAAAAACATTGAAGTTGCTAACAAAAAAAACACTGCCGCCCTGTGTAACTAATACTCAGGCCGTCAGTGGTTTTTTTGGCTTCTATTTTAAATTGTCGAAAGCTTCATGAGCGTGTCTCCCCACCTGCTTGGGACTCAATCTAACGTGCCAGACTACCACGAAGAGCTTAAGCCCACAAGAATATTTTGCAAAAACAACTCAGGGATTATTGGCCACATACTCGCTGTTTTGTGTGTCATGCTTGACGATTGCGTCCTCGCAAAAACAACTGTGATTGAAAGTCTTTTCACCCGAGCGGACTTCCGCGGAAGCTGTTCCGATACAGTCGCTTCGATGCGCCAACCCTCAGTGAATGAAAAGTCCATTGGTAATAAAAGCTCCGTTGCCATTGTCATTGTCATACGCTGTCAGACATGGTCGCAGGGTTGTTAGCCCGAGCGGCGAGTCCCAGCGGGGACCTTTTATTTTTGCAGTAAAAACTCTTGTCAACAAAACTTGGGACGTCTGAGAAAACGAATGCAACAGAGTCTCGCATGAAGGATAAATTCTTCCCCAGGGCAAGTAATGGGACCTGTGCCACAACGGTCTCCCGATTTTTTCCGGTGTTGAACAACTGGTGTGCTGTTGTCATTTCAATGTTGTCGTTGGGGGATGACAGCCAGCAAACCAAGGCAGGCGATCACCAGTGTTGATGGTTCGGGTACGCTGGGTGCGGCCAGAACAAAACCGAAGTGGGTTGTAAGCTTGTCGAGTTCCATACTGTAGATTGGTTGGTTGCTCACCAGCGCGAATGCAACGTTCGGGTTGCCGCCGGTGACGGACGAACCGTCAATGACATACGTATTGGGAGACGTCGGATCGTTCCATGACCAGGCAGGCATGTCTCCGGCAGCAATGGAACCGGCCGATCCAGTCCCTGGACCCTGTACGGCATACGTTTCGTCAAGCCAGGGAGTCGTCAACAAATCTCCCGAACCGTTATAGGCGGTCAGGGCGACTTTTTCTGCCAGAGTGGACCCTTGATCAACATCGCCGAAGAGAAAAAACGTTCCACTTGGAAGAAAACCTAGCGGGAGCGAGGTGAAGTCGTAATTGGCTATTCCCGAATTCACCGACGAGGGGATCGGGCCCGTTGCGTTGAACGTGCCGACCCAGTCCGGTTGAACAGGAGCTACCCAGGTACCGGTAAAAGTACCTCCTGCGTCAACACGGGCTGCCGACACTCCTGGTTGCCAGGCGGGATTGATGGTCGGAATCGGCAGATGAGCGCCTGAACCGGTAAGTGGCGTGGCATCGACTGGCATAGCAGCTAACAAAAAGATGCAAAAACTGGTTGGCAAAATGAGTTTGCGAGTTGTCGTTTGTAGAGTCACGTTCACTTCTCCTTTTAAAATGCGTGGTAAATTAGATCGCTAGCGAGCAGGGTCTTAAGAACTCCGATCGACTAATTTTTTTCTCGACAGGCGTCGGGTATCAGCAAATGGTCTCTGATGCCAAACAGTGGGGACTCTTGCGTTCTTGCCGGGGTGAATTTTTACGATAACTTTCGGGCACTGATCTTCTGGTCCCATACCGAAACGAGTTGCCTGGGGCTGCCAAATTGCGACGAAATGCCGACAGCCCTACGAGCCCCGTGACCAGCAGGAGGCAGCTGATTAAATAGTTTTTCTCATGCGATTGTCCTGACAAAGGTTAGGGTGATTGCCGATTGCAGAGGTCTCGTACCGTTGTCCTTTGCTCTGCACCCGCTGCCTGCTGGATTTGGAGTTCGATTGCGGGATTCCAGAACCGCAATTCACATACCAGTTGACGTGAACACAGTGCGTTGACAGGGTAAGCATTTTTCCACGTAAGGTTTAAGATGAAATTATTGGAACCAAGTTGCCTCGCCACTGAAGATTCCGGTGTCTCGATGAGAGACGGCCGTCTCGATCTGAAACGGCGATCGTGCCCCAGGATCATTCCGCTGGTACGCGAAACTGGATGGCCACCTACCGATCACCGCCCTACCCTGTCCACACATCTAAAAGTGGTTCAGTCTTAGGTGATAATCCGTGATCGCATTTGCGAATTAGTGACGAATGACAACGGCACAGAAGAAATTCTTCCCACCGTCGATGGTAATCGCCAATCCCTAAAACAACCGCTAATCCACCCACAGGTTCGCCAGTGACAAGCAAGTAGAACTGACCAAATGCCCGAATACACTAACCTCACGCGTCTGTCGGGTCTTTGGGACAGCGGTTTCCGAATAGAGCTTGGATGCCCCTAAAATAATTGACACGCCCACGACGACTGCTAAAGTGAACATGCTACATCCGGATCACCAAGAATTGGCCGTGCGCCCAGAGAATAGCTACCCGCTGACGCGAACTGCCCCGTACCCGAGCTAAACATGGACGACACGGGAAGTTGGAGATCGGCGACCGGCATATGACTTCTGACACCTGCTGCGTCCTGGGGTGGTAGGCGTGGAAGGGGCTTTGTCGATTTGAAATGAACCTTTAAATTTTTACCCGGAGTTGAATAATGAACTCAAGAACAGGAGGGCCGGACCTGCGCAAGCTGGTTTTGTTCACTGCGAGTTGCGCATGGCTGTCAGTCCTAACAGGCTCCACTGCTTCACATGCGTCCTGGACGAAGATCTACGGATTTGACAAAAGCGGCAGCTCTTTTGACGTGGTCCAGACGTTGTCGGGTGACAGCCTGAACGACCTTTTCAGCAACGGATACGATGGAACGAGCCTTAGCTGGTCTGTGCCAGGTTTTTTCGCTTTGGATGTTGGAACGCTCTCTTCAACAGCGCCCCTTCAAGATCACCTTGTTCGAGGGATGCTGGGGCTTTCGGGCTACGACCCCTTCACCAACCCCGGCCAGGTGACCATGATCTACAACAGTAATGTCGTCGCCGCCGAATATACTGTGGATTATCGATACCTCTCTTCAAGCTACAACAGTGGAATTACCGCCAACGAGGTGATCGACTTAGCCGTGCCTATCGACAGCACACAAGCATTTGTGATCAATCGAGGCACATCCATACCTGAACCCAATACAGCTATTCTTCTCGCCCTCGGGCTTTGGGGGATGAGACTCAGACAAAAGCACTCGGGTTAGACGCCGACAATCAGAAGATGGTGACGACGGATAGCCGGTGGCTGACCGACGAACTTCTAGCTTAGCTATGCGATAGGCAAAGACCTCGATTACACTCAGATCAGAATAGTCTGTTTCACTTCTTGTTGTTTTTTTGAGTGGGGCGTGAAAATGGAAGCCTGGACAGAAAAGTGGGGGCGTTTTTTGAAGTCCATCTAGGTCAACTTCAAATTATAGCGACCAACTAGCTCGGCAGCTCTGAGCAGACGGCAACCTCGCAACAGTGTAACGTCTCCCTTGTTTAAGACACCTCGTTCAACCAGATCCCCAAAGCAGCGCTCTGCCTTTTGACGAAGGCCGCAGTCGCGAACAAACATGCGAAATGATCTGGCGAGAGCAGGACATGCATGTGCTTGAAAAGCAGCACCGTCGCCGACAATTGCCCTATTGTGGCAGAAAAACAGCTGAATCTGTCGACGTGCTCAGTACCAGGCTCTCGCCTGGTCGTACGACCTCGTCACCGATCGAACCAAAAACCGACGGCAGATTCGGCTATTGGTAGTTGAATATCTTCTGCCAGTCGTTGGCGTTGTATCCCCAGGCATTCATAAGAAAGACTACCAGTCCCGGGGCAAGCTCCCGGGACTGGTAGTTTAATAGCATAGTCGAAGGCTACACGATCACGTCAAACACGTCTCTGCTTACGTTGTCGTGTGAGTCCCCAACGATGAAATCTAGCCATCCGTCAGCGGCGAAGATATCGTCGTAACCGCGACCACCATCCAGGAAGTCCGTGCCGCTGCCACCGTTTAGCAGATCGTCACCAAGTTGACCAAACAGCGCGTCGGCACCACTTCCACCGTACAGGCTATCGTTGCCAGTTCCACCAAACAACTGGTCATTGCCCGCTTCTCCATGAAGCCGGTCACTACCGTTACCGCCGTTTAGCAAATCGTTACCGTAGCCGCCGGTAATCGAGTCATTACCAGCTTGTCCGGCCAAACGATCGTTGCCAGATCCTCCGTCGATCTTATCGTTGCCAGCGCCACCATTGATGG
>CAWWCC010000226.1:0-5189 GCA_963935315.1 uncultured Planctomycetaceae bacterium | reverse complement strand
TACACAAGGAGTATCGTCGGCAGCGTCAGATGTGTATAAGAGACAGCATAAATCGAAGCGCCATAAGGGACAAGGGCGTTCGTGAGAAGGACCCCCAAAGCGGGAACCAGATACAAGAATACCCGACTGATGTGTCAGAGTCGGGGCGTTGGGTGTGGGGGCATGATTCATGGCCAAACGGGGCCCCCCGATTCTTACCGTTGAACTCCGGATTTAGCCCAACAACGCAGCTTTTCTTTCCGAAAGGCTGTGAATGTACCCTGCTCGATCGCACGACGGATATCTGCCATCAGCCGCTGGTAGTAGGTCAGATTGTGGAGCGATGCCAAAATGGGCCCCAACATCTCTTTGGACTGAAATAGGTGCCTCAGATAACCGCGGCTATGTCGGCAAGCCAGGCAAGGGCAGCTGGCTTCCAGTGGTCGCTCGTCGTGCTCATGAATTGCATTTTTGAGACGCACTGGGCCCTCATCGGTAAATACCATGGCATTTCGACCATTTCTTGTAGGCATCACACAATCAAACATATCGACGCCCCGAGCGACGCATTCCAGGAGGTCCTCAGGCCGACCCACACCCATCAGATACCGAGGACGATTGCCAGGCAATTCGGGCACAGTAACATCAAGAGTGCGATACATATCCGCAGGTGCTTCCCCCACGCTCAGGCCACCAATGGCATAGCCGGCAAAATCCATCTTGACCAATTCACGCGCAGATTGACGACGAAGCTCCTCATCCAGGCCACCCTGAACAATGGCCAGCAGCATTTGATCTTTGCGCTGGGCTGCCGCTTGACAACGGTCTGCCCAGCGGACGCTCCGCCAAGTTGCTTCTGTTACGACAGCCGGATCATTGGGAAGCTCAACTACATGGTCGAAGGCCATGATGATATCGCTACCCAGTTTTTCCTGGATCGCGATTGATCGTTCTGGAGTAAGTTCGAGAAGAGTCCCATCAATGTGCGATCTAAAAGTAACACCTTGCTCCGTGATTTTGGCGCGATCTGCCAGACTAAATACCTGAAAGCCACCACTATCAGTAAGGATTGGCCCAGACCAACCCATAAACTTATGGAGCTCACCCAGGGCTGATACCGTCTCTTCTCCTGGTCGAAGCGCCAGATGGTAAGTATTGGCCAGCACAATCTGTGCGCCAGTCTGCACCACCCGCTCGATATCCAGGCCCTTCACTGTACCCAGAGTACCAACAGGCATAAACGTTGGCAGATCAACCGATCCACGCGGAGTATGCAAAGTCGCCCGCCGCGCTGCCGATCCAGCATCCGTTGCTAGCAACTCAAAGCCAAAGGATTGCGAATGCGTATTCAATTTGGCAACCCGCTATCCCAGTGCCAATCAGTCTCCACGCAGTTTCATGCCTGCTTCGGTGAGCTTCTCACGAACTTCGTTGAGGCTCGTCACGCCAAAGTTCTTGCACTCCAGCAAATCGTCACCCGTGCAACGCAACAGTTCACCGATTGTCGAGAGGCCCAACCGGACCATGCATTTGCGCGCCCGAACCGAAAGATTCAAGTCTGCGATTGGTCGATCCAAGAGTGCCCGCTCATCATCACTGAGTGATGTCTGATCGTAGACGGGCTCTTCTTCACGCCATTTGTTGGCAAACTGTCCCAGTTCCAACCCCTTGGATAAGAGCATTTCGCGAATCTCGACCAGCGAGGTCTCGCCAAAATTCTTACTGGAGAGTAACTCCTGCTCTGAGGTTTCGGTAAGATCACCAAGCGTCATGATTCCCATTTTTTCCAGGCAGTTGCGGCTGCGAACCGAAAGTTCGAAATCCGTTACTGGTACACTAAGAATCTGTGTCATCCGCTCCTGTCGGCGACGGGCATCTTCGTCATAGTACATGTCGCGCGAGGCATCGGCATCCTTGAAAAACAGCCGTGCACGAGGGTGATCTGGATACACTTCCAAAACCCGCTGGTAACATTGTTTGGAACGCTCAAAATGTTCCAGGTCCTCGTACAGCAGACCCAAATTCAAAAGCGTCCCCACATGGACCGGAAACTGGGCGGCAGCTCGTTCGTAAAGCTGACGGGCATATTCGTCGTTACCGTACCGGTCATTTTCGAGTGCCAGGCCAAAGAGTGCGCCTGCATGCGTATCATCGGCTTCAACAGCACGTTCCAGCAAAGCGACGACTTCTGTAGAATTGCCACCCATTGCCGAAATCGTTGCCGAACGCTGATACAAGTATTCACTCGTTTGCTCCACAGCCCCCGAAAGACTATCGAGCAAAGTCAGGGCTCCCTGAATATCTCCCGTGTAGCGTTTCGCTTCTGCTTGTGCGAGGGCGACATCATCCCGGTTGTATCCAGCTCGCTCTGCCGATTCGTAAGCCGTAAGTGCTTCGCTGTATTTGTCGAGAGCCAGATAGGCTTTGCCCAAGTAAAAGTGCGTTAAGGCACCGCCATCAGCGTTGGTCAAAGTCTGCACCGAGTCCGAATAGCGACCCAACAAATACTGGCATACTCCCAGACGGGCTGAAGCCGCAGGCGTACGTTCGGCCTGTTGCTGCATCTCGCCCACGGCATCACGCAGTGAACGAAAATTACTGTACTCCGTCGAAATTGAATTCACAATCTGGTGAATTTCATTTGGACCAAACGTACTGTTAGTGAGAACTATTTGTCTGAGATCAACTTCAACAACTTGCGACATGGGGAGCCAACTCCTGCAAGAACCGAAATGGGAATTACGGAACGGGTAAGTTAATATGCGAAACGTTTAACGGAATTCAGTGAATCTGCCAGTATTTGTCATCTAGATCTTCTTGCCTTCCAGACCTATGCCAGCGGAACGATCAGCCAGCAAGATCTATCCTGTTCAGGCCTGGGCGCAGCACAAGAGCCAGCGGTGGGATTCGAACCCACAACATCCGCATTACGAATGCGGTGCTCTGCCAATTGAAGCTACGCTGGCGAGCCTGTTGGTAGCCACGTAGATTACCCCATTTATGCTGGTGGGACAATGCCCAGCCACGTTCGTGTCGGCAGATCCTGCCAAATGACAGCGTAATAGCCACTCTGCCAGATCGTGGTCGCATACTCACTCAGCCTATGGATCGCATAGAATGGAGGTCCACAAGCGGACTGCGACTCTTCAAAAACGCAGTACCGCTAAGCCCCTTCCCTGGTACAATTGCAACGTCCTGTTGGCGTAATACCTATCGACCAAAACGACTTTTCACGGCTTGCACTAATGAGTCACCTGGATTCCTTCATGCTGACAAGAACTTCTAGGCGCTTTATCTTTGTGCTTTTCGTTATGCTGGGGGGCACCCATTGAAGGATTCGCTGATGCCTCCCGGCCCGCTCCTATCCAAATCAAGAAATACGGTGGCGAACTCAACATTCCAGAGGTGCCCCGCGATGATGTCCTTTTGAAACTTACCTAAGGCAGACCTATGGAAACTAAAAAAATAGTGGTAGTAGATGGGTGCACCCTCAATCCGGGAGATTTAAGCTGGGAGCCTTTGCAGGCGCTTGGCGATTGCACGATACATGATCGATCACGCCCTGAAGAGGTTTTGCCGCGTGCGGAGAATGCGGAAATTGTTCTGACGAATAAAGTCGTACTATCACACGATATCATCGATTCACTACCTAAATTGCAATACATCGGGGTGCTAGCAACAGGTTACAACATTGTTGATATTGATGCTGCGCGCAACCGAAATATCCCGGTTACGAATATTCCAACCTACGGTACTTTGTCCGTAGCACAAATGGTTTTTGCGCACTTGCTCAATCTCACCCAACGTGCCAGCGATCATAGCCGTGCAGTCGTGGATCAGCGCTGGGCCAATGCTAAGGATTTTTGTTTTTGGGACTATCCTCTTATCGAGTTAGATGGCTTGACCATGGGCATCGTGGGCCTAGGGCAAATTGGGCAAGCCACTGCCCGTTTGGCCAATGCATTTGGCATGCGGGTGATTGCTTCCAGTCAATCCGAAATCACGGGTTCCGACACCATCACTCCCGTATCCCTGGATACTCTCTTCCAGGAGAGCGATGTGGTAAGTTTGCATTGCCCCTTAACAGCTGAAACCGAAAAAATGGTCAACGGCGAACGTTTAGAGCAAATGAAAAGTACCGCTTTTTTGATCAATACGAGTCGCGGTCCTCTGATCGATGAATTGGCACTGGCCGAAGCGCTCACCGCCGGGAAAATTGCTGGCGCTGGCCTGGATGTTCTTGCTACCGAACCACCTCCGGCAGACCATCCGCTCGTGGGAGTTGAGAATTGCATTATCACACCGCACATCGCCTGGGCTACGCGCAGTGCACGTAGCCGTCTACTCGCTACGGCCGTAGAAAATTTGGCTGCTTTCCTGTCAGGTGAGCCGAGAAACGTTGTCTGGTAGGCTACGGAGTGAAGTGACAAGAAACTAGTCTTAGTGGCCAACACGACAAGAGCCACGCGCATAGGTGCTTCTCAGTATTATGTGCATTCGTATCTGGCATGCGATACCATGGCAAGAATAGTCCTTACCATGACAACCAGGGTAGGAAAAATCTGAATTGGCTCAACTCCACGAAGACCTTACCCCAACTACTATAGAGAATCTGTTCTAGAAATTCCCTTGGCCCCGACAAGGAATTCGCATCATGAATTACCCAGCAATACGATCATGTTCAATTCGCTTTCCGTTTTAGCCAGCGCAGTTTGCTTGCTCATCACAGCTTCCTCTTGGCTCTCTGCTGGCAGAGCCCTGGCACAATAAGAAGTGACGCTACGTTCTGGTACGATCATTGTGGGCGAAGTTGAAATGGCTGGTGACAAAGTCGCGATCATGATTAACGGAACACAAATCAAAATCCCTCTTGAGATTGCCGCGATCACTCCCGCCAATGTTGAGAACAATCTACATTCACAACGGATTCTCTTGACCGCCTTGGAACCCGTCTGCTCAATCAAGACAGTCAAACAAAAAGCATGTCGAAATCGACAAATAATCCCGTACAGTTTTAATATAGAGCCTATTTATACGACGACCGTCTTGCCTGGCACGGGCACGGGGTATCTGCCTTCAGCGTCTGGAAGCACAGGTGGATCTGCCTTGAAATCGTATTCCCTGGGTGACAGATCAATCTCTGAGTTGATTGCCTCATCCCACGAGATCACTTTCCCCGAATAGGTGGCCATCCGGCCTAGAATGGAAGT
>CAWWCC010000225.1:0-5211 GCA_963935315.1 uncultured Planctomycetaceae bacterium | reverse complement strand
CCCCCCCCCCCCCCCCCCCCCCCCCCCCCCCCCCCCCCCCCCCCCCCCCCCTCAGCGGTCGGATAGCTGTCCTAACAGTCGCTTGACCTTAGGCGAGGCGATTGTTCAGGAAGATTCAAGCCTGGTCGCCAAGTCTATGCAGGAACTGGGAGGTCGCTTAGGAGACCTTGTTTTTGTAGCCATCGAAACGGCTGATGGTAATTTGATTATGCAACCACCTGGTGGTCAAACTTTTAATCCAGGGGATGTAATCATTTGTGCAGACACTCAAGGAGACATCCAGGAGGTGAGTCTGGCTGCCTCATCTACAGCCTTGGCTATCTAGCCCGGATATTTCACAAGTATTCTACTCCGAGATGCGAAAGTCGCTTGCTGCAACAGCGTCGGCCTGCGCAATTCCATCCCCAACGTATGGACAATACGCTTCCGGTGGAATCACTTGGCCTCTTTGCCAGCAAACTACTTACGGTCTCTCACAACGAAAAACGTTAGCCCGCAGCACGAGAAACACTTTCTCCCGGTTTCAATTTCTGGTCCGCTGCACTTGCACTTCTAAGCCAATTGCTCTTGTAAGCTGCGCAAGCTATGTCCGTATTTTGTAGCAGTGCAGGCATTGCCTGGCTTGTCAGGTTCAAAGAGGTGAATGTCCTGAGGAGAAACGTACAGGGTGACTTTTTCATTTTCGGAGATTTGCTCTACAGGTGTACGACAAATGAGAGAATTTCCTGCGCTAGTTTGCAGATAGACATCCATGGTACTACCAAGGGGCTCTATAACTTGAACGGTGGCGGATAAGCTGTGCTTTTCTAACTCGGCATGATTGTTTGAGAAGCTAAAACTTTCGGGACGGATACCGGCAACAATGGCCCGTTGTGTTGCGCCCTCTAACCAACTTGTAGGAGCTTTATCCAGGCATAGTCGTACTCCCTCAGCTGCAAACCAAAGTTGATCCTTATGAAGTATGATCTCGCCCTTTAAAAAATTCATGGGTGGCATGCCCAAGAAGCTGGCAACAAAACTGTCGGCAGGATGCTTGTAGATGTTGAGTGGTGTATCGATTTGCCGGATCAAACCGTCTTGCATCACGACCACTCGGTCTCCAAGCGTCATGGCTTCTTCTTGATCGTGGGTGACATAGAGAGTAGTCGTTTTAAGTTCACGATGCAGACGTTTGATTTCAGCACGTGTTTCTATGCGCAGCTTGGCATCTAAATTAGAGAGTGGCTCGTCAAACAAAAAAACGGCCGGTTTTCGCACGATGGCGCGCCCTAAAGCAACGCGTTGGCTCTGTCCGCCAGAAAGCGCCTTCGGTTTGCGTTCCAAAAGCGAATTGAGGCCCAGCATCTCTGCCGCCCAGTGGACTCTCTCTTCAATCTCAGGTTTGGATGTCTTGCGCATTTTCAATGCAAAGGACATATTTTGCCGTACGGTCATATGCGGGTATAAAGCATAATTCTGAAAAACCATGGCAATATCGCGATCCTTGGGATGAATTTCATTCACAACCCGATCACCAATTTTCAAGATGCCATCCGATATGGTTTCAAGTCCTGCTACCATCCGCAGGGTTGTGCTTTTACCGCATCCTGATGGGCCCACCAAAACAAGAAACTCGCCGTCTTGAATCTCTAAATCGATATTGCGTACCGCACGAACATCGCCCGGGTATATTTTAGAAATATTTTCTAATGCTACGGACGCCATGGATCACCCCTGATATAAATCAATTAGAGAACTTACAGGCCTGTTGCCGAAGAGGTTGTCACCTGCCTGATATCATACCCAGTTCTTTAGCGCGAGACTATGTCGAACAGAAGGCCAAGGAGCATCCCAATTTTTCCGCAGTTAATCGGGCTGTCGAAGCTGCCGGTTTTAAGATTGTGTTACTCACGCGATTGTCCCCCGTTTTTCCGTACAATGTATCGAACTATCTGTTGGGCATCACAACAGTACGCACACGCGACTATTTATTTGCCCGTTGGATAGGAATGCTGCCTGGCACGGTTTTGTACGTGTTTTTGGGTACTGCCTTCAAAAGTATTTCTGATCTTACAAAGGGGCACGATGAGGGTAGCATGGCAGAAACCATCCTGCTTGCTTTGGGATTGTTGGTAACAATAGTTGTTATTATCTATGTGATCTGGATTTCCAGGTGAGGATTCGTGAATACGTGTCGACAGAAGACTCTATAGACAATGGGAAAGGTTGAAAAGAGGTGAGCGTTCTAAGATCACTGGTTGTTTGGGCTCGTTGGGGATTGCTAGACAAAGTATGGGTGTAGCCTGGGGAGATTGGATTAGGTCAAGATGCCACGACAACGACAGGTGAAACTGATGAAATATGTGGGCTAGTCGAAAATCGCCAAGAGTATTCCAATACGCTTAAGAGACCGCTAAATTGCTGTCAGATGGATTCTCATCTGAGTTTTATTGACCCTCAAGCCGGCATGAAGCATGGTTCCGGGAGACTATACATGAAAGCATCTGATTTGTTTGTTCAATCTCTTGAAAAAGAGAATGTCGAGTTTATTTTTGGTATTCCCGGCGAAGAAAATCTGGACATGCTTGATTCTCTCTCACGCAGCCGTATTAAATTAATTCTCACGCGGCATGAACAGGCGGCGGGCTTCATGGCAGCGACCTATGGGCGTTTGACAGGCAAAGCGGGGGTTTGCCTTTCAACTCTGGGACCTGGTGCTACTAATTTTGTTACCGCTGCAGCGTATGCACAACTTGGTGGGATGCCAATGCTGATGATCACTGGCCAAAAACCCATCAAAATCAGCAAGCAGGGGCAATTTCAAATTGTGGACATTGTTGACACGATGCGACCGCTCACAAAATATACCCAACAAATTGTCAGTGGGGTAAAAATACCCTCGCATGTCCGTGAGGCTTTCCGACTTGCCGAAGAGGAACGACCGGGTGCAGTGCACCTTGAGTTGCCCGAAGATATTGCTAGTGAAAATACGAGTGCGAATCTTCTTGATGCAAGTATTACCCGACGTCCAACGGCTGAAGAAAAATCAATTAGCGCTGCAGTTGCATTGATCAACAAGGCTAAGCATCCCTTGCTTTTGATAGGTGCTGCTGCGAATCGTAATTTGACAAGCCGCATGCTGAGACAATTCATTGAGTTGACAGATATCCCGTTTGTTACAACTCAGATGGGTAAGGGTGTCGTGGACGAACGCGATCCTCGATTTCTTGGCAATGCGGCACTTTCGACGGGTGATTTTGTGCATCGTGCAGTAGAACACGCAGACTTGATTATTAATGTGGGCCATGACGTAATCGAAAAACCGCCTTTTTTTATGCATGCTAATGGTTTGCAAGTGATACATGTCAACTTTTTTTCGGCCAAGGTCGATCCTGTATATTTTCCACAGGTTGAAGTGCTAGGTGACATTGCGAATAGTATATGGCAATTTAATGAGCGCGTTACTCGACAAGAGTGCTGGGATTTCTCTTATTTTAGGAAAGTACGAGAAGCTGGAGAAACGCACGAACAGGAGGGAGCAGATGACGATCGATTTCCAGTCTATCCACAACGGCTGGTTGCGGATGTGCGAAATGTGATGCCGGACGACGGAATCATTGCACTGGACAATGGTGTTTACAAGATTTGGTTCGCCCGAAATTACAAAGCGCACCAGCCCAATACGGTCCTGCTAGATAATGCTCTAGCGACCATGGGTGCAGGGTTGCCATCGGCAATGGCCGCTCGATTGGTATATCCAGACCGCAAGGTCATGGCAATCTGTGGTGATGGTGGATTTATGATGAACTCTCAAGAAATCGAAACCGCTGTGCGGCTCAAGATGCATGTGGTAGTACTCGTACTGCGAGACAATGCTTATGGAATGATAAAGTGGAAGCAAGCCAATATGGGATTTGATAACTTTGGACTTGATTATGGCAATCCAGATTTTGTGAAATATGCCGAAAGTTACGGAGCGTTTGGTCATCGAGTCGAACGAGCTCAGGAATTGGCGCCCTTGATGACTGAATGTCATGAGCAGCATGGTGTTCATGTTATAGATGTGCCCGTCGACTATTCGGAGAATGATCGGATATTGAATCATGAAATTCAAGAACAAAGTGGTCGGCTTTAAATCCCGGTTATGGATCCCTGGAAGCTATTGATATTTAGTTTTGAGAATTAGAAAGTAAGGCATGTTGCAAAAAAGCTACCCGTATTACCTGGCAGGAGAATCTGCATGTCCTAATAGCGATTTAGCTGTGACTGACAAATACACGGGTGAGGTTGCCACTCGGGTAGCGCGCAGATGCATCCACTATTGATAGTGCTATCTCTGCTGCTGTGGAGGCGTCAGAACCCATGTGACGGATGGCACCCTATGAGCAGCGATACTTTATCACTGTGTCGAAAGATTTAAACAGCGATCAGAAGACTTGACGTATTCACTATGTGTCGAAGCTGGCAAACCTATTAAGGATAGCCGAGGTGAAGTATCGCGATTGATAGACACTTTTCGTGTGGCAGCTGAAGAGGCCATGCGCATAAATGGCGAAGCAATCAACCTGGAAATTTCTCCCCGCGCACGAGGTTATCGTTGCATGGTCCAACGAGTACCAATCGGGCCCTGTTCGTTTATCTCACCATTTAATTTTCCACTCAATTTGGCCGCTCATACAGTTGCTCCGGCCATAGCTGCGGGCTGTCCTTTTGTATTGAAGCCTGCAAGTCGTACCCCAATTGGTGCTCTAATTATTGGTGAAATACTTTCGGAGACTGATTTGCCTAAGGGGGCTTTTTCGATTCTACCATGTCGACGTGACGGAGCCGATTTGTTTACGACCGATGATCGATTCAAACTTCTAAGTTTTACCGGATCGCCAGGTGTAGGTTGGGATCTTAAATCACGTGCTGGGAAGAAAAAAGTGGTTTTAGAATTGGGGGGGTAATGCTGCCTGTGTTGTGGATGAAGATGCCAATCTTAAAGATGTTGTCGAGCGTATTATTATTGGCGCATTTTACCAGTCTGGCCAAAGTTGTATTGGCGTTCAGCGCATAGTTGCACACGAAGCAATCTATGAAGCTTTAAAAGAGAAATTAGTGTCCGCCACCCAGGAGCTGATCTCTGGCGACCCCAAAGACGAGTCAACCTTCATAGGGCCAATGATTGATGTGCGAGAAGCCCAACTGTCTCTTATACACATCTCCGAGCCCACGAGACGGACTCCTATC
>CAWWCC010000224.1:0-5241 GCA_963935315.1 uncultured Planctomycetaceae bacterium | reverse complement strand
CCTCGACAGAAAGTCCAGTTGTTCAACTTGAACCTTTCAGGGTGATCTGTTCGCACCAATGCCAGAGTCGATCCCTCATCGACGGCTACTTTTTCTGCCATATTCAGAAGCGGCCCGTCAAATTCACCAATACGGTACTCGGGCAGAGTCAAAAAATCCTGCACTCTCGCCAATGGACAACGCAGTCCTTGAAACCAACCAATTTGTTTAGAAACCTGCGCATGACCAATGAGTTCACTGCCTCGGCGGAGTAGCAATCGATCTGCTGGTTCGTAAGAAGGTTCATCCAGTCGGCTCTGAAAACCTTCGGCAATAGCCGTTTGGTAAGTTTGTACAAAAGTTGTAAGACCAGCGGATGGTCGCCCGCATTACCAACCACGATTTTGGTATCTGCACCCAAGCGGCGCAAATAAGTCGAACTGGATTTGTCCGACGATAATATTGAGCCGTCAGCGCGAGACAAGCCATCTGCAGGTTGTAAGTTGCTACTAAGCTCTTTTACTTTGGAGAGAAGATTTTCTGGATTCGGCATAGGAATGATCCTTTCCTCTGCTTTGAGATTAAGGTACAGGGGATCAGAAATCCAGAAGAAAATCATGCAATTGTTTGGGGGGGAATAGGCAAAAAGGATATTCTCGGGATTCCAATAGTTGATTTATCCGGGATTGTTCCAAGCATCTTATAAGCTCTAGTTCCCAAGAGCTTTGTAACTTAGCAACCCATGGCTGCATCGCCAAATTGGCAGTCGTAATTGCTTGATGACGTTGTGCTGCGTTTGCATGTGTTTTTGCTGTTTTTACCCATCTGTCTTTTTTGGAGATCCATTCTGTAAATTGCCGAGGATCGGTGTTTTTTAGTTTGGGGTGGTGTGAAAATTTTTCTGGATGATATTTTAGAGCACGTAATTTCTGACGTAGTTCTCTCGATTGATGAGGCGCGATCGAAGGATGTTCAATTGGCAATCTGAGCGTTCCAGACAGAGTAGCGTAAGGAGGGAGGTGGATTCCCCAGAAACGCTCGCAGATGGTATCCGTAACCTGATCGTATTTGGAGCCACCAATGCCATGGATAAAAAGATCTGCTAAGAGAAGTCGCGTGTAAAAGGTCGTAGCCAATGCCCGGGTGCGGAGTTTGACACCTTCTGTTTCCCAGGTTGCCAGCTGATCCAGGGCAGAATCCGGGTTTTGGGGGAGTTCGCCTTGCCAATCCTCTCGATTGCTGAGTAGGAGTGTCTTCTTCTTCCGGAGGACAAATAGAGCGCTACGTCTGGGTCGGCTTTGGGTCCAAATCCAAAAAGGAGTCTCAATCCAATCTTCGGTTTTAATGAGGTTGGGCATCGGTTGAGCCAGATTGCGCAGACGGTGGGTTGCTCGGTACTCATCGAGTGAGTCATTGTAAGCATCACGCAATTGCTCAGCTTCTGTGAGCATGTTTATGGCAAAACGTCGGAAGGATTCTGTTTGGCAAACGGCACTTTGGGGTAACTCCCAGTTTTTAACTCCCCATTCGATTTCTAACAGATGTCTGGCCTGTGCGAGTGCCAATCCAAGATTGTTTGTGCTGCGCGATTGTATCGCACTTTTTGCCCACCATGAGGATACTATTGGGTGAGCCACAAATGGCCGTAGGGATTTTGTGGTTCGATGTCCAAAAGATTCCCAGAGATCCGATCTAAGAATCTCGCTTTCTTCAAAGGGTAGTTCTCTATCATGTTTGTCGTAGGCAATGGTATCTAAATAGGGTTTTGCCGCTGTGCCTGTGGGTACCTGGATGGCACTTTTTCGGCACAGATCGCTATCGATAATCAAGTTGATTGCTATTCCACCATTGGCTTTGGCGAGACTTGCTGCTGCAAAATTTTTGAGCCAAACACCAGGATGGATTAATTCGGGTTGATGTCCAAGAAACACCAATGGGCAATCCTTATCAGGATGCTCGGCCATGTTGGTATACGAACTTGTGTACTGGCGCGCTGCAGTGAGAATTTCGTCTCGTGCTTTGGCAGCAAGTTCAGCGAGAGGTTGTCCCCATATTTTTGGAGTCTCCGCTAAGAGTCGTTTGTGGTTGCTCTGTATTAAACCTGGCAACTGGTGCTGGGGAGGATCGCATACGATAGCACCATCCAATTGAGGGGCGCGGAGACGTTGGTATTTGCCCGCTGCAGTCATGAGCATGGCTGAGTACTAGTATCGTGGGCGAGAGGGTCAGCTTTCGCCAAAGGAAGCAGGCCAGCATTTTTCATGGCTCTATGGACAACATCTCGATAGTACGCGAGTCGTGTATCTGCCGCGTCGAGAATGCCGCCAAAACTTCTCTCTTCGTCAAGATAGATGAGCGGTACAGGCCTTTCAACAATTTGCAGCTTGTGAAGGGCAGCCTGCACCCACAGTTCGAGCGGCATGGCATAGCCTGTTTCCGATAAATCCAGCTGCGCCAGGGCCTTGGTGCAGTACGCTTTAAAGCCGCAAAAAGCATCTGTCAGATGGAGGCCGAGCATGGCATTCAGCTCGGCTGTAATCTGCTTGTTAATTTGACGCCTCTCTATGGGAACTTCGTCAAGAGGTTGGTGCTTGTCGAGATAACGGCTTCCAGAAATGATATCCCCGGCCTGACAACCAGCGGCAAATTGATTTATTCTCTGGGGCTCATGCTGACCGTCGCAGTCGATGGTGACGAGAACGTCGTAGCGACGCAAAATTGCATAATCGAAAGCAGTGTGCAGGGCGGCCCCGTAGCCGCGGTTTGTACCATGAAGAACAATATCAACATCATTGCGTTTGGCAAGTAATTCGCGTGTGCCATCTGTCGATCCGTCATCGACGACCAGGACATCCGTTGCATATTTTACAACTTCATTCAGTACGCTGGTAACGTGCTTAACTTCGTTGTACACAGGCAATGCCGTCAGAAAACGAAAGCCATCGGAGTTGTTGTCTTGTTGCATGCTTAGTGCATTTCAAAAAGTTGATAGAACCAGTTTCAAAACACGTTTTCACACGCTGCGTAGAGGATCGCGTTCTGCGAGGCTTGCCCAAACTTCAATATTCGATATTTGATCACTGAGATACTCTGCAAGCGAATGCAGGGCAAAGCGCTCGCTTGCAAAGTGTCCGGGCAGGATGAGACCCACACCGCGCGCTTCAGCTTCCAAGCATGTGTGTAGATTTGTTTCACCTGTGACCAAACAGTCGCATTCTTTGGCGATAGCTTCTGATAAAAATGAGCCACCACTACCGCATGCAATTGCAATTCTTGAGACCGTGAGATTGTCGTCACCAACGATCTGCAGGGTTTGGACACCCAGAAAGTTTTTTACCCGATCGGCCATTTCCAAAAGCGTGAACTCTTCACCTAAGAATCCCAATCTTCCAGCACCAACATCCGCTTCGCTGGACTCCCTGGTTGGAACTAAGGCCTCGATTTGTTGAAGTCCCAGGCCAATAGCCAGGTGTTGATTGATGCCAGCGGGAGCCGAATCAAAAGCCGTATGTGGACTGTAGATGCCAATTTTGGATCCGATCAGTTCGAGCAGGAGCTTTCCGGCGGTGGATTCGGTAGTTATGGACTTAAGTGCTTTAAAAGGGAGCGGATGATGGGAGACGATCAAGTCAGCATGCTTTTCAAGTGCTTCCTGGACTGTGGTGGGAGTCACGGTCAAGCAAGTCATGATCCGCTCGATAGGCCAATTCACATCGCCGACAAGCAGTCCGACGTTATCCCAGTCTTCAGCCAAAGCCTGTGGAGCAAATTGTTCGAGCCGTTCTGCGATGTCACCAAGGGTTGGCATATTGGTTATTGGATCCGGGAATCAGGGCGATGGAAAGGTTTTCCAAAGCCTTGATGTTAATCGCTTCTGGGGAGCAGGACAAGGAGCTATGCGATCCGTACAAGCTGCTATTGCTCTACAATGATGCGATGGTTAATCACGCGATCTCCACCCAGCTCTTCTGCTCGCAACAAGAGTTCTGTGCCGATAAGATCATGCCCATTTTGATAAGTGTATGTCTTGGTATCGTAGCTATTCCCAAGCCCGAATACCTGCATCCGTTGTCGGCGACGTTCCAAGGCATAAAGAAGGCATTTAAAATCGACCAGTTTTTCGGAATGATTAATCATACGCTGTTCAACGATTAGCGAGCCGTTCTCGTTCAACCTTGTATGTAGTTCGATTCCGATGTGTTCATCACCTACGACGAGTTCACGATAGACGCTGAATTTATAGACTTTGTCGACTAGGATTTCAAAGTCTGCGCGCAAGAGAGCATTTCCACTACTTGTGCCGAATGGGAGGACAACCTGAAACAGACGGTTTGATTGCTCGAACGCGGATAGTTTAAAATCGATTCGATCAGGAGTAATGTGCCATTTGTTTGGAGAGACAATATTGACAGATCCTCCAACACTTTGACTAAACGGATTGGAGAGCAAAACGTGATTCTCGTGTTCGGTGCCAAATGCACTAGGGATATTGCGTTCGGTGAACTGCATATTCATGCGCCACTTTGCCACAAATTGATTCAAGCCTGTAACAAATTTGGGAGCAGACCCGACGGGAATAATCTGGCGGTGTTCTTTCTGTTTCGGTACTTCAGCGCGACCCCAGGCATCGACCATCTGTATGTTGTCACCCAGGTAGAGGATTTCGTCTTTTTCCTGATTGTTCCAGAGGACCATAAAGATTTCGCCATTAAGTTTTTCGAAAATTCGATTATTGCTGCCCTTGGGTAGACGGATCGTACCCAGGTATTTTGCACCACTAAGTAGTGATGCCGTAGTTCTCCAGGGCAGGAGTAATTCTCCGGGTGCGCCAGTGTCGGACATGATTCCTCGATTGTCGTCAAAAGGCTGGGAGATAAAAATGCCATCGGCGCCGTTGATTTTGCAAGCTAGCATCTGCTGAACCAGATCTTGTGTCCGTGTCTCGAGATCGTAGTACCTGCGGTCCAAAGGTTCGACCAAGGTCCAGCGAGCGACGTCCACACGCTTTGGGGACTGGAGATAGGTTGCTATTTCATCTTCATTGAGCGCAGGAGTTGCAGAGCGTTGCTCGAAATCCCAGGTGGCTTCCAGGTCCATGGGGCTGTATTCGTTCCAGGGCCAGCCAATGCCAAGATTGACCTCTTGACCAAATCGAAATAGTTGGCTTCTGAGATTTCCAATTTCTTGTTCCAGATCATGGAAATCCGAAAAGCTAGTATCGTGATCGTTCCCCAATTGCCACCACCGCACGCGTAAGGAGAG
>CAWWCC010000223.1:0-5245 GCA_963935315.1 uncultured Planctomycetaceae bacterium | reverse complement strand
GTGCAGGTACTGGCAATAAGGGAGTGGTCATCAAATCGTGCATCCTCTCAGGGGTGGCAGCAGAAATATCTGCCATATCACCCAAGCGAATCATGCTTCCCTTGGGAATTACCTGGGCACGAAAAACGATTTCTGCAGCCCCCCCCTCAGAAATACTGCTGGCCAACAACAATAACATGAATAGCAATTTTTTTTTCATGGCGATAAGTATCAATCTGTCAATTCACTTCAAGAATCTGTTGTGAAGATTTATTAACCACGACGAAGGTTGGCAGCAACTTGCATGATTTGGTCACCGGCCTGAACCACCTGCGAATTCAATTCGAATGCACGTTGGGTAGTGATCAGATCGATCAACTCCTGAACGGGTTCGACGTTCGATGCTTCCAATGCGCCTTGAGAAATGACTCCAAATCCTGGATTGCCCGGATTGTCCAGGTTGGCTGTCCCTGAAGCAGCAGTCTCCTGGTACAAATTGTCACCTAGCTTTAGCAGGCCATCAGGATTGATGAATGTAGCAATCTGTATTTGGCCAGCCGTTTGCAATTGGGTTTGTCCTGTTGTGCGGTATTGCACTTGCCCATCCGCACTCACCACAACATCAATAGCATCTTCTGGAATATTGACAGGGGGGTTCAGTACCCAACCGGTATGTGCTGAGCCCAAGACTAGATCGCCTGTCGCATTCACTCCAAAATTGCCCGCACGCGAATAGAATTCGCCATTGGAGGTACTGACTGAGAAAAAACCATTCCCTTCAATGGCTAGATCCAGTGGGTTGTCCGTAGTTTGAATCGCACCTTGTGTATGATTGGTTTGTGTGCTCGAAACGCGTGCTCCCAGGCCTACTTCCACTCCCGTAGAAGTAAGATTGCCATCCGCATCGATAGAACCAGGCAATTTGTTTTGACGGTAAATCAAGTCTTCAAAATTTGCCCGGTCCTTCTTAAAGCCTGTTGTATTGATATTCGCCATATTATTGGCAATCACATCAAGCTTGGTTTCCAGGGCTTGCATTCCTGTTGCAGCAGTATAAAGAGTTTGAACGCTCATGAGTGATTCCTAGTAGCTAGGCTGAAGAGTATTTAACGAAACGGTCGAGTCCAAATCAGTGACCGAAAAACTTGTTCTTAACTAGATAAAACTCGACTGATTAATGAACTGACCATACTGTCTTGATTCTGGATAAGTTGCGTATTGGCCTCAAAGGCGCGAGAGGTTTCAATCATGGACAACATCTCACGAGTCGAATTGACGCCCGATTGTTCCAGGTAACCTTGACGAATATCGCGATCAACGGCTGGCACCTCAGTGGTGGGCCCCAGGGGTCGAAACATGTTGGTACCCACTTTGACCAGATCACCTAACGATTGTGGGAGTCGCAAGCCAACTGGCGTGTTTTCGCCACCTTGGCTAATCATGCCACCTGGGCCGAGAGTCCAATGCTGATTCGCCTCGAGACTGATAATACCGCCTGAGTCGTCAAGCACTGGAAAACCACCACTCTTCGTGACCAGTTGCCCGTTAATATCAATTTCAAAGTTGCCGGCCCGCGTCAGCATCTTTTCACCATCAGGACCCAAAACATTGAAAAAGCCTTCGCCATTGATTGCAAAATCAGTCAGAATCTTGGTATGACGCAAGGTACTATGTGAGAAGTCTGTCTCAACTTCTTGGAGCTTAACTCCACCACCCACATTGTTTTCTGATTTGTCTCCAGGTGAGGCACTCCCCTCCTGGATTGCTTCAGCAAAGCGTGTCTGGAAGACGGGTACATCCCGTTTGAATCCGGGCGTTTCCAAATTGGCCAGATTATTGGCAATGAATTCAAGCCGTTGTGCTTGGACACCAGCTCCTTCGGCCGACAGATACATTCCGTAAGACATGAGTGCACGAATCTTGATTGCAGGTTGCCCCCCTGCGATCGACATTCTCTCAACGCATACCGCGTGCCTTTTTAAAGGCTCCCATTCGTCAGACCAGGATCCTCTAGAAAACTAGAGTGGAATTGCCCCCAAGTCGGTTGCTAGCATCGATTGGCAACTTAGATGACTGCGGCGAAAAATGCCGGATAGCCTGATATCAGTGGCAATGACTGCCGCTAGCAGTAAGATGCTTTCGTTTATTGCCAGGATTTAATAGCCAGAAACATCCTATGCTAAAAACTTAGCGGGTGGCAGCTATAATCTCAGCGGCTCCCTGGTCAAGTAGTCGACTGGCTACTTCTTCGCCAATGACCTGTGCGTCGTCGGGGTTTCCTGTCGATGAAGCTTGCAGCACTTGAGTGCCTGCCAAATTTGCTACCAGCCCGTCGAGTAGAAGTGTGCCGTTTTCAACACGTCCCCAGGCACCCACGGGAGCGGAGCAGCCGCCGTGCAAGAGCGCTAGCATGGCCCGCTCGGCGGTAGTCGATAGGCGAGACTCCCAGTGATCCAGTGGGCCAAGGAGACTGCGTGCCACTTGATTGGTCTCCAGACACTCAATCCCCAGGGCCCCTTGCCCTACCGCGGGTAACATTCTGGGAGGAGCCAGACGCTCGGTGATGCGATCGGCTCTGCCGAGCCTGTAAAGTCCAGCAACCGCCAGCAAGATCGCGTCGTATTCTCCCTCATCAAGCTTCCGTAAACGCGTGTCGACATTGCCACGAATACGGACCACCTCCAGGTCGGCTCGAAGACGTTTGAGCTGCGCTTGCCGACGCAAGCTGCCCGTACCGATTCGTGCTCCGGAAGACAATTTGTCCAGAGTAAGTCCCTGGTTGGTTATCAGAGCATCCGCTACATCCTCGCGCTCGGGGACAGCGGCAAGCATCACCCCCTCGACTGACTCCGTTGGCAAATCTTTGAGGCTATGCACGGCAACATCCACTCGTGTATCAAGCAACGCTGCCTGTATCTCTTTGGTAAAGACTCCCTGCTGTCCCATTGCGGCGATCGGACCACTTTGTTCGAGATCGCCACTGGTTGTAATTTCCACAATTTCGACCGAGGCTCCACCTTGCCGTAGCTGCTGGGCTACCCAATTGGCTTGCCATTGGGCCAATTCACTGGCGCGCGTACCAATTCGAAGATGCATGACGGCCTACTCACTCGATGGAGATTTGAGTGGAGGCACGTTTCTGAGTCCGAGATCACGTTCTGCTTGGGCTTCAGCAATCTGTTGTGGCGGGACAACAACCCCACAACTCACAATAAACTGGAAAGCCTGGTCCATCGTAATATTGAGGTCCAATGTCTCGCTTTTTTTTACGGTAACTGTAAAGCCGGTAAAGGGCATCGGAGAAGTCGGCACCAGTACTGAAAGTACAGGTTCGTTCGCCGCACAACGAATATCCAGCAAACTCTCGCCCGTTACCATGGCCAAAGTCCAAATACCTCGACGTGGATACTCAATCGCTACGACTTGTGTGTATTCAATTTCGCGTTCACTAAACAAGAAATCGGTTACTTGCTTGACTGACGAATAGACATTGCTCACCAAAGGAAGACGATTAATGACGCGTTCAAACTGCATCCAGAAGAAGCGGCCTACCCCTGCAGCCAAGAATTTTCCCAAGAGATACAAGACCAGGACAAATACACATAAAAAGATGGGAATGACAATATGTCGACGTAAGAAACGGCGCTCAACGTAAACATTTATGAGTTCGTCGGCAGTGGGTGGCACACGCCCTCCCAATTCATCCTGGACGAAAGCATAGTATTCGACGGGAACCGCAAACCCATCTTCGGTCTTTTGATAAAGTTGATCGTCGTCAGCTAAAGATTTGGCTGAAACTATCTCACTTTGAAACTGAGAAATGAGTTGGCTGCGGGCAAAACCTTCAAATGGCACCAACAAGTAATTGGCAACTGTGTTGCTAACCCATACCAAAATGACAATGGTCAATAGGGGCGGCAACAATACGGCCAATCCACGTAGTACGGCACGTCGAAAAGGATCGAGTGTTCCAAGCTTCGTTTCGTGTTTTGCGTCAGGAAGTTCCATAGCAAACTATTCTGGGAGTTCGAAGCAGAAGTTACAAGACTGGCTTTGAGCCTTGCGGTGTACGGCCGACCACGAACACGCTCACTCGGGGGGCCCCCTGTCGTTTCAGGACTTTAGCAGCTTCGCCGCAGGTAGCTCCAGTGGTCATGGTATCGTCCACGAGAAGGATATGAGGGGATCGCAGTTGGTAACCGTTTCGAATGCCGATCTGTCCCTGCATATTTCGCAATCTCCCTGCCTGAGATAAACCCCGTTGTGGACTGGCGTTACGGCTTTTTGTAAGCAATTGCAAACAGGGGGCTGAAGGGAATGATCGACTTAATATCTCTGCAATAGCTGCTGGAGGGTTGGTGCCCCGCACCAAGCGGCGAGACGTAGCCATCGGAATAGGGACAATAACGTCGAAAGCCAATGCTCTGAAGGATTTTTCCATGCGATCCAGAATCAATTTACTCAAAATGGCTGCCACCATTTCGCTACGATCTGTTTTCATACGAAGTATCAAATCTCGCAACAAGCCGTCATAACTGCCTAGAGCAAGCGTCCGGTCAAAAGCATGCCCGCTTGTTTCACAACGGATACATGTTTCTACTACACCTGGTATTTCAGGGACACGAGCGGCACAGCATCGGCATGTAGGCCAGTTGACCAGGGGTAATTTCTGATAGCATGTCGAGCAAAAACTATCGCACCCTGGTTGATGCTTCAAATCCATTGAGCAGGCTATACACTTTGGTGGAAAGAGAAGATCCCGTGCTCCATCTCCAATCCGTCGCATCCAGGTTGTTGTTTTCCTTATCGTTGGGGGGATCAGCATAATCGGCATTTCATTTGGGAACAGGGGTCTTAATGCTTTTCGAAAATCTTTGCCATAACTGGAAGTCCAACACAGACTTCACTTCGTAAGTCTTTGGAATCTTCAAGGTTTGGCTATCACTGAGTTGCACCCGTCCTCTCCGAAACGATCGATAGGTGCCAAAATTCTGCAGGGAATCTTTATTCCGAACCAAGCTTCGATGTAAATTTCGATGTGAAATCCAGCACACCTTTTTCATCCGCTTCTGTAGGCAGCCATAGTGCTTTGCCAATTCGGGATGCCCCTTGGCCACTTTATGCTCTGACTGGCAATATAGCCGATGACAGCAGTGCTACCAACTAGCCATTACTGACGCTGTTTCTGCCTCAGACCTGGCCCCACTTCCTTTCCCCTTAGCCTGTCTCTTATACACATCTGACGCTGCCGACGATACTCCTCGTG
>CAWWCC010000222.1:0-5265 GCA_963935315.1 uncultured Planctomycetaceae bacterium | reverse complement strand
ACACAAGGAGTATCGTCGGCAGCGTCAGATGTGTATAAGAGACAGCGTTCCGGTCTTGAATACCAAGGCAGCAATCTGAATGGACTGTTTGCCAGAAGATCCAATTTACTACGTCCGACGTTTCTCAAAATGCTGCGGGACATTGTGAAATTCAACCGACGTGGCAGCGTGGCAGCGGTCTCTGGCGAGTTGAAAGACGGTCGGACCGTGGGCGATTTTCTGCAGCAGTGCCGCGTTGGCCAGCCTTTTGTCCAGAACTACCTCATGCCCATGGCAGCTGCCATCTGGTCGACCAGGCCAACAGCCATCCTGGACTTTCCCGCTGATTTCATGATAGGCTTTTTTGCCAATCACGGCCTGCTACAAATGTCCGGTCGACCCGAGTGGCGAACAATTCGAGGCGGCTCTCGTTCGTATGTCGAGGCACTTCTAGACCCAATTTGGGACGACATCCACCTGGCCAGGCCTGTCGCTTCTGTGTCGCGCAGTTCCGATAAGGTGATGGTTCGGCCCGTAGATGGCCTACCCGAGCGTTTTGATCAGGTTGTATTCGCAACCCACGCTGACCAAACCTTGGACATGTTATCGGATCCCACGCCTACTGAATTTCAGATCTTGAGTGCATTTCCGTACCAGCCCAACGAAGCCGTTTTACATACCGACATTCGCTTGCTGCCGAAACGCCCCAATGCCAGGGCAAGTTGGAACTACCACATCCCCTCTGGCCAAGCAGACTGCGCTTCGGTGACCTATGACCTCAGTCGATTGCAGGGACACAAGACACCTGGCCCACTCCTCTTGACACTTAACGAATCATCGGCCATCGATCCGGAAAAGATTCTACGAACATTTACCTACCAGCATCCCGCCTTTTCGTGCGAATCCATTGCAGCCCAGCAACGTGCTGGCGAGATCAGCGGCCACTTCAAAACTCACTACTGCGGTGCTTATTGGGGCTATGGCTTCCACGAAGATGGTGTCAATAGTGCCCTAGCCGTCGCGCGAAACTTTGGAATTGAACTCGAAGCATGCACAGCTGTATCTACGAAGGAACTGTCGAGCATTACCGCAGCAAGCCGGTAACCCACCAATTCCAATACCAATTTTTCATGGTCTATTTGGATTTGCGGGAATTGCCGAAGCTTGTTGGCTTGAGAGGTATCCTCTCCAATAAGAAGTACGCCAGCCGTGCTTTCTTACGTAAGGACCACCTCTTTAGTCAATCGGATTCGTTGGACGTGGAGGTCAGAGAAATCATCCAGTCGCAGACAGGCACCATCGCAACCGGACCAATTCGATTGCTCACGCAGCTACGGTACTTCGGTGCCTATTTCAGTCCACTCAATCTGTATTACGTATACGATGCGCGAGACCGTCATGTCGATTACATCGTAGCGGAAGTAAACAACATCCCCTGGAAGGAGCGCCACTGCTATGTCCTGTGGAGCGGAAACGGCCGACGGGAGGATGGCCAGTTCCAATTCTCCCACCCCAAGCAGTTCCACGTGTCGCCATTCATGGACATGGATCTAGAGTACCGCTGGCGGCTCACTGAACCCAATTCGGATTTATCGGTAGAACTCACAAACTTGGAGAATTCTTCAGCTTTATTTACAGCTCGCATGAGTCTTCAGCGTCGCTCGCTGGACCGACAGCAACTTCGTAGAATGACTCTGCGGTATCCTCTGATGACCACACAAATCACCGCTGCCATTTACTATCAAGCCCTTAAACTCTGGTGGAAAAAATGTCCTTTTTATCCCCATCCAAGCAAAAGATCCAATGCAACTCCTCTTCCTTCGACACATCCTCGACAACGAGTCAAGAAGACGGTAGCGACGGATTCCCAGCTTCCAAGTTGCAACGACTGTTCGACGCCAACTGCCTTTGTCGACGATCCGTCCAGCAAAAACTCTCCCGGATTGAGTCAGGCCAACTGACCATTGTTGACCGTAGCGGCGCTCGAGAATTGGGACACGTCGGGGATCTGGACCTGACCGGAACAATCACAGTACACGATCCGCGGTTCTACTACTATCTGATCCTGGGCGGATCTCTCGGTGCGGCAGAGGCTTATATCCGGGGCTATTGGGATTCTCTAGACCTCACTGCGGTCATGCGAGTGCTAGCCTGCAACGCTAATGTCTTGAGTCGCGTTGAGAAAGGGATCCCTCAAATGCTGCAACCCCTGGGATCTTTAGTCTATAGGCTACACAGCAATAGTCGTGCTGGCAGTCAACGAAACATTGCGGCACATTACGACCTTAGCAATGACTTCTTTTCACTGATGCTCGATCCCACAATGACTTACTCCAGCGGGATCTACCCTTCACCTAACAGTTCACTTGAAGAAGCATCCACAGAAAAATACGACCGCATCTGCCGAAAACTTAACCTTTGCCCAACGGACCACGTATTGGAAATAGGCACCGGCTGGGGTGGTTTCGCTGAACATGCTGTCCGACATTATGGTTGTCGCGTTACCACGACAACCATCTCGGAACAACAGCACTCTTACGCTGCCAAGCGTTTTGCCGAAGCACCGCTGAATGATCGCATTACATTATTAAAAAAAGACTATCGTGACCTCAGCGGGAAATACGACAAACTTGTTTCGGTCGAGATGATCGAGGCGGTGGGCGAAAAATTTCTGCCAGGATTTTTCGCCAAGTGCTCTGCACTGCTCCGCCCTGAGGGCATGATGCTCCTGCAAGCAATCACTATTCCCGATCACCGCTATGATCACTATCGAAAGTCGCTTGATTTTATACAGCACTACATCTTTCCAGGTGGATTTTTACCCAGCATGGGAAAGATCACTAGTTGCCTACAGCAAAGCACTGATCTTACGTTCTTTCAGGCCGAAGACTTTGGGCCTCACTATGCCCGCACCTTGAAAGCGTGGCGCAATAACTTCTGGAATCAAATTAATAATGTCAGATCACTGGGATTCGACAACCGATTCATTCGCACCTGGCATTACTATCTGTCGTTCTGTGAGGCCGGCTTCCTGGAGCGTCAAATTGGCGTGTCGCAAGTACTGCTAACCAAGCCTCTTTGCCGCAGGCATGCCTTACTTGCCTCAGCAGAAGTCCAGGAGACTTAACAACCTCATTCACCTAATGCGTGCTCTGAGAAAGTCACTGAGCTAGCCACTCTCTGACTTACTAAAGGCGTCAGGACGGACGATGTGTTCGGTAAACTCCAGGAAGGTATCGTGGAGACGCTCCTGATGCCTGAAAACCTGGGCACATTGGCCGACATCCTCCTTTATCACGCGACTCCTGTGAAAAAGAGAGCTGGCAGACTGCTCTTCGAAGGAGATATCACGATGGCCAATGGCCACCCAGCCGAGGTCGATTTCTCTTTCCGACCGTTTGGCGTTTTCATCAACGAAGCTAAAGTCATTAGTGCTAACAAACGCGCGTAATGATATCGTCCATGTCATCAATGACGTCTTGTTACCGCCACCCGATGCTCAGCCTGCTCAATTCGCGGCAGGCTCTGACAATAGTGTTCCGTTCTCTATGAGTTTGAGCGCAGCGAGTGTGCCGGAACCATCCTCCCTTGGACTTGCAGGAACATTGCTCTCGATAGTGCTCGTTGCCCACCGAAGAAGTAAACAGCACTGAGACCCCCACTCACGACAGCTGACTTTTTCTTGTAGAGAAGAGGTGGCTGGGACGAGTCAATAGATCTCGTCTCAGCCTTTTTCTATGCGCGACACGGTTGAGTGTGAACAGCCATCAGACGATCTATGGGGAAGCTTTGGCAGCTGGAATCCGGGCGTATGCCATTTCCTGTTCTGCGACGGCAGCCTCAAGAGGTTGTCCACCGATACTTCGTCAACAGTTCTAAGCAAGTTTACCTGTCGACACGACTTCGGGCAGGACTTCCATTACAACCACAAACTTGAAGACGGACTGGACTTTTCTCCCTAGGGGTACACGAGTTCGCCTCGGACGTGGCCGGCTCCACTCCGGACGGTCCTGCACCGATTATGCCAGACGAAAACGGACGCTTCCCGATCCCCATATGGCTGGCGTGATAAAAGACCGTGAAGACGCGATGAGTTCGCCCTTACTTGAGTGCATCCCTCAAGCGGGCTTCACTTTCCGCATCCCAGTAACCGCAGTCAAGCTGCAGGAAGACGGAGGTGTAGGGGATCGTCATGTTGGTTTTCAGCAGCAGGACGTTAAACAACTTTGATCCTTCGTCGAGCTCGCTTATGATTTCTTCGTGCAGCATCACTTTTGTCGTATTGTTGGATAGCAATTTCTGGAGTGTTTGCCGGTACTCGGAGATGCCCGGTGCATCGGCCTCGTCCACGTTGTCCAACTCCTGATCGAGCATCACCACGGCACGAATATGCGAGGCGCTGTCGATCGCCTCCAGCACCTCCTTGAGCACATCCAGCTGCTGCGCACCGGTCACGACCGTCTCGATCCCCGGTGCGCTCTGTTTCGGGTAAGCTGAGTCGGCGACGACGATCCAGTTCCTGTGCCCAAGTGCTGGCAGTTCCTGCCGGAGCCGATCCCTCCAGTTCTGTGGGCTGTTGTCTGAAGATGCCTGCTGCTGGCATGAAACACAGACGGCCAGAAGAGTTGCAATGATGCAGTTGAGCGTAAGGTGATGGATTCTCATCGTGAGCTTTCAGTGATGTGGTGTAAAGTGTGGTGGCTACGTTGGCCCCCATCGTTTTCCAGCCGTGTCTGCAGCGACCTGAGATACTCGGTAGTTTGCCCTCCAGCGAGTTTTCAGTTGAGCGACTTTCATTCCGGGGATGGTATAATTTCTCGGATAAAACGTGGGAATCCTCAAAATTCAGGTTAAACCTTTTTGGTACGTTGATTCAAGCCCGGTCCCTGACTGGATTGCCGCGGAGGGCGTTCCTTTTCTGGGGTCGAGCCAAACTTTTCGGGGTGTTAGCGACGTTTGATTTTGGGTTCGGGGTCCGTGTGTACCGGAGCGGCTGAAAAGATTTGTTCGACCCTGGGGCTTCTTCCGAAGCCCTGCGCTGCATGCCGTTATTCTTGGGGCGAACGTACGCTACATACACTGCTGCGGGTATACCTCTGGTCAATGTCCTGCGCGTACAAGGTAATTCTTATTTGCGCAATTTATGTCCCACAAAGGCTTTGCATTGCCTATTCTGAAACATATATTGATCAATATTTGATATATGCTTTTTGCGCAATATAATTACCTATAAGAGCTTTATTTCCATATTATGAGCAACTTATGTCCCAAAACATCAGGCTACTA
>CAWWCC010000221.1:0-5277 GCA_963935315.1 uncultured Planctomycetaceae bacterium | reverse complement strand
GTACAGACAGGCTGGCCCCGGCAGCTACTAGAACCGGTTGGCCATGCGCGTCTTGATCAAAATCGCCCGTATCCGGATCGTTTGCTATGAGAGATAACGGAGCCAGCTCAAAGGATACAATCGTGTTGCTGCTGATTGGATCGCCATTGTCAACAACTCCTAGCAATATCGAAGAACCATTTGGCAGCCTAGGTCCTACGCCAATACCTTCCAGATTCTGGTCGTTGCCAATTTGATCATCTATCATCCCCCACTTGCCCCGACCAAAGAAACTCCTTCGTAACGGCGCTGAAAGTTTCACCTACAAGTCACGTGTCAAACTGTGATTGGCTGATGTCTGTTGCACCCGTGAAATCTATTTCATAGATTCTGTTTTCGTAGGTTGGTGTACCAAGTGCTGCAGGCGAAACTAACGTTTTTTCTTGTATTTCCTTAAGGCTGGCGTTCCTTGCGGCTTTTGGTGATAATTAACGGCAGGGTCCGTTCACCAACGAGTATCGAACCCACAAGCGACTACGGAACAAACCAACCTTCATTGTTGCATTCTCTTTTGACTGGTAAATCCTGTATGCTGGATTTTCTGTTGGAGTGAACTATTTGAATTGCAAGAGGAGTGGCTAAGCATGAATTTCACAGCTCGTCATCATATCACAGGTCGTCGGGGTTTTACACTTGTCGAACTTTTGATTGTCATAGCAATCATCGGCACACTTATGGCATTGCTGTTGCCAGCAATCCAAAGTGCCCGCGAAGAGGCTCGACGAGTTGAATGCTCTAATAATTTGAAACAACTTGGCACGGCACTCCTATCGTATACGAACTCACCTAAGGGTGTTTTTCCCGGTTGGATGCAAACGGAGAAACTTGTCTCCAATGCTATTCCTGATCCCTATCGTGGTGCGACCGATGGATACATGCTCACAAGCTGGGCCGCAAAGCTCTTGCCCCACCTTGAACAGCAAACTCTTTGGGATCAATTAAGATCAAATAATGACAACCCTAATAATGTTAATGGTCAACCACAATTCGACTACTTAATGCCACCAGTAGTATCTATTTTTACCTGTGGAAGTGATGCCAGGCCTTCAGCCCAACAAGGCTACTTATCCTACAGTGCAAATACGGGTGGTCCTGATTCCTCGATTGCGGCAGACAACAAGGCAAATGGTCTTTTCCACAATTTGGTTGCCCAACCTTCACTCACCGTTCGATATCCTTCTGATATAAAGGACGGTGCTGGGACAACAATCATGCTTTCAGAGAACATCCATAAGGACGATGAGATTTCGGGTGGAGTTAATAATAATTGGCTATGCAGTAGTTACTGGGGAACTTCAATGCACCAGACGGAACAGCCTTTTGGTATCGTCTGGGTGTATGATCAAAGCAACAAAGCAGCTCCTAATCTAGCAAGCCCAGATACCTTTCAGCCCTTTAGTGCAGATGGTGGTGTGAGGCCACCTTACATTAATGCGTCCGGTACAGGCATCGCTTTCCGACGTCCAGCCAGTAGTCACACCAATGTTTTTAATGTAGTGTTTGCAGACAGTAGTACACGTGCTATCAGTAACTCCATTAGCTACGTTGTGTATCAACAATTGATGACACCTAATGGGAAAAAAGCTGTCCACACGCTGACGGGAGATGCGGAAACGGGCAATGGAGGCATGTTCTTCATGGCGGAACCCCTCTCCGATTCCGACTACTAACCAGCAATTCCCCGTGATACACCGTTGAAAATCTCCACTGCAACCCTCCACATATCGAGCCCCGGCCCGCCGATCCGGGGCTTAATTTTTTCTTCCTGGCTGGGTACAACTTGAAGCTATGCCCAACCCCTCAACTGACAATTCGCTCATCGCCCCGCGGTTTCTGTTCCGCTTTGCAGTTGATGTTCAACAATGCAAACAATTGTGGTCTCCACAACAGGGCGCCGTACTCGACGAAAGCTACCGCCTGGCCTCCTTCAGTGAACTGGATGGCGAGACACCTTTTGCAGATGTACGTATGGGTTGGAGCACCGAGGGACTTGCCTGGTGGGTGCGCGTCGAAGGACGACGGCAGTTGCCCTGGTGTCGGGAGTCGCGATTGGACGAAAGTGACGGTTTGCAAGTATGGGTCGATACGCGAGCCACCACCAATGTGCGACGCGCGAGCAAGTTTTGTCATCGATTTGTGTTTCTGCCGCGTGGCGGCGGTAGGAGTGCCGAGGAGCCGGTAGCCGAGCAAATGCTCATTAATCGGGCCCGCGAAAATGCGCGCCCTTTGCGAGTGGGTGAACTGAAGGTACAAAGCAAAGTCACCAAAGCGGCTTATGAGCTGTCTGCTTTTGCTCCTGCCACAGCACTGGGTGGTTTTGATCCAGGATCACAGACGCGACTGGGCTTTACGTATGCTCTGCTGGACCGTGAACGGGGGTTGCAAACCTTTTCGACAGGCCCCGGTTTTCCCTACGAAGAAGACCCAAGTTGCTGGGCAGAGGCGCACCTGGTGGGTGAATAGTACGCTGAATAGCGCATAATAAAAGCCGCCAGCGCTGAGCTCGCGGGTTCTGAAACCAAGCGCGACACAGGGTCATAGTTCTTGTATCAAGCTACTTGTAAACGAATGTGCCAGGGTGCCACGGATCAAACGATCTCTTCGTGATCGTGGTCGTCGTGATCGTGGTCATCGCCGCCTTCGCATTCGCCACAATCGGCAATTTCTTTATCGTTGCCTTCTTTCATTTCTGGATCGCTTTTCTCAATTCCGGCGGGACCCTCGGATTCTGTACCCGTCTTTTCCAAATTGCAGCAACCAGGAGAACCTTTGTGCAACCCACAGGCAGTGCAAGCTTCGCAACCCTCGGCACAGCAGACCTCCGTGCCTTTAATTTCGCCGCATCCACCACAAACGATTAGCTGCACGCCATCTTCGATTTTGCAGCAACCAGGAGCACCTTTGTTAAGTTTGCAGCCAGCACATGCTTCGGCCCCTTCGGCACAACAGACCGCCGTCCCCTTAATCTGGCCGCAGCCATTACAAAGGGGCGCTGACTTGTAGTTGGCTTGTGTTGCGGGCGTGCCAGAAGTTGGTGATTCACCACAGCCTGATGAAAAAACCATAGCCAACGCTAAAGCTGCAAACGACATTGAATACTTCATCGATTGATCTCCTCAAAAAAGTAAAACCTCTGCTCTAAAAATGCGTAACCCGAGATTCAAAACTCAAATCTTGGCTACGTCATTTATCGCCGTCATTTCACATAGTTATGACTATGGACACCGCACAGAGTCCCTTCTTTGCAATAACAATCTAGTGCATTTTCAAACGCGTCTGGCATTCGTTACCCGATTGGTTTCAAAACGCCTCTTCTCTACTTGAGAGATGTGAACGCATCTAAGCACTAATTCCAGTATAACTACGACTTTCATCGTTTAAGGTGAAATACTACACAAAGATGCGATTATTTCTTGCTCACCTGCTAAGAGGCGGTGAGCTGCTCACGAGCGGCGAGAGCCCGCTGGGCCGCTTCTTCAACCGTGCCAGCAAGTACTGTGAGATGGCCCATTTTTCGACCTGCGCGCGGATCTGCTTTGCCGTAGAGGTGCAAGTGTACCTGGGGGTCGGATAGCACTGCCTGCCAATTGGGTTCACCCTGCTCCCATAGTTCGCCCAGTAGATTTACCATTGCTGCCGGCACCACGGACTCTCCCGAACCTAGCGGCAAATCACAGATCGCACGCACCTGCTGCTCAAATTGTGATGTCAAGCAAGCATCGATGGTCAGATGCCCCGAATTATGCGGCCGGGGGGCAATTTCATTGACAAGTAGCTGCCCATCTACGGTGAGAAAAAACTCGATACAACAAATACCAACCAGATCGAGTGCTTCCACAATCTTTCGGCCAATCTGCTGTGCCTCATCCAAAATCGGATCGAGTTCGGCCAAAGGAAACAGGGAAACATCAAGGATATGATTCACATGGTCATTGGCCAGGGGGCCGTGAATGGCAACTTGCCCTGACGGAGAACGAGCTACCAGGATCGAGAGTTCTCGCTGAAATGCAACCCAGCCCTCCAAGACGGCCGGCACCTGGTCAACACTCGCCCAGGCAGTGGACGCTTCCGCAGGGGTTGTAATTTTGGATTGCCCCTTGCCGTCATATCCTGACTCAGCCGTTTTCAGGACCGCTGGCAAACCTATTTTATCAACAGCAGTGGCAAGTTGCTCAGCAGTTGTTACCTCAGCAAAGGGAGCGCATGCGACCCCAGCCTGTTGGAGGAATAATTTTTCTCGCAATCTATTTTGAACAACAAACTGAACTTTCCCAGAGGGCCTGACAGGAACATGTTGGGATAAAGTTTCTACAGCCGTTGTTGGCACATTTTCGAACTCCAGGGTCACCACTTCGATGGCGTTGGCAAATTTTGTCAGCTCGTCAATGTCATCATATTCGGCTACCGTAGCTTGATCAGCTACCTGCTCAGTGGGACTATCGGCAAGCGGCGAATAAACATGCACCCGATAGCCCAATCGGGCTGCGGCTTGCGCAAACATGCGTCCCAACTGCCCACTGCCTAAAATACCCAACGTTGCTCCGGGAAGAATGGCCCCAGAGTGGTCCGACTTAGAATAATGAGCCACGGTTCTATAAGCCTTTAAACGACTAGATTGAGCATCTTGCAAATTTATGCCAGAGAGTCTTGCCGAACTTGATCGGCTTGTTGCTGGTGAAACTGTTGCAACTGTGACCGCAGATTGGGACGTGAACCGGCCAGTATTCGCACAGCCAATAAGCCGGCATTCTTGGCACCAGCCGTGCCAATCGCCAGTGTCCCCACAGGCACGCCGCCGGGCATTTGAACAATCGATAAGAGTGAATCCATTCCTTTGAGAGCCCTACTCTCTACCGGCACTCCCAGTACAGGAAGTGTCGTCATGGAGGCCACCATACCCGGCAAATGGGCAGCACCACCCGCACCTGCAATGATCACCTCCAGACCACGCTCCACAGCCGATTGAGCATACTCGCTCATCCATTGTGGAGTACGATGCGCAGAAACAATTTGGCACTCATGGGCAATGCCGAATTGGTCTAAGGCCTCAGAGGCGGCGCGCATCGTTTCCCAATCGCTTTTACTGCCCATGATCACACCAACAACTGCCGCGGACTTGTCGGCCATGGAAACTCCTGATTGAAATGAACCCCGTTAAAATGCCATATCCGCTGGAACTAGGATGTGTCAAAATCTCTAGTCTGGGAAGATCCGTATTGGAGAAGATCAATACCCCCC
>CAWWCC010000220.1:0-5294 GCA_963935315.1 uncultured Planctomycetaceae bacterium | reverse complement strand
CCGGATTCTCCCAGCCGGTTTCGGGAATCGTATTCGACGGCGAGCACCCGGCGTGGCGCTCGGTGGCCTGGGCACAGGCTCACTCGATATCGAAACGACCGGTGGGGGCGGGTCACTATCGGGCCGCACTTAGCCACGACCCGAACCCGTCAAAAACCTACTGAGCCTCGAACAAAATAAGCTCGGACTCTGGCTGGGCAGGGATCACTCGATCGCTGCCGGCCTGAGATTTCAAATCAATTTGTATCCCTTCGCTGATCAGCGTTTGACCGGAAACGATCGTCGTATTCCCGCTGTTGTCTCGGGTCACCTGATAGTTTTTCGCCGTGTCCAATCCCCTGGGATAAAAGTGATAGGAGTCTTCCGCTTCGTCCGACAGCCGAATCACCGTTGCCCATCCGCGTTGTTTGGTAGGCGATACAAATTCCATCGCAAACCAGTCGCCGGACTCTACGCCGCCCGTTTCATTGACTGGTGCATGGTGATACACGTTCACGTCGCTCAAGAGTGGCCGAATAAACGACTTGTACAGATTGGCATAACGACGGAACAACGCCAGATTTACCTCCTGGAACTGGTCCACATCGGGCGGCATGAGTTGATTAAACAGCATCGGTGTATTGCCAAGGGTGTATGCGCCTCGCAGGGTCGTAACAATATCTGGTGCGAGGTGCGGAGCGTACATACCGTTCGGCGTAACCACGATTTCTGGTGGCAGAAAGACACTCATCCCCGCAGTCATGCGATACACGTGCGGATAGCGGTTTTCGTCGCTAGAAAAGTGCTCGTCCCAAACTCCGACCGTGGCCAGGTCAAGCCGAGTTCCTCCCCCAGAGGCCTGTTGAAAGATGGTGTTCGGGTAAGCCTCCTGCATTCGCTGAACCAAACGGCCTAACACGTCATAGTGCCGCCAGTTTCCCGATTCCTGGAAGGTGCCGTGCTGGCGAATGCTCCCGTCACGCTGCGCAACAACATTGATATCGTGCCGATACATATCAATTTTGTATCTCTCAACAATTTCGCGCCACTCGGTTTCCATGTATTCAGCGGCCTCCGGATACGAGAGATTCAGTACCAACTCTGAAAACCACTCGGGATGTTCCTGATAGGCCTTGGCGGCCGACCAATCCCCCCGGCCTCCCTCTGGCTCAGCATAGAGCGCAAAGAGCAACTTGTGTTGGTGTGCAAATTCTCGCAGAGGACCAAGCCCGCTCGGGAACCATGCTTCTTTAGGTACCCAGTCACCGAATCCGCGTGCCCAGGTCGGACCATCCACAACAAACAATTCGGCACCAATCGCGGCCGCCACAGCCATGGACTTCTTGACGTTCTGCTCGTTATAGGAATCGCCGCGATAAACGGTCTGCCGATCTTCCGGCATTAAGACTTGAATACGGTAGGCCTCGTCGGCGGGACGAGGCGGCAGGACTGACTGACGAATGTGTCGGTGCATTGCCTGCACCGCCTGATCAAAATCGCCGGCGGTCAGGCCAAGATGCACTGCCGGAGAAGTGACTGTTTCACCAGGATCCACGACTCGCAGCCGATGATTCTCTGCAACCGGCCCCAGGCAAAATCTCAGCCCGTGCTCGACCTCCAATACGATTTGGTAACTTGCCGGCCAGGCGAGTTGAGCAAAAACGTATTGCCCGCAGGTTTTGTTGCCGACGATGAAAAAGGGATCGTCGTAAGCAACGCCCTTATACTGGGAGAACTCATTGCGCCCGGCAGTTAATGGCTGCCATCCAAACCAGCCTTCATGTCCATTGTCGTCTCGCTGAGATCGGCCAACTTGGAAGTCCCCGTCTGTATTCTGCCCGTCGGTATTCCAGATGCTACCCGACCAGACCACAAGTTTTTCAATCGCAATGCGCTGTGGACCAGTGTTTTTGATCTCCAACCAGCGTTTTAGTACGGGAGTGCCATCAAGTTCTGTATGGATTTGTAACTCGACAGGCAATTGACTATGACGAAGCATGACGCTCCTTCGACGGTTGCCGCGAGCGGTCTGCTGTTCGTACTCGCCTACCCATTTCCAAGCATCGTTTAGTGAATGCTCGTGGCGAGTTCCATCTTCATCGACAGTAAGTACGACAAGCTCAAATGCTTCGGTAGGGTTGCTCTGCGAACTAGGAGGATCGGCGCCGACAGACCATTGCTGGCTACACCAACGACCTTCGACCAAGGCTTCGCTATAGGTTACGTCGCCCGATCGATAGCTAATCGATGGCGCCGCCGCTAGTGGCAGCTGGGCGACCGCGACATGAAGAAGAAAAAATGCCCCTACGGTAGTTCGTGCAATCACTTATGGTATCCTATCCCATAACTCAGGAACGTGTTGATCTCTGCGATGTGAGTATAGCCACTCCAAGTATCACCAACAATGCACTGGCCGGCTCGGGGACCGAGGTCGTGGCAGCCAGCACGGTGCCCGTACCGTAGCTTCCCTGCCAATCGCTTAGTAATCCAACACCCGGGTTCCGCTGCCAAAGCAGGAAGTCGTCGCCGTCCACGTCGCCATCGCTATCGAAATCACCCGCAATGCCGCCTGTGGCTGTAACCAAGGAAGCAACTGCTGCGACATCTGTAATAGCAATGAAAGCGCCCGTATCGGTGTAGCTACTGCCATCAAAGGTCAAAGCCGAGACGCCCTGCCCATGCCCCGCATGAATGAAGCCATTGTCGTCGATTTCGATCGTATTGATGCCGGAGGGGAAGGCTAGGAAGTCGAGCGAAGTGTACGGAGCACCGGGGTTGAACTGCACGGCCGAAATTCCATTATCGTCGGCCACATGGATGATGTCGCCCGCATCGACCGCGACCGCACTACCGCCACCCACGAGTGCCAGGAATTCATCAGGCGTATAACCTACTCCATCGAAAGTAAGTGCCGACAGACCGCCGGGGCCGTCCATGGTGCCCAAGTGGGACACAAACAACACTCCGTTGCTATCGGCATCGATTCCATTAACATTCGGGGCATAAATGTTGGCGATCGCCGAGTAACTACCAGGAAGAGAAAAGCTGATTGCAGAAGGACCGTTTTGGTCGCCTACGTGGATCACATCGCTGGTGTCAACAAACACATCACCCACACCCGGCAGCCCAGGCAGCGGTCCAATATATGCACTCGTGTCGGCATAGCCTGTGCTGCTACTAAAGGAGAATCCAGACAGTCCCCCGCCATGCGCTACATGCAGCTCCCCACCCGAATCTTCACCAATTCCAGCAACACCAGCTGGTAACGAGAAAAACGGGGCAAGCGGGGAGGCGTCCACATAGGCTGTGCCTGTATAGCTCAAAGCCGAGATGCCCTGCCCATGCCCCGCATGAATCACTTCCGAGCTATCCACAAAAACCTCGTTGACGCCAGCCGGGATGGATATGAAACCGCCTGCCGTATAAGCACTACCATCAAAGTCCAGAAACGAAACGCCTGCTGGATGGCCGACATGCAGGGCTGTGGCGGCCACCCCGGAGGAGGCACCCATAGACCACAGCAACGAGCCTATCGCCAACATACAAAATAGACCTCCCCTGGTATTCATATTCTAACCCCTGCAATAATAATAATAATAATAATGCCAAACGATTCCCAGGCAGTTAACCCAGGTAGTTAACTACCTGGGTTAACTAACCGCAGGTATAGTTAACTACGGCGGCGTCTTGCAACTCCTACAAGTGCACCCACAAGAATCAGGCAGGCACTGCTCGGTTCGGGAATCGTCTGGGTAATGTCAACGACCCCGCCCACATTAAAATAGGCCCCGGGCACATAGCTCGATCCATTGTGAGTAAACGCAGATAAGCCACCGGCGTGTGCTACGTGGATGTGATCGTTGCTATCGACGAATACTTCGCTGATACCAGGAAGTCCAAAGTTATCTAAGGACGTATAGCTGGTGCCATTAAACTGCAATGCAGAAATGCCATTGCCATCCGCAGCGTGAATGATATCACCCGAGTCGATATCCATGGCCTGTGCTCCGCCAGGCCCCAAAGCAATGAAAGCGGTCGTATCGGCGTATCCTCCAGCGTAGTTCAAGCCCGCAACAACGGCATTATTTCCATAGTGCAGCACGCCGTTACTGTCTTCTACGACGTGAGAGGCTGGGTTGACTCCACCGAAATAAGCGTTGTCGGCGTAACTGCCGGGTGAGAAACCCAGCGCTGACGCGCCGCCGGGATGCCCGGCATGCACTGTGCCGTCATTGCCAACTTCTACGTCACCACCAGATGGGATGCCAATGAACGCGCCGCTTGTTGAATAACCGGTAGTATCGCTGAATGAGAAATCGGAAAGTCCTCCACCATGCTGAACATGGAGCACGCCACCTGCATCTTGATCCATGGCGGCCGCGCCTGCCAAGCCGAAGAACGCTCCGGATGGGGATGCATCAACATAGGAAGCTCCAGTGTAGTCTAGGGCAGAGAGCCCTCCACCATGACCAACATGGATGTTTTGTGAACTGTCGGCAAATACCGAATTGATACCTGGAATACCAATGAAGCCACCCGGGGTATAGCTGCTGCCGTCATAGTCGAAATAAGAGACGCCGCCACCATGAGCGACATGCAACTCGACTGCTCCTGCTACTGCCGTAAAAGAGCCTAAGGCAAAAACAACCAACAATAACGCAATAACATTACACTTCATTTTCATTAGACAACCCTCCAAAAACACTTGTGAAAGAGAAAACTCAAAAGATAAACTGCTTGTCACTCTACTCGAACAAAAGTCAGACAAGGAACAAAAGTCAGACAAGACAGCCTGCAAAGATCATCATCATCACCCACTGGTCTTTTATCAATAATATTTCATCCTAACGACGTGGGGGGGGGTAGTCAAGCTTCTTGCGCCGTATGCATCCCCCCGAAGCAGCGAAGAGCATCTTGTGTCTATACAAAGTTCTTTGGTAATAAACTGGTAGAAAATAATCGCATTTAATGGCAATGGCCAAAAAACCATGAAATGACGTAAGTTTTTTTCTGAAACCATTTACGACGACAAGCACTCGGTTGCTTCCCCTGAACTACGGGGTCAATTAAAGATTTTTTTGCTGCTGAGTGTGTTTTCAACATCGGCCGATTGTGGCACAGCGATACGTTCCCAATCGACACCAAAAGAGAGTGCAAGTGGCAGTACGAGTAATCCGGCAAACATCAATAATGTCGCGCGCAAACCCAACTTGCTGATCGATATCGCCACGACGGATGGTCGATAAGATTCTCGAAGGGATCGCCGGCCTCGTAGATTTGCTGCAGGTTGATGCCGTTCTTCTCACCATACTGCT
>CAWWCC010000219.1:0-5299 GCA_963935315.1 uncultured Planctomycetaceae bacterium | reverse complement strand
ACCAAAAAGGGCCTTTTTTCACACGATGTGCCGATTAAGCTGAGAACGCATATCAAAACGATAGTAGCGATCCTAGCCGAATACTTAGGCTATCCAACCTCTTTGGTACGCAGCCAGCAATGGATGGGTTCAGTTTTACCCAACTCCTGATCTTAGATATCCGATTCTAGATACCCAAGGCAGGCTCATCGTCTTTGCCCGCCGCCACGGCCTGTCGGCTGTAGGACTTGGAGGTGCGATTGAATTCTTTGGCGAAGGCCTCCGCATCTTCCAAGGTAAACTCCCGCTGGATTGTGCGTGTGAAGCTGCCAAATTCATAAAGATGAACCCGATGGTCCGTGGGTGGGGGTGGGGGCCCTTTTTCTTCGGGTTCCTCATCCGCAGTCTCAGCTGAGTCCTTATCGGACGTCTCTCCGCTGGCTTCATCGACTGTCTCACCTTTTGACGCCTTGGACCGTTTACGCGGCTTAGGCTTGGCGCTGCGTTTTTTGCCGTTCGAAGCACGGCGTTTGGGCTTCACCTCCTCTTTTTCTTCGACTTGCGTTGCGTCGTCATCCAACTGGTCCGTTAAATCACCATCATCTCCCTCATCATCGTCTTCATCCACGAAGTCAAATTCTTCTTCAAACAGATTATCTTCGTCATCATAAACCATGAGGAATGCCCAACAGAAAAAGTGGAGACCAACGCAAAAAGCCCAAAGTGGCAAAAAAAACCAGAGTGGTAAAAAACCAGAGTGTTAAATAACCCAGGGTGGCAAGCTGTAAGGCCGTGCCGCAAATCTGCTGACGACGCCAACCCTGTTCGAGAGAAACGCCAGTATCCTTTCCAAAGGCCTCTTCGTCAACCTGCCGAGCAGGTCAACCAGCCATTTAGAGCCCCCATACTGCCTTGAACAACGCCAAAACGACTACACAGGACAAAACGACGCCGCAGGCCCACACTTTCTACTACCCCTACAGCGTCAGGCCAACCTGTTTTTTCATCCCCTGAGTCTTGATCCTGGTACTTTGTAGCAAGTTTAAGGTGGCAGCAGAATTAGCGGGCAGCCACGCGGCTCCTGGCAGCTGAAATTCCGGCTCGCAGAACTTCGTCTTCCAACTGCACTTCTACAGCAGTGAATTCTGGATCGGCGGGTTTGGCAACTTGATGGGACTTTACCTGATCGTGGGGTTCAACGCCTCGATGGCTGATTGGCACACCATTGGGAGAGAAAAATTTGGCCGTTGTCAGGCGAATACCGGCCCCTGCGTATCCCAAAGGAAAGATTCCCTGGACAGAACCTTTGCCATACGATGTTGTGCCGACAATTCTGCCACGGGCATTGTCTTTGATAGCACCTGCAAAAATCTCACTGGCACTTGCACTATCACCATCAATTAATACGACCAGTGGCACACGCCAGGTGCCACCATAGTGGGCCTGATAGTTGAAATTCTCTTGAGCCCCTCGTCCACGCGTAGAAACGATATTCCCTTCGGTTAGAAACTTGTCAGCCACTTCGACCGAAGAAGTCAATAATCCACCCGGATTGCCACGCAAATCCAGAATGAGTGAACGCATCCCCTGCCGATGTAAATCCCAGAGAGCCGTTTCCAGGTCACGAGCAGTCGCCTTCTGAAAAGTCGGGACACGAATATAAGCGATTCCAAAATCAGAATCGACAATCTTGACATCTTCCAGGCTTGGCACTTCTACATGCTCGCGACGGATGTTGAGTACACGGGGTTGCGAGTGAGGTGAGTAAGCTGTTACCCGCACCCAGGTGCCTTCTGCTCCGGTTAACATCGACGCTGCTTCGTCAGTCGACATCTCAGCGGTACTCTTGCCGTCGACGGCGACAATCCGGTCCTGCGCTTTGATACCAGCCCGTTCTGCAGGGCTACCAGGAATCACATGCACGATCAGCAGAGCCCCTTCCGCCGCTTTGAGTTCAACACCCAAACCCACGAAATTGCCCTCAATTTGAGAATAGACTTCACGAAGCTGATCGGCAGTCAAATATGACGAGTAATCGTCTAAACCGTTCGCCGCCGCAGAAACAAACTCCATGATTGTTGCGCTCGATTTAAGTCGTGCCCGTACCTCCAGTAGTCGAGCAACTTCGGAAGTGTATTGAATCAAGTTTCGTGAGCTATTGATTTGTTGCTGGCCGAGAAGCTGGTACAAATCGCGACGCAACGTGCCCAGCTGCTCAGGCAAAATCTGAAGATGATTTGCAGACACGAAATCCTGATCACCCAGGGCTATCTCAATCGCCCTGGTACCCCGTACTCCCAAGGCTTGCCAGGCTGGGGTGTGAACATAGTGGGTGCCCGTTTTCTGCAATAGCTCGGAATATAGAGATAACGACTGCTGTTGATCCAAGCTCTCGATTGATTTTTTAAAGCTACGATCACGGTAGCGACGGTCCAGGCTGTAATGCAGTTTGGACCGATCGTAACATTGCCGCAATGTCTCGTTATCACGATGCTCTCGAAGCGCATCTTCGTAATGACTGAGAGCTTCGCCCCAGCGATCGTTCGATTCCAGTTGCTGCCCCTTGTCCAGGACACTCCGCAGGGAGGTCGAGGGGACCGACTCAGGAAGAACGGTGACGGGTGTGTCAACAGGTGAAAACTGGGCCCAGGACTGCGCAAGGAAGCCCATAAAAACAACGGTAGAAAGCAGCAAAGGCATCCGGAGGCGTAAGTGCCTGGTTCGCTGCGTTAGGACCCAGTATTGCATGTGATGCTCGTTCCATGTGGGGAGTGTGTCGCGCCTGTCAGGCTCGCCCCCCTTAGGGGTTACCAACCTAAAAAGCACTACGGCGAGTTCTGTCTGCGGGCCTGCTCAAGTGCAGTGACCTGGGTGCGCACTGGGAGCAAAATGGGGCATCTATCTGCCACCAGTTGAATATAGGTCACACAAATGCCCTGGTCAAAAAACGGCTAAGGCGTTTGCCATAACTTTTTGCAGAGGGACCTCTTGCGACCGTTACAGCCCTTGCGGAAACACCCCCACGGTTAAGATCGCACGTATCGTAGCGAAATGACCGACAGACCTACTCATACCGAGAGGTGGGATTGTTCCGCTTGTAGGGCGCTACTCAAGAAGAGCCTGACTACAAAAAAAGCGAGACAAGGATGAGCATCTTGCTAGAAAAAGGCCAGTTCATCATCGATCTGGCAGCCACTACCCTCATTCTACGCAGCAGGTCAAAGCTAAGTTCAATAAAATGGCACGGATTGGGAGCCCGGAGCATGTTCCCCCGCGCTCCTCGTCCCTCGCACAGCAATATGCTATCGTAGCCATCTTTCCATCCTTCACCCTTGGTTCTCCTGACGCCATGATGTCCTCAACTCCTATAAAACGTGCCCTGATCAGTGTTAGTGATAAATCGGGGCTCATTGAATTTGTGCAAATCCTGGTATCGCAAGGAGTCGAAATCTTCAGTACGGGTGGTACGCGTCGCCACCTGGAAGAGGCCCAAATTGCGGTACGTGATGTGGCCGACTACACCGGTTTTCCGGAAATGATGGATGGACGGGTAAAAACTTTGCATCCCAAGGTCCACGGCGGACTTCTTTGTCGACGCGACAATGAGCAGCACATGGCCGCAGCCCAGGCACATGGCATCGAAATGATCGACCTAGTTGTGGTCAACTTGTATCCGTTTGAAGAGACCATTGCTCGAGAGGGTGTGACCACTGCAGAAGCTATCGAACAAATTGACATTGGCGGGCCCTCCATGGTTCGCTCGGCAGCAAAAAACCACTCCTTTGTAACCCTGGCAACGAGCCCCAGTCAGTACGATACGATCGCAGCCGAAATACAAGCCACCGGGACCACCTCTATCCAGCTGCGACGTGAACTGGCTGGCGCGGCATTTGCCCGCACGGCCTCCTACGACCTGGCCATTGCCGAGTATTTTGCAGGACTAGAATCTGAGGAATCAACGCCCGCGCAAGTCGTACTACGGCTGGAGCGTCGGGCCACCTTGCGCTACGGCGAAAACCCGCACCAAAGTGCGACACTCTACACATCACCAACGGCCAGTCCCCATAGTCTCGTCAACGCCGAACAACTCAACGGCAAAGAACTCTCTTACAACAATCTCTTGGACCTCGATGCGGCCCTGGCCATCGCCCGTTCACTACCGACTCCCGGAGTGGCAGTGCTCAAGCACAACAATCCGTGTGGAGCAGCTACCGCAGACACCCTGGGTGAGGCGATTGCAAATGCCTGGGATGGCGATCCCGTGAGTGCATTTGGTTCGGTATTGGGTGTGAATATGGCCGTGGATGGTCCTATGGCCAATTTTCTGGCAGAACCTGGACGATTTGTCGAGGCCATCGTGGCACCCGATTTCACACCCGAGGCGCTCGAAATCCTCACCACCAAGCCAAAGTGGAAAGCCAATGTGCGGTTGCTTCGTGTTGGCCAGATCCAACCTGGACAAGCCCAATCGCAGTTTCGCCAGATTGATGGCGGCATGCTCTGCCAGGCAGCCGACGACCTGGACGACGACAGCTCGACCTGGAATGTGGTCACCCAGGCTCAGCCCACTGCCGCCCTGCAAAGTGATCTGGCTTTTGCCTGGTCCGTTTGCCGACACGTAAAATCCAACGCCATCCTACTTGCCAAGAGCGGTCTGTTGGTCGGCGTAGGAGCAGGCCAGATGAGTCGTGGTGATTCGGTCGAGATTGCCATCCGCAAGGCGGGCGATCGGGCCGAGGGATCGGTGCTTGCCTCCGACGCATTTTTTCCGTTCGACGATTCCATCCACCAGGCAGCCGCCGCAGGCATCACAGCAATTATTCAACCGGGCGGATCGCGGCGCGACGACGAAGTGATTGCCGCTTGCAACCAGCACGGCCTGCCAATGATCTTTACCGGCTGCCGGCACTTTCGACACTAGATGCTCAAGCTTCGATTCACACCCCAGGATCCCCCTCCTCCGTTTTCGGGGGAGGTGTTAGGGGAGGGGGCTTTCGGGATAAATTCTTAGACCATCTCGCTACGTATTTTTGATGAAACATGTGGGCCTAAGCAAAGCGCTAGACCACCAATACGCAATCATTCTACAAGTATCCATTTAAAAGATGGGGGTGAGCTTTGGGGGTTCAGTCAAAAAACCTGTAGGGAACGTGGATCGCTAGCGCAACGCACACTACTCAGTGCACGCATCGATTCTTTGCTGCCGGATCAGCAGTGGATGCAACAAATGGGCAAGGATCAAGAGGCCCCAGGTCGTAGGCTCCGGTACAGACAGGCTGGCCCCGGCAGCTACTAGAACCGGTTGGCCATGCGCGTCTTG
>CAWWCC010000218.1:0-5320 GCA_963935315.1 uncultured Planctomycetaceae bacterium | reverse complement strand
ACAAGGAGTATCGTCGGCAGCGTCAGATGTGTATAAGAGACAGCCTAACAACAACAAAAAGGAGTTCCACAATTCTACCACGCCTGCTAGCAAACCGGAAATATGCTGGCAAAAAGGCCCTCCTTTGCCTGAAAGTCTTCCTTCTAGTCAAATCAAAAACGGCGATTCGAAGTCATGGGCACTCCGCGATCCTCTGATGTCACCAGGCGATTTAAGTGCTTGCATGGCAAGACCATCGAGAAATCAGGTCTGACACATGAATATTTCCCCAGGAGGATTGCTTCTCAGCCAATCATCAGAAAAGCGCTTATCCCCGATCGACCGAGATTCCGATAAATTCTAGCACCGTTCTATGAACTCCAGATTTCCTCTTGGAAGATGCTAGCGGCAGAATAGAAAGTTTATCAGCCAGCTGTGACCCGATGGTTTTTATTTCTCTGGCCTACTGCAAACGCGTATTGAACCCAGATCAAATTACACGCACCTGCTGTCACACACCCCACAAATTCTATGAATTTAAATCCAAAAGTTCGCCCTCTGTGGCAACGCATAATCATTTTACCTGCCTTAGTACTATTGATGGCTTACAAGGGACTCCGTTTGCCCACCAGGATACTACCTAGTGCAATTCGATCTATAATTACACACTGGGACTATTCGATGTTTTGGGTACTGATCAAATCTGGCGTCTCTCGAGCCTACATCGATCAACCATGCCGTTTTCTAATGCCTGACTCGTTTTCCTCCAAAGTATTGGTTGCTCCAAAATACCAACTTGGTGAACAGCAAATCCGCAACTTTTGCGAAGACGGTTTTATAGGCCCTTTTGATGCTTTCTCACCAGAAGACATGGCCGACTTTCGTATCGATTTGCTCTCCATCGAAAATACCAAATCAAAAACGTACGGTTTTTGCACACCGCGCGACCGGCATCTGGAGATGCCTCGACTTTGGAATTATATGAAGCACCCCGCCATTACCGAACGGTTGGCACAACTACTTGGTCCCGATCTATTATGTTGGCGTTCACAAATTTTCTACAAAGGCCCGCAAGCGCCAGCTATTCAGTTTCACCAGGCAAGTACCTTTATGGTAGAAGACTATCTCGATCCGGCTATCTTTCCACCCGATCTAAGCGAGATTTTCCAATTAACCGTATGGGTAGCCGTTGATGACGCAACTCACGAAAACGGCTGCCTGCAGTTTGTACGGGGTTCACATGACCAGATCCGCACAGTTAAATTTGGTGGCGAAGAAGGTTTTTATAATGCCCAGTTCTCACTGGAATTTGACCGCGATCCCGACAGAATAGTTTCTCTGCCTGTTCGATCTGGACAATTTATTATATTTGCCGAACGCTGCATCCACGGTTCGCCACCAAATACCACCGATCGTCATCGTCTGGCATTCAATGCTCGTGTCGTTCCTACCCATGTCCCCGTGTACACCGGCAAAGAAAAGTATCGATCCGTCTATAATGGCGGCAAATACTACCTCAACAATTGGGGAGTCGCAGTCCTGAGAGGCAAAGACCAGTACCAACTCAGTCGTACAGCAGACATTGAAGAATTACACCGCGGTCTCGCAGAAAACAAGAGAATGGCAGCGTAGCTCCATTGGGGCCCTAGAACGGGCCCACCAAGTTCAATAAACCACGAACACACGACTCTTATCGCTCCTCATGCGTCAAATACGCAATAAGACAGCACTGATTACAGGTGCCGCATCCGGTATAGGTCGCGCTCTAGCACTACGTCTAGCACGCGAAGGGGCCGATCTCTATCTTCTTGATTGCAACGAAGCCGGACTATGTGAAATAGTCAACGAAACAAGACAAATGGGTGTCGAAGTGCTGGGACGTTACTGTGATGTGAGACAAGTATCACAAATCAAAAACAGTTGCCAACATCTTTTGGATTGCTGGGGTGGCCTGGACATTCTTGTCAATAATGCAGGTATCACCTACTACGGACAAACGGATCAAATGACAGCCGAACATTGCGACCGTTTGTTAACAATCAATCTGCATGCACCAATCCACTTTACACGTGAGTTGCTTCCATCGCTTCTCGCCAGGCCAGAATCTCATGTGCTGAACATCGCGAGCTTCTTTGGCCTGGTAGGGACACGTAAAACGGCCCTCTATACCAGCAGCAAATTTGGTATGGTAGGTTTTAGCGAATCGTTGCGAGCCGAGTATGGCAGGCGAGGTCTAGGAGTCACTGCACTGTGCCCAGGGTTTGTTGATACGGGTCTTTTTTCAGCAGCCCCCCTTGGCAAGGATCAACAACAGCCCAAACACCCTCCGCGCTGGATGCTCACCACGCCAGAAAAAATTGCGGACAATGCCATTCAATCTATCTATGGCAATCGAGCCCTGGCCATCCCCCAACTCTATGCCAAATTCGTCTATTACGGCAAACGCTTCTTACCTGGATTGTACGACTGGGCCAACCATCTCAGCCGCAAGCAGCGACATCCGGCACAACCTTTAAAGCCCGTGGAGACACCCAAAACCCGTCGGGCCGCGTGACCCACGTATTCGCCCACTTCAGCTCCAGCAGCCGATGTGAGTATTGGGCCGTTATCTCTGCTGTAGCAAATGTCGCCAGACTTCTGGGCGCTGCCGGTTGGCTTAGCCTTACTCTGCGCGCCCCCCCGAATCCTGGCGGATCCGGCTACACTTTTAGTCTGTCTGTTTTGACCACCAAATATCCCAGAAATATCTGCTTTACTACAATTTTAGGGTGCGTAGGTCTAGGTTTCCTGCAAAGTCCATGGAAAATGAATTCCCATGCGTTTTAAGCTTGCCACATATAATATTCATACAAGGAATCGGTGGCACCGATAGACGTTATCGTTTGCAGCGCGTCATCGAAACAATAGAGCATTACGATCCGGACATCCTTTTTTACAAGAAGTCGATGACAACGTACCTCGTTCTCGCTACGACTGTCAGTATCAAAAACTCTCCACAGCCCTGGACTTTCCCTACCACGCATATCAGCGTAATGTGCATCTAAAACAAGGGGCCTATGGCAATGCCATCCTCAGTCGTTTTGCTCTGCATGACATCTGCCATCTGGACTTGACCGTGCCGATGAAAAAACGCCGCCGGGCACTCTGGGTCCGGTGTAAGCTCACCTGAAAAAAACACTCTCGAACACTCCTATTAGCAAATACGCATCTTGGTTTATCCGGAATCGAACGGCAAATTCAACTACGCCGTATTTTAAAGTCACCTGCCCTTTTGCATACTGCCGAGCGCACTCCCATCATAGTGGGTGGTGATTTTAATGATGTCTGAGGAAACCTGGGCAAACAAGTGATGCAGCCAGGTGGTTTTCAGTCAGCAGCAGGTAATCTGCGAACCTTTCCTGCCGTCATGCCTCTCAGACCACTGGATCGGGTTTTTTATCGTGTTCCCTTGCAAGTGATGAAATCCTTCGCAGGGCATACCAAGGTTTCGCGGCAAGCATCAGACCACTTACCTTTGATCATTGATTTTCAGATAAGAATTCATTGACCGTTTATGCTGCCAACCAACCATCTTGCGTGCAACGAAAGGCGACAATCCCAAAACCGAATCTCCTCAACTGACAAAACACCGCAGAGGACATACGTAAAAAAGCCCGGATATGGAATATCCGGGCTAGGTTTCTGAAAAAGGAGTTGTTGGAATCGGTCGCCACTTTTACGTGGCTGATTCGGCAGTCTCGTTGTCAGCTTTCTCACTTTCGCCCAACTCCTGCATCGCTACACGACGACTGAGTTTGACACGGTCTTGTTCATCAACGGCGATTACTTTTACTTGCATTGCATCGCCTACCGCACAAATATCGGCTACATTGCCCACGTACTCGTCAGACAACTCGCTAATATGGCATAACCCATCGCGCCCTGGAAGAATTTCGACAAACGCACCAAAATCCTTGACGCTGGTCACCGTACCATCGTAAATCTTGCCGATCTGCACACTTGCTGTGAGTGCATCCACACGAGCCAACCCCGCATCGGCAATCTCCTGATTCGCTGCTGCAACAGTCACCGTGCCATCTTCATCGACTTCAATAGTACACCCGACTTCTTCCTGGATGCCACGGATCGTTTTGCCACCCGGACCTATCAATAAACCAATCTTGTCGGGGTTAATCTTCGTACGGAGCAAGCGGGGAGCACTCTCCGCCGTATTGCCACGGGGGCATGGAATCGCAGTGAGCATATTGCGGAGAATTTCCAGACGTGCTTCTTTCGATTGGGCCAAAGTGGCGCGAATGATCTCCTCACTGATGCCGTTTATCTTCAAGTCCAACTGGATACCCGTAATTCCGTTTTGGGTTCCGGCAATCTTGAAATCCATATCGCCAAAGTGATCCTCATTGCCGATAATATCGGTCAACAATTCCCACTTTTCTCCTTCTTTCACCAAGCCAACTGAGATCCCGGCAACTGGATTGGTAAGCGGTACGCCGGCTGCCATCAGACCGAGCGTGGCACCACAAACACTTGCCATAGAACTGGAACCATTCGATTCCAGAATATCTGAAATGACACGAATCGTGTAAGGGAAGGCATCGTGGTCCGGCAGGACAGGGTTCACGCTACGTTCGGCAAGGGCTCCATGACCAATTTCACGGCGTCCAGGGCCACGGATGGGACGACATTCACCCACCGAAAACGAAGGAAAATTGTAATCCAGCATGAATCGCTTGGTAAATTCTTCGAACAAGCCATCCACCCGCTGTTCATCACGACCTGTTCCCAGGCAGATGGTAACGAGCGCTTGTGTCTCGCCACGCTGGAACATGGCCGAACCGTGAACACGCGGTAGAAGATCGACTTCGCACTGGATATCGCGTAATTCATTCAAACCTCGACCATCTGAGCGAACGCCCGTCAGAATCTGATCACGAACGATTTTGCCTTCTAAATCGTGCCAGGCCGATCGAAATGAGCTCACCGAATAGGCTCCCTCAGCTTCTTCGTCAGGAATCAGTTCGGCCTGCACCTGATCGCGCAGTGCGTGGAGCGCGTCTGATTTGGCATGCTTGCCTTCGGTTTTCATGGCCTCAATCATTTGCCCTTCGAAACGCTGAGCAACCACGTCGAAGAGGCCATCGGACTCGGGAGACTCAAATTCCATTTTGGGTAAACCGGCTTTGTCAATAAACTCTTGCTGCAAATCGCAAAGATCACGAATGACAGCATGCCCGGCCAAAATGGCGTCAATCATCGTGTCTTCTGGCATCTCACGGGCAAAACCCTCGATCATCAACACCTGTCTCTTATACACATCTCCGAGCCCACGAGACGGACTCCT
>CAWWCC010000217.1:0-5321 GCA_963935315.1 uncultured Planctomycetaceae bacterium | reverse complement strand
CGGCTGCGTCCTGTCGCCCTGATTATGACTCAGAACGTGGACTCGTTTGAAGGGGACAGGTCAACATCTCTTCCATAAGAGAGAATCATGTCGCAGATCCGTTGGAAAGCTGTGCGTGCAACCAAGGGATTGTCACGGACGATATTCAGATACTCTTCAAAAGTGCCGGCCCAGTTTTTGCGACGAAACTGATCGCGGTCCTGCCTGTCGGGCACGAGAAAAATAATCTCGTTACCATTGGCCATATCTACTCTCCTTGTGAGCATGTAAGTATGTTATTCCAGATGAACTGAAATGATTAATTCTTTTCTTGCGAAATCCTTCTGTTGTAGGAAGCATTCTTTGCGCACTTAAATCACACTGTCTGGCAAAAGCTACCTAGTACATTTTGTTCCTGCTCCAATCCATCACCCCTTCGGGCGCTTCCTTGTGCGATTGTTTAGATGATGCCTACTTCAGGCTTTGAACGACGGAGTCAGCGCGTCGTGTTTTCTCATAGGGGAGGTGGGAAGCTCAACATTGCATGGAGCTTTCCAGGAGAGAAAGATGGTCGCACACGCATGAGAAGAAAAGGGGAGAACTTCTTCTCGCACGCCTCCTTTTCAATTGTCAGGAGTACACACACCTAAACAAAGGTTGGCAAAGAGCGTTGAGGTTTTTCAGACCTAGGAGAAACTGAACCCTGCTACACCGCCCTCATGCAAACTGCGGTACAACCAACTCGGTTGGAAAACAAACCCAACCTTAAAGCTCAAACTTCCCAGTCCTCATTCCAGTGTCATCACAATTTCGGGAGCAGGGAACATTGAGTTTCAGGTTAATTCAGGGGGTGGGGCTGGGGTCAGAATGACAGTATTGGCCTCTTTAAGTAAGTCTTTTGCTGGTTTTGGCTTACCCCCTGCAGAAGAAACTTTTTTTGATTGGAGGGAGAATTCCAGGCGAATTCTTTCTGTTCGCCCTGGACAGTTTGCTGCAGGCCTTGCAGGAAAATCGTTTGCCAGCACGTTGGGGTACGTTTTGTTATTGTGCTGGCAATGCAGGCCTCTGTAATTCATGAAAACGTCGAGAGATGAGCCAGGTTCTTGTCTGCCATGATGGGGAATGGCTAGCGGGCTACCAATTTGCAGCTATTGGTAGCATGACCTGGGGGATTCCTTCGCTTAGAGTTTCGGGGGGGATGGGCAGTTTTTTCGGATTATTCAATTTTTTCTGAATATGCCAACCTTGCCGCGCCGATGATTGCTGTACGTGCTTTTTTTCGGGGGGGCTCCCGAGATATGGACTGAACCGAGCTCAGCTACGCAAATATTGCGATGCCAACCTTGCTCAGTTGATATCGATGACCAAGGTATCAACTTGAATGGCAATTGGTTTTGATTGCCCATGTTGATGGAGGTCGTATCCGATGAATAGTAATCTCAGAACGAAGCAATTCTTTCAATCTGCAAGTCTTATGTTGCTTGTCATGGCGTCCGCAACGAGCGAATGCTCGGCGCAAATTTCTAATGCAGGCAATCTTCTTCGCTTTCAAAGACCGAGTGCGTCTTCTGCAAAGCGAAGCCAGCAAAATTTTCGCCGGCCAGGTATCGAGCCACAACAAGCTCAGCAAAAGACTGAGAAGATTGAGAAGACCGAGCAATTAAGCGTAGGCAATGTTGCGCAAGAAAGTGCCCAAAGTGCTCCGCAAAATAATCTTTTGAGGCCAGCGCAGTCTGCGAAAAAGATTGTGTCCAAAAAGAAAAAAGGTGTAACTGCAAAACCTAAGAAGAAAGCACGCATCCAAGCCGAGCTGAAGAGTGACGAATATGTTTCTCTGACAAGTATAGGTCCCGTGCAATACGAAACCGATTTGTCTGCAAGCTTAAAACTCAGCAATCATGAATGCTCAGTATGTCAAGACGATTGCACATGTGACACAAGCTTTGGTCATTATGGCTCGGGCTGTGGTTGCCCTGAGCCCGTTTGTGGGTGTCCTGAACCTTTTTGTGGGTGCCCGGAGCCAGGTTGTGGTTGCCCGGATCCCAGCTGTGGCAGTGGAGTTGGGTGTGGCAGTTGTGTTGGGATCCCTGGCCCGGACTATTGGTGTTTTCCAGTTTGTTTGCCACGTTTTAAGGATTTTTCGGTATGGGCTGGAGTGCAAGGATTTCGTGGTCCACGCGACTTCATTCCTGCCGGCCAAAGCAATTCGAATTTTGGATTTCATCAGGGATTCAACTTAAGCGGTAGGGCACCTTTGGTGGGTATGCTATTTCCACAGTTAAGTTACCAGTTGGGCTACCAAGCCGCCCAAAGTCGCTTGCATGGGACACTAACCTCGACAAACGACCGGTCGCAGCAGTTTGTGACCGCAGGTCTCTTCCGCAGGGTCAACACGGGCTTCCAGTTTGGTGTGGTTTGGGATTTATTGGAAGACGATTTAGTGTCCAGCTTCGACCTTCAACAGATACGGTCAGAATTCAGCTTAAAGAGTCCTCGTGGGCATGAGATTGGTTTCTGGTCTGCTGCCAGTACCAATACGAGCATGGCGGGCGGAGTAAGTTATGAAACTACCAATCAATACGCTGGTTTTTATCGACGTAATTTCGGCAACAGCTATGAAGCGCGCGTCTGGGGTGGAGGTACTGACCAGAACGAGGGGATCGTCGGTGCAGAATTCTATGCACCTCTCAGCAATCGCTGGTCGGTACGATCGGCTTTCAACTATCTGATTACAGACTCTGCCAATGGCCCGGTTGCCGTCCAGGAAGAATCGTGGAATGTCGGGATTAGTGTGGTTTGGCACTTGGGACGAAATGCTCGTCGCGGTTGCCAGAGTCCTTTCCGCCCATTGTTCTCAGTTGCTGATAATGGTTGGATGTTTGTTGATCGGCAATAGCATAACAGGATGGAATATGAGGGCTGGGACGTGAGGCTGGGACGGGCGTATTGCTGGTAAAACAGTCCTAATTCCCGCCAAGCTGATCTCAACTTACCCAAACTTACTGAATTCACAGAATATCTGCGTGCGGACTGCCGAATTGCGGGTTACAATGGCTAGCTTTTCGTGAACCCGTTGCCCTCACCCTATCGGCCCGCCTTTGGGCTAGGATCTGTGGGGGCGCGAGTACCGATCGAATGTTACTTGATGCCACTGTTACTTTAAATTGAATGGGAGTTCAGCGATGCAACACATTGAAACGAATTGGGAGGATGAAGAGAACAATCGCCAGGTAGCCTTTGCGGTGCAGTATACCCGCAAAGAAGATTCAATCGCGATTGAAAAACTAACTCCCAAGCAAGTAACCTTTCTTTGCCCTGAAACAAAAAGCCCCTTGCGATCGATTGGTGTCTGGACGGACAAAGGTCGCGATTTGCTTGTGAATCAATTACAGGCGAGTGGCCAATTGGAAAAAATTGAGCAAGAGATCGACGGTTCATTGGCCGTGTGATTGAAATGGCAAAAGATTGCAAGTTCTGAAGAAATATCCGGGCTAGTACTTATAAGCAATCCAGCGATCAAATAAAAAAGCCTATCTCCGGGCATGTTTGGGGATAGACTTTTTGTGTGGAATTAGCGTCGTTCGATGTATGTTTTTTTAGGCATCAATGGGGTGTTTTTTGCGTTCTTTCTGCCCTCTTTGATTGGACGTTTATTAGGCGCCAGTTCCCCCCAATGACCGAAGGTAACTTTCTTGGTTGTTATTTCTTTGTTCCGTAGCACCGTTAATGTGACGGTGTCTCCTGGTTTGTGTTTCGCAATGCGAGCTGTCAGCTCTTCAAAATTTGCCACATCATGCTCATCGATCCGCGTAATTCGATCTCCTGGTTGAATGCCTGCTCGGAATGCTGCGCTGTCTCGTTCGACTTCTGTGACAGCTACATTGCCACGTATGCCTAGCAGTGCTCCATCGCGTTCATCGATTTTGACATTTCTGGAAGAAACACTTTCTTTAATTTTTTTGACCGCTTGGGGTGAAAAATCGGTCCCATAAAGTTCGATGCGTAATATTTGGGGCAATCGACTTAAATCATCCAGCGCATCGTCTGGGAGTGGTGGTGAGTAGAAACTGATTGTTGTTGCACGCGGGATATGTGCCAGGTGTTCCAGCCCGTCGATCCCACCTTGCCAGTTCTTTCCGATGACAATTTGCAAATTATTGATGCCATGAATCTGCCGGTCCCTCAAATAGTAACCGCCAAGCTGTGCAATGGCTTGCAAGGCCACCTGCTCCCTGGCGTCGCTGAGTAGACCGGATGCGATGCTTGATTCTTTGGGGCGGTTAGCAAGCGTTGCAATCCGTTCCAAAGCCGCGATACGGAGCTGGGCGTCGGTAGAGTCGGACCAGGCAAGCAGGATGTTTAATGCCCTTGTCGAGCTTTCTAAAGAGCCCTGCCGGGCAGTCTGGGTTACGGCTGCCAAGGATTGGATACCCGCCTCAGTAAGGTGTCGTTGGGCCTGCTCACGAATCACGTACTGATTTGCATCTAAATCTCTAATCCATTGTCGGTTAAAGAGATTGGGCTTCTGTGTGAGGGTGTCTGGGTTTGGTACGACTCGAGCTGGAGCGTCTTGGGGTGGAGCCGATTGAGCCTTCTTGGCTCGTATGTTATCGGTAGGTTTTTCATCGGCCGTATTGGGGTATTGAGGGGGCTGCTCAGGCTGGGCAGAGCTGTGATTGGCCCATCCAGCGATCAAGAGCCCCGTAAGCAGCCCAAGAACGGAGTGGATTAGGGAAATTCGAGGGAATTGACTGGGGGCCATACGAGTTACATTCTGCAAACGGAGAGACAGACAAGCTGTATAATCCCATTGTAGCATTTCCTGTAGATAGCTTAGCAGCATTTTCTTGGGCTTTTCCTATGAAAAATTACATTACCACAGCTCATTGAATAGGATTGGACGAATGAGATTTGCATTATTTGGGACCGACATGGAGAGTCTGGAGTTATTCAATGCTGCCCGTTCAGCAGGACATGAGCTCGTTTGGTGCGGGGATGTGCAAAAGGATGGTCAGGAGATGGACCTTTCAGCAGAGGCACAGGAACACTTGTGGGAAGACAGGAGCTGGCCAGAAGATCAAGCGGAGTCCTGGGAAGCATTATGCGACCCGGACTTTTGTGAAGTCGTTCTGATGGGTAAGGGAACCAGGCCGTCTGCTGTATGTACAGAGCAACTTGCCCAACTTGCCAGGCAGGGAATTGCCGTTTTAACCACATTTCCGCTTATCGACTCGGTATTGTCTTATTACGAAATCGATATGGCACGCAGTGAGGGTGGTGCCGTGTTGCACCATTATAACTGTCTCTTATACACATCTGACGCTGCCGACGATACTCCTTGT
>CAWWCC010000216.1:0-5327 GCA_963935315.1 uncultured Planctomycetaceae bacterium | reverse complement strand
CGCTATATCTCTACCCGCTATATCCCTACCAGCTATGTCCCTACCAGCTATGTCCCTACCAGCTATGTCCCTACTGGCCCCAAGTCACAATCACCACGTTTTGGCTTAGATTGATTTGCTATGGCCTCTACGTGCGGTCGTCAATGAACCTGCTCCTACCCCATCCATCCCTGAATGCCCGATTCTGCACCTCCTACTGAAATCCGATTGCGCGGTGTCGCTGTCAATAATCTACGTCAAGTTGACGTTGATTTACCCCACAAGAAATTGCTGGCATTTTGTGGTGTCAGCGGTAGCGGTAAGACCAGCCTGGCGCTTGACACGTTGTATGCTGAAGGGCAGAGACGTTATATCGAGAGCTTTTCGACTTATACACGTCAGTTTCTCCAACAGCTGGATAAACCTGAGGCGGAATGCATTGAGGGGATTCCTCCTTCGATAGCAGTGACACGAAAAAATGTAAGTCGTTCAAGTCGTGCCACCGTAGGCAGCGCCACGCAGATTAACGAACATTTGCAGTTGTTGCTTGCAAGAATTGGATTGGTCATATGCCATGGCTGTGAAAAGAATGTCCAACAAGACTCTGCCGAAACAGCGGCCGATTCATTAAAGCAGCTTTCCAACGGAACCCGCTTGATGATTGGTTTTACGGCACACCGTAGTGCTCTACAAGAAAATGAGTCGTGGCTAGCCGATCTTGTTGCTCTTGGCTATCGCCGCTGCATAGTGAATGGCCAGATTTTAGATCTTGATACGGCAAGCGCGAGTGTTTTAGCAGACCAGCAGGGTGTGGATATAGTATTTGATCGCTTAAAAATCACTTTGGAAGCCTTAACACGGCTTCGAGACTCTCTAGAAAATACACTCGAAGCGGGACGCGGGTCCTGTCTGGTATGGATTGAGCAGAGAGCTGAAGAAGACAAGGGTGATGGGGGAGAAATTACTAAAATCGATGGCCGCAACTGGCTCGTGCGGCGGTATAGCCGTTTTTTCCGCTGTGAATCTTGTTCGATCGACTATCCATCTCCAGAACCACAATTACTTAGTTTCAATAATCCACTAGGTGCTTGTCCTGAATGCGAAGGATTTGGAAATGTTATCGACATCGATATGAAGCGTGTCGTCCCCGATCCCTCGAAGTCGTTGCGTGAGGGTGCCATTGCACCCTGGAACACACCTGCCTATGCCCACGAGCTTGAAGAGTTGATGGCACTGGCTGACCAATACAAGATACCTGTCAATATCCCCTTTAGCGAACTGCAGCCAGAACAGCTACAGCTGATCCGAGAAGGTGTGCCAGAATGCGACTTTGGGGGGCTGGATGGGTTTTTCAAGTGGTTGGAACGTCGGAAGTACAAGATGCACTTGCGAGTGTTCTTAAGCCGCTGGCGAAGTTACTATCCGTGCAATGTATGCCAGGGAAAACGTCTCAACCCTTCTGCGTTGGCTGTTCGTTTGGGTGGAAAAAGTATAGCAGATATTTCAGCGATGAAGATCCATGAGGCACTTTCCTGGTTTGATGAGACCGAGTGGACTCCCTGGCAACGGCAGGTTGGCCAGATGCTCATTGAGCAAGTCGTTTCGCGGTTGGGATATCTCGATCGTGTGGGTGTGGGGCATTTGCAATTACAACGACCCCTGCGCACTCTCAGTGGGGGCGAGGCGCAGCGTGTTGCACTAACGTCTGCATTAGGATCGAATTTGGTTGGCATGTTGTACGCACTTGATGAACCATGTGTAGGCCTACATCCAGGCGACATGCCTCAAATGGTCAGCTCTATTTTGCAGCTGCGAGATCGGGGCAATACGGTTGCTGTCGTTGAACACAATCCAGCACTTCTGCAGGCAGCGGATCACATTATCGAATTGGGACCTGGGGCTGGAGAATTTGGCGGCAAGATTGTTTTTCAAGGGTCGCCACCAGAAATGCTGGCTTCCAAGGAGAGTCGGACGGGCGACTGGCTGGCAGGACGGTGTACGTCTGGGCAGACGGGTACGCGTCGCCTCACCGATCAGGGTTGGTTGCGTCTTGAAGGTGCAAAGGGCAACAACTTGCAAGGTGTTACCGTGGATTTTCCACTGGGAGTTCTCTGCGTTGTCTCGGGTGTGAGTGGGGCAGGTAAGAGTACATTGGTCGAACAGACATTGTTTCCAGCGGTAGCCGAAGCTCTGCATATTGATACAGAAACCCCAGCTTCCTACGATGGTCTGCAGGGAGTTCAACAGATAGAAGACGCTGTTTTGATCGACCAAAGCCCTATTGGCCGCACACCGCGATCCAATCCGGTTACGTATCTCAAAGCATTTGATCCAATTCGCGCTTTATTTGCGGCAACCGTCGAAGCCCAATCGCGAAATTTCAAAGCAAGCCATTTCTCTTTCAATGTGGATGGTGGCCGCTGCGAAGATTGCCAGGGCGAAGGCTACACACAGATTGACATGCGACTCATGGCGGACGTTTACATGCGCTGCACAGAATGCCAGGGTCAGCGTTACCGGCGCGAAGTACTCGATGTTAAGTATCGTGGCTACAATATTGCTGAGGTACTAGACATGTCAGTACGCGAGGCGTTTGCTTTTTTTCGTGGACAACGAAAGATTCTCAATCGGCTGAAATGTCTTATCGATGTCGGACTGGATTATTTGCGTCTTGGCCAGCCGGCAAACACGCTTTCGGGAGGTGAAGCACAAAGGCTTAAAATGGCCACGTATATTGCAGCAGCACGACGGGGTCGCACTCTCTTTGTACTGGATGAGCCAACCACCGGTTTGCATTATTCGGACGTACTAAAACTGCTGGATTGTTTCGATTCACTGATTGCTATGGGGCATTCGCTGGTTGTGGTAGAACACAATTTGCTCATGATGCGTGCTGCCGACTATATGATTGATTTGGGGCCGGGAGCTGCTGATCAAGGCGGCCAACTGGTTGCTTTTGGATCACCGGAGGAGATTGCTGAGCATCCGGATTCCCTGACGGGACGTTTCCTGGCTAAGGAACTTCAAGGTACTTGTGAATCCGTTGCCGAGTCGGAGTGAATCTGGATCATGCTCTGTGAACAACTAACCCTGCAGCCTGGACACTCAGTAGATTCGGAAGCACGCATCTATGTATGCGGACCAAAAGACAGAACAATTGAGAGTGTCCAAGGTAGCTTAAGAGGACCCCAGTGTGAATTTGCGCGTACTTTGGCTGCAGAGCATCCTGTCCAGCGATTATCTGGCCAACCCGAACAAGAGCACCTGGCACAGGTGCTGATAACAGACCCCTGTTATTGGACTCCCCAATTGCCATTTCGATATGAACTCAATCTCGAGCTGCAGGAAGCCGGTGGCAAAATAAAAACCAAGACGCATCAGATAGGGCTCCGACGTTGGGGAACCAATGGCAAACATTTATGGCTGGAAAGCAAGCGGACGGTACTCCGCGGCGCTGGGGTCGATCTAGCACATTTTGAGGAAACGGATGCGGTGCGTCAGGATCAAACGGCTTTATTGGTCTCGATTCCACCAAACGGATTGTGTGATATGGCAAGCCGACTGGGTTTACCATTGGTAATTGATATGTGTCATTCTGGCGCATCATTGGATGCGGACCTGCGACGCCTCACTTGGAACCCCGCAGCATTGATTGCATTGCTTAGGCCTGAGCAAATGCAAAGCACCTATCAATCATCCATGTTGCTGGCTCAGTGTATTGCTGCTAGCACCACCAAGTCCGAGGCAACTTCTGTGGAATGCGATCTCTACGCCTTGGAACTTAATCCTGGCGAATTACCACCCCTTTGGTTGGCAACTTGCCAAAAACCGGTACTTGCTATCCGACGTGGAACATCCTACTCAGATTTATTGGCAGGAAGAATGTATAGTGATCGTCTGCAGAGAGAATTGGCTCCGCAATTTGATTTTTCTGGATACTTTGTAGCAACATGAAAACAAAAGGTTCTATATTCGATCGCTATCAACGCCAGGTGCGATTTGCACCGCTCGGCGAAGAGGGCCAAAGAAAATTGATGTCAGGCCGAGTGCTTATTTGTGGTTGTGGCGCTCTCGGATCGGTAGTGGCTGATTCACTCGTGCGTGCTGGGGTAGGTTTTGTGCGTGTAGTCGATCGCGACTTTGTTGAGATTGGAAATCTCCATCGTCAAATGCTTTTTGACGAATCCGATGCAAATGAGCAATTACCAAAATCTTTTGCTGCAGCGCAGCGTCTACGCGAGATAAACTCGAACGTGCAGATAGAGTCCGTCATAGCGGATGTTAATTCGACCAACATTCGCCAGTTCGCCGACGATGTGGATTTGCTCATTGATGGTACGGATAATTTTGAAACGAGGTATTTACTCAATGACTATGCGATTGCCTGCAATAAACCCTGGATCTTTGCTGGGTGTGTTGGTACGGAAGGTCAAACGTTGGCAGTTGTACCAGGCCAAACTCCTTGCCTGAATTGCATTATGCCCGAACCACCACCAGCCACTGCTTTGCCTAACTGCGAAACGACCGGAGTCCTGGAGCCAATTGTCAGCGTGATTGCTTCATTGCAGGCAATGGAAGCCATCAAATTATTGAGTGGCAATCGTCAACAGCTCAATTCGGGAATTACCTTTATCGATCTATGGAATAATAGTTTTCGGATGATCGGTGTCGAGGCAGGACGAAAAGAAGATTGCCAGACCTGTGGCCAGGGCGACTTTGTGTGGCTGAATGGTCAACGAGGTGCCGCGGTGACGCGGCTATGTGGTCGCGATTCGGTGCAGATCTTACCTGATCATAAGGAACCCCTTGAGCTACCTCGGCTAGCGGAAAAGTTGCAAAAAGTGGGCAAAGTCACCAGCAATCGCTTTTTGATACGCGTAGCCGTGGAAGGATTTCTCCTAACTGTTTTTGCAGATGGGCGTACGATTATTGGCGGCACAGATGATCCGGTAGTAGCGCGAACCATTTACGCAAAATACTTGGGGTAGTAAGACTGCGGGCCAGGCTCAATCTTGGTGATCCTCCTCCTCAACCTTCTCCCGCCAGCCATTTGCTGCCATCCCTAAGACGCAGATCCCAGAGTGTTCCGGAGAGAGGGCTCGTGACGTAGATTCCATCTTGCATCACACACTTGCTGGGGCAGCCAAAGTTCTTTTGAACTTCTTCAATCACCCCGTTAAATACGCTCTTGTTTCGCTAGTTTAACAGGGCATGTCAAACCTTGCTGCTATCAGTTGTTCTTCAGTAGAGACTGGAGCCAAACCTTCCGATGGAGAAAAGGAGCGTTTGTCTTGCTGGCAAGACTGTGGATCAGGAAAACTCCTTAGCTTCTCATACCCTTTGGCTCC
>CAWWCC010000215.1:0-5337 GCA_963935315.1 uncultured Planctomycetaceae bacterium | reverse complement strand
CGTCGGCAGCGTCAGATGTGTATAAGAGACAGGCACCGAGTCGTGCCTTGCCCTGGCGAAAAAGTCGGCCCGTGTAATTCACTAGCAGCAAGTAACTGCCGAGCGAAAATCCTTCGAGCATTCCTTCTCGATCGGATGCCGGCTGGGCATTGGTATGCTCGCGGCGATCTTCGATTGGTAACAGCCAATGGTCTTGGTCAACGTTGCCCGCAGCCTGGCACGCAGCCACGCTGCCTTGTCTTGCTTTTCTGAGCTTGCTCAGATGGCCTTGCTTACGAGCATGTGTCACACGCTGGTGAACCGAGGTATGGGGGCTTGTTTCTGGCGTGGCAGCAATGCCGGCTGCAACCACGTTTAAGTCGATGTAGGCACATGTCGCTAGCAGTGCTTCTTCATCTAGAATCGCGATCGACTTGTAGCGGCCCTCCCAAAAAGCCCCTTTGCAATCGTCTTCTTTGTTAGCCAATCTTGCCAATGGCTCTTTGAGGGATTTCATAAACCAATCCAGATTTTGGAGCCGGCTACGAAGGACTTCGACTTTTTCCTGATCTCGTGCCTGGTCGGCAATCCAGGCCTGTACGATTCTTGGGTCTTCGATATCTAAAGTGGTCGGAGGATAAATTGCCATCCAGCGGCGTAGGACTTCGGCGGCCGACCAATTCCGGGCTTGATCGGGATTGAGGCGGCAGAGGACGTGGAGGTGGTTGTCCATGACCGCAAAACTAGCGACGGATAGCGAAAAGTTATTGGCCAGTAACTCCAAACGGTCTTCGATCCATTGCTTGCGGTGCTCAAAACCTTCACCACACAAAAGAGCTTTGCGCACAGCGAGAAATGCAGTGGTAATCTCGAGTTATGCTGATATCCACCAGATCTTTTCGGGCTGTGGTTATGAGGGGCTCCTCGCAGGACAAAGGGATGTGTGTGCCGATTCTAGCAGAGAGTATACGCATGTCCAGAATTCACCTTTAGGACTTTGTCGGGACTTTGCCTGTCCTTTTTGGGGTGCTTTTTGGGGTGGATGGCATCATCGATTGGGGGGAAGATAGCTTGAGAGGACCGCTAGCGAGAGTATGACTGGCTTTGCAGGGACGACCATCATCTCCATCCTGGCGCGTGAAAACATTCGTCAGGGTTTTCATGACCTGTATTACTTGCATACCTTGGAAAAAGCGGTTGCTTCCGCCGACAAGGCAAACGCTCGTGTCCAGCAAGATCAGCGTATCTTGGACAGAATCCGAAACGAGTTTGATTTTGTCTTCACTGCCGAAGGTGATCGGTTTACTCAAGGCTATATGGATCACATCAGGCGACAGGTCGCTCACGAGATCATCGCTTTACAGGAGTAGCAAGACATGCATGTTGCAGTGATTGGCGGCACGAACCACATCGGGCCATTTATCGTAGCCGAATTGGTGGCGGCCGGGCACCAGGTCAGCGTTTACAATCGCGGACGGACTCAGGCGGATCTGCCAGATGAGGTAGAACGCGTTGTCGTCGATCGAAAGGTGCGTGGCCAGCTTGGCGAGGCATTAAGTCAGCGCCAGCCCGACGCCGTGATCGACATGATCGCCTTCGTCGTGGAAGACGTCGAAGAGGTGGTCCGTGCCCTGCCCTCCTTGCGCCACTATGTTTTTTGTGGAAGTACGGTAATCTATGGGATTATCGGAAACACGACGCCATCCGAAACGTCGCCGATTGAGCCTGATTCCGCGTACGGCCACGGCAAAGTGGCCTGTGAACAGTTCATGCTGCAGGAGCAACAGGAACGCGGGCTCCGTTTCACCAGCCTGCGCCTGGCCCATCCCTACGGACCGGGAGACCATCTGCTCTACCTGACGGGGCGTGAATCACTGTTCCTCGACCGCATGCGCAAGGGTCGGCCCGTGATTATCCCCGGAGATGGCACATCGCGCATGCATCCGATCTATGCCGGAGATGCTGGCCGCGCATTTGTTTATGTCCTGGAACGGTCAGATTGCATGGGGCAGATGATCAATTTGAGTGGTGATCAGATACTTACCTTGGACGAGTACTACGAGTCGTTGGCGCGCGTGCTAGGGGTACCTCTGGTGGCGAGCAAGATTCCCCATGAGTGGTTTCGCGATCATAAAGAGCTCTGGTCCCAGTGGGATAGGAATTTTGATTTTGGTTTTAACTGGGTGCACTACGAAAGTGCGTTTGATGTCTCAGCGCTACAAGCTATTGGCTTCCGTTGCCAAACGGACCATGACGCGGGCGTGGCGTTGATGATGGAATGGCTCGATGCAAAGAACCTGGTTGCCCCATCGAGTGACCAAGATGAAGAAGACCGAATTCTTGAGTACTTATCGCAGGGAGTAGATCCATGAGACTTTTGCTGGTCCTCGGAGGGGTGGCAATGCTCGGGACGAATCTGCAAGCCGAGCCGAAAGCGGGAGTCGATCTAGCGCAGTTAAAAGGTTGGGACATCCTATTGGGAGCCGACGCGATCCCCAGCGAACGCTATGCGGCCCAAGAGTTCCAGCGATTGTTCACCGAGGCAACGGGGAACCGTCTGGCCATTCGGGTGGAGTCGGACGACGCCGACAGCAATGTGTTTGATCGGCATGTGTTCCTGGGCGACAGCAAAGGGTTGCGCAGAAGTCACCCCGACCTCGACCTGAGTGAATGCGGAGAGGAAGACCTGCGGATCGTTATTGGCGACCAGCCGATTGCCATTGCTGGTGGCAGGCCGCGCGGGTCACTCTATGGAGTCTACACTTTTCTCGAAGACGATCTGGGAGTTCGCTTCCTGACCGCGGATCATACGCATGTACCACCCCTTGCTGATCGACACGTCGTGGGGCCCTTGGATCTTACCTACCGCCCTCCCCTGCTGCTTCGCTGGAGCTACTACGGCGAGACGAATAATCATCCTGAATTCGCCGCACGTGCGCGCTGCAACATCGTGCCTACGGAGGGAAAATTTGGTGGCAAGACCGATCGCCTGGAATACGATTCTGGTTAGTACCGGCATCACAAGAACTTGATACAAGATGGCTTGATTACAGTTAAGGGTTCGCCAACGGTCGATAGTTGACCGGTCTCCGAGTCGATACGAAATACCACGACATTGTCGCCTGGCATATTGGCACAAAGGAGCAACTCCCCACCAGGAGTGATCGCCAGATTTTGTGGACCCTCTCCCAGGCTCGGTGTGAACTCCAACAGTGAGAGACGGCCTTCGTCATTGATCCGGTAAATGGCAATACTGTTATGACCGCGGTTCGTGCTGTAGAGAAACTGCCCGTCGGGTGTGATTTTCAAGTCCGCCGTATAACTCTCGCCCTCATACCCTGCGGGCAAGGTCGAGATCACCTGCAATTCCTGCAGTGTACCGGACTCGCCATCGTAGGCGAAAACTGCGACCGTATTGTCCAATTCGTTGAGGACGTAGACATGTTTGTCGCTCGGATGAAACGTCAGGTGCCGTGGCCCGGCCCCTGGTGCCATCTTGGTGATGGCTGGCTCGTTTAGCGAAAGTTTGGCGGTCTTTGGGTGGAGGCGATAACAGAGGACCTGATCGAGGCCCAAGTCAGCAGCTAAGACAAACTTATTGTCAGGACTTACCACGGCGCAGTGAGCGTGGGGCCCTTGCTGCCTGTTCGGGTCGACGCTGGAGCCTTCGTGCTTGATCTGCGACACGGTCTCGCCCAGCGTTCCATCGTCGCCGACCGCGTAAGATTCAAGCGAGCCATCCTTATAGTTGGCCGCTACGACCGTTCGGCCAGAAGCTGAAATGTCTACATAACACGATGCAGAGCCTAATGATGGTTGCCGATTCAATAATCGCAATTTGCAAGAGTGCTGATCGATCGCATAGGCCGCGATCTGCTCAGCGTCACCACCAAATTCCATGGGCGCATGATTCGAGTACAAGAATCGACGGTCGGCTGATACGGCCATGAAAAAGGGGTTTTCGACATCGGTAGTGCGCCCCACAATTTTTAAATGACCATGTGCCAGATCCAACTGGCAGACATGAATGGCCCCGGCGTCACCTGCGGCAAAGGCAGAAATGAAAACACAAAGTTGATTTTCTAATGACATGAATTGCTAATCCGTATTGCTAAGTTCTGAAATGTTTCTGCCTGTAATGCATGATTGTATAGACAGAAGGCGAGGAGCTCGCTGTTGAGCGTATGGCAAATTTTGTGACGGATGCCGATCTGATCGTCGTCCCCCAGATTGTCCATGTAAGTAACATGTAAGTAAATTGAGAATTATCCATACGGAACACGTTAGCCATCAGCAGTGTACCGAAATAGCAATTGCCGTTATAGAGAGCTGTTGCCATAACCTCGCCTTCGTACCCCACGCGGCCGAGGCACAACTGTTGGATGATTCGGCCCAACGCTTCATCCGCCCTCGTCAAAAAATGGCAAGGCATCCGTGGATCTTCCTGTTATAGGTAAAGTGGAATCAAATATCCTATCCGTTTCTCGCAATTGCAGCTTGCGAAGATCAAGATTCAGAGATTTTCCGCCGAATCTCCCAGGGAAACTTGAGAAATTTCGGAAAATTATCGCTGTCGCGTAACCTTCTTAGTCTGGGATCTGTACAAGACTGGTAGAACGCGATAGGGTCTCGTAAAAGGTGAATGGCGACGCGATGACACGGATCAGCTGAATTTATAACCTTACTTAGGTGGAATCATGTACAAATCGATTTGCATAGTTTTATTGGCTGTTGCGTCAGCCAACTGGGCAGTTGCGGCACCATTCAATTCCGAGCATATTGCCGCAGGTGCCAAGTGGGTGATTCACGTCGACATGGAAGCCTTGCGAGACACGGCTGCAGGCAAGATGTGTCGCGAAAAATTCTTGAATCAGGAAAAAGTGCGTAAACATCTGGATGAGATTTGTGAAGAGATAGGCATGGATCCTAGCGAGGACCTTTTGGGTGTCACGATGTACGACACTCAGCTCAAGAAAGAACATGGCGTGGCCATCATCCACGTTCGAAAAATGGACGGATCGCGGCTAATTGCCAAGCTAAATGAGAAAGAGCCCGAAAACCGGATGTTGAAATATAAGAAACATGAGCTTTACCTGTGGACCAAGCGTCATCATGGTAAAGAAATGCCGGTGTGCGGAACTCTTTACAACGGCCGTGTCATGATCTTTTCTCGTGATGCACTCAAAGTGATTGCTGCTCTGGACGTACTGGATGGCAATGGTGAAAGTTTGAACGACGATTCGCGTTTGGCCGGCGATGTTCGTGATGGTGCGGTTTTCTTGATGCGAGGAGTTGGTTTGGCGGAGAGCCAGATGTTGAAGAAATGCCCGGTCCTCAAAGATAGCAATTGGCTTGAAG
>CAWWCC010000214.1:0-5340 GCA_963935315.1 uncultured Planctomycetaceae bacterium | reverse complement strand
AGAGTCCGGATAGTGCTGCGTTTCCAAACAACATCCACTGCGATAAGCGTAGCTCTTCCCGTCTTTTCCCTTTTGTCCTTTCAGGAAATTACCGCCGTAGAATTGGATTCCCGGCTGATCGGTCAGTACAGTCAGTAAACGCCTCGAATGAGGCTCAAATAGCTCAGCCGCCTTTACCAAATCGCCTGGTGAAGAAGTTGTCCGATTGATGACAAAGTTGTGATCGTAACCCAGAGAGGGTGTGTTGGTGAGTTGATCAACACGCTGGCCAATCGGTGTTGGTTTGCGAAAATCAAGCGCCGTTCCCTGGACGGGTGCTATCTTGCCGTTTGGAATCAGTGTTTCGTCTGTGGGTGTGTAGTTGTCGGCATAAAGGGTAAGAACATGATCATTGATTGTCGGTGCCCCATGACCGGCCAGATTAAAATAGGCGTGGTTTGATAAATTCACAATCGTTGGCTTGTCGGTGGTGGCTGAGTAATCAATGCGCAATTCATTCTTGTCATTCAGCGTGTAGGTCACATAGATTTTAAGATTTCCCGGATACCCTTCCTCGCCGTCTGGACTGGTGTACCAGTATTTCACCCCGCGCTCTGTTTCACTTTCAAAACGCTTAGCTTTCCAGACCACTTTTGAAAGGGCACGAGATCCGCCTCCGTGGAGGTGATTCGGACTATCGTTTTGTTCCAACTTGTATTCTTTTCCGTCAAGTGTGAACTTGCCAGCTGCAATACGATTAGCACACCGACCTACGATGCCACCAAAATATTGATTGTCATCCGTTTCATAATCGGCTGCTTCATCGAAACCAAATACTACATCCACCAGGTTGCCTTTGTGGTCGGGCATATCAACACCGATCAGCGCAGCACCCAAAGTGGAAGTGCGTATGACCATATTGGAATTGCTCTTCATCAAGTAATAGCGTACTTCAGTGCCGTCTGAGGTTTTGCCAAAATCGTAGGCATGCACATGCGCAGAAAGGGGCTGGTACAGTAGCGTCACAAGACTCCAGGCGGTTAGGGAGAGAATGGTTAGTTGGTGGGGCATAATGAACCTCCGAAGCCTCGCTGGATCATGGAAATTAGATGCGTGTCATAGAATCGCATTTCAGCGATCCGTTGACAACTACCACTTTCTGTTGCCAGTTTCAGATGCCGGGTGGTTTCCGACGGATGGATCGAAAGGAGCTTGAAAATATCACGTGTTTGGTCTTTTTCTCATACTGCTGGCAATGCCTTGAGGAGGAAAAAAGAGTAAAAAATCGGGTTCTGGGAACGGGAGTCGAAATCCACGTGAAATCTGCCCGTTTCGGCTTGAGATTGCCCTGATTTCAGATTCTACTGGTGGTAGAGCCGTAGATGTCGGAAACCAAGTTTAAGGCAGTGAATCTTTGGCATGCGCCCCGTGAGAATGAATATGGTGAAAACAGATTAAAGAGTGGCCTGCAGGATTTACGATGCTCTGGAGTTAATGATGACTGGGGTTTGGGACTGTGAAGCAATTGTTGGAATATGTTAAGAATGAGTAGAACTCACTTTGGAGAATATAAGATGCGAGCTGTTAATTATCTAATTCTATTCGTGCTACTAACTGCGATCGCTGCTTGGATGTTGCCTAGCCAGTCTTCTACAGACGTTTTATCAATCATGAACTTGTCGGATGCTGGCATGCAGGCAGCATTCGTTGACTGCGGTGAGTGCGACAAGAAAGACGAGAAGGACGACGAAGAGTTGACGTTTGCTGACTGTGGTGAGTGCGACAAGAAAGACGAAAAGGATGACGAAGAGTTGACGTTTGCTGACTGTGGTGAGTGCGACAAGAAAGACGAAAAGGATGACGAAGAGTTGACATTTGCTGACTGTGGTGAGTGCGACGAGAAGGACGAGAAGGACGACGAAGAATTTCAACTAGCGTAGTCGCTCATCTTCTCCAATCTATAAATCAACTTGGCCCCAACGGGTGTTTTCCCGTGGGGCTTTTTTCGTTGGTTTCGTGTTTTGCCTGTGAGGTGTTATTGCGGTTTGGGATTTCGGATGCTCTTGCAGGCAGTCGAAATACACCAAGCCCCTTTACCAAAAGAGTAAATGACTTATTTGCAAACGTATGCCAATAAGCTTGTCGGTATTTCGAAGCTACTGAATGCACCTGGCCCTAGACACATTCAAATGCTGTCTCAGTCATTTCCTGGCAAGGTGTGTTCGCTGGCGCGTTTCGAGGACCATACTGGGGTTCCTAAGCCGAACCAAAACGCTGCCAGAGAAGGCTTTCATCTGCCACACTAGAAACGGATGGAATATGTGGGCCAGGGGAGGGTGGTGATTATACTGGAGAGGTTCCTTCCTAGAGAATCCTCATTGGCTGGTTATAGGCGAACGATTTGATATTGCTGTAATAATGCCAGCGTTTGCTCGTGAGCTTGGTGTAAATACCAAAGCTGTACCAGAACAGCTGTGGCTCAACAATCGAAACAAAGTTATGCGTCAGGCTTTTTATCGGTATGCCGGCAACAACTCCTCGGAGATCGATGGGCATTTAATCCATCAAGCACTCGATTTATGGTCTTGGTTTTGGGTAGGTGTCCAGTCAGCAGTTGTGTTTGTGCTAACGAGTTTACTATTGATTGCCATGCAGCATTACGTGGCAGGTGCCATTACATTGGGTAGCACACTTGTGTTCGTTGCGATTGGTTTACCAGCGATTCGACTTTCATGCCGACGGTATGCGATCGCTCAGGTCAAAGCGATCATGGCGGATCCAGCTCGTGAAACTATCGTGCGACAAGCATTCGATTGGGTCGAAATACCTGCTTACCATCAGAGGCGCTCTGCCTAGAACCTATTTCAAAACTCCCTTGTTCTGCCAAGTTTTTCGAGGAATTCGACCCCTTCACCAGGTTAGGAAACGGGTTCTTGGGAAAATGGGGCCTGTCTCACGATGAACCGTTTGAATATCAGGGGAATGCAATGGATCAACGGCTAAAAAAGTATCCTATTGGATCGAACCCATTTGCTAAAAAAATCGTAAGACATTGGGCTAACGGACCTCAGCAGCTACAATCACCAGCAGACGGCAGATTGGCCCATATTCTGCATCTTGTTAGTCCTTGCCAGAGTATTTAACAAGACACGATATGAGGGATACATGTGGCTAGAATTGTTTCGACTCAAAACCTCTCCGTGTGTTATTTCAGCCGTAGGGAACCCTGTGTTATTTGCACTGTGGGCGACCCTTCCAGCAGGGAAGCACTTTGATTGAGGGTTTGCCGAAGCTAAGGGATATCCGAGATATCAGAACGATCTTAAGTACTTGGAGGATGTCACGATGCAATGGGCTTGTCGAAATTGGTTCGCTGCCTTCTGTCTAGAAGGTTTGTTCTTACTACTATTGTTTCATTCCCAAACATCTGCAGAGCAGGGGATATTTGGTATTGGTACCAAAACGTTGGGGGGACGGTTTACTTTCTCTGATGAGGCGGTTTATCAAGGCTGGCGAGTTCAGAAGAGTGCCGTTGTAGGACACTATCGACTGCTGACACCCGATGATCGAAGGCATACTTTTGGCACACTTGAACATTGCTTGGAAACACTCGAAAAGATAAAAATTGAGAAATCCTTGCCACCCATGCCTAAAGAGGTGGTTATTGTGGTGCATGGACTGGGAGCCAGTCGCCAGTGGATGGATAGCTTGTCGGAATATTTATCTGAGGACGGCGGATTATCTGTAGTCAATGTTGGCTACCCTTCAACCATGAATGATATCGGTGAGCATGCCAACTCCTTAACGAGTGTGATACAACACCTAGAGGGCGTCGAAAAAGTTAACTTTGTCGCCCACAGCATGGGTAATATTGTCATTCGTCACTGCCTCAATGATCTGGCATCATTGCCCGTTTCTGTGCAGCCAAAAATCACCTATGGACGATTCGTCATGATGGCGCCACCGAATCATGGCGCTGTTGCGGCCAACAAATTGGCAGATAACAAATTGGCCCAAATGTTTGGGGGCGAGGCGGTTCAGCAGCTAGCTCCCGATGTTGGCTGGCCGACACTGGAACAACGACTTGCTACACCAGCTTTTGAATTTGGAATTATTGTGGGAGGGCGAGGAGACGGAGAAGGTTATCTGGCTACAATTCCCGGCGATGACGACATGTTGTTATCGGTAGAAACCAGCAAACTTTCTGGAGCAAGCGATTTTGTACAGGTGAAAGGCATTCACCAGACGCTCCCTAAAAATAAGCAGGTCCAGCAGTACGCTTTGCGTTACTTGCAAACAGGGGCCTTCTTGCCATCGGGTAGACGTTATCCCATCGAAAGCCCACAAGATCCAGAGCCCCCCCGTGCAAGCAGTTCACAGTAGCTAGCCGGCTATGACACTCAGTTTGGAGACACTCCGTTTGGATTTGTCGCTATTTTCCGAAAATTGCTCGCAAGTCTGCAGCTTTTCTTTGCCAGCCATCGGAACGCAATTCGTAGAGTTTTGGAATGATAAACAGCATAGAGCCGAGACGAATCGAACATTGTCCAAGTGTGGCTTGAGGTAATGAAAACGACCGTTTTCGGGATAGGTCGTTTGTTGACAAAGTTTGCTGCGATACTGTCCCAAGCGATTGGCATTGATGCCTATTACGCCAATAGCAGGGCAATTTCGCCAGGAGATCTTCGGCCATTTTTTGAGCGTCTTATCATGGATGTTACGGGTGACAAAGATCTTTTCCGCAGCAACGAAAGACTGCCCATATCGATTGCCAGGATTCATCATGTCGAAATCAAATGCGCCTGAGATCACACCACCTCGCAGATTGGCACGTTCGACAGGGGCTCCACCGTGCAGGAGTAAGCCTTTTAAACAACCACCCCCCAACCAGTGCAATGCTGCCGTAGAAGTGATTCCTCCATAGCTATGACCAGAGAGCATCACAGGTTGGGAAAGACTCATTTGCTGGACCAACTTGGCCATGTAATAGCCTTGATATTCAGCGTATACGTATTTAATGCGTAAATTTTTCTCAATCATCTCTCGGACGCATAGTCCTTTTGTCTTGTAAACGCGTTCGGCAGGCCAAGACCAGCAAACGAGCCGCTTTTTACCTGGACAGCAACGCATCTTATGGTACACCTGCCCAAACCCGGTCATAGCATTTTTGTGATCTAAACTATTTCCATGCACATAAAATAATGTAGGCATGGTCGCTTCCTGGGCTATAAAGGATTCCAGGCTTTCTTTGACGAATCTACAGCAACAAGGGTCATAACGTTTAAACGTCAGACAGTTGAAACCGGCATCAAGATTTCTGCAGCGCGGTGCGCAACGTGTATTGATCAGCCACATCTCGGG
>CAWWCC010000213.1:0-5344 GCA_963935315.1 uncultured Planctomycetaceae bacterium | reverse complement strand
GTCAGATGTGTATAAGAGACAGCCCCATCTACTACGAACTACGCAATGGTCAACTTCAAGTGGCTTACCCCGTTTTTGTTGATGGCACGGCACTCCTGGATGAATTTGAGGACCGAGGTAGTGAATTCGGCAATAGCGGCTATCTGGAACATGTCGATCGCAGGCAAGAATTGGCCAGGTTCATTGTAGAATCGCGTGATTTTGACCGTGCACTCGTGAACCGAATGTGGTCGTACTTTTTTGGCTTTGGGTTTACGAAGCCCATCCATGACATGGGCCCGCATAATCCGTCTTCTCATCCTGAACTCCTCGACAAGCTGGGGATGGCCTTTCGTGAGTCCGGATTTAATTTGCGAGAAGTGATGCGCTGGATCGTATTGAGCGATTCTTATGCGCGCAGTAGCAAAATCAGCAGCAGCAATCGCAAAGATGACCCCGCACTCGGTGTGCCACCCCAATTTAGCCGATTTTATGTTCGTCAAATGCAACCAGAGCAATTGTACGAATCGTTGCTGGTCGCTACGCAGGCCGATGCGACACTGGCAGCCGATCGACAAGAAAGGATGAAAGGCCGATGGCTGCAGCAATTCAGCACCGTATTTGGTACCGACGACGGCAGCGAAACAACGACTTTCAATGGCTCAATTCCGCAAACTCTCATGATGATGAACGGCGACCTCATTCGCCGCGCTTGTAGTACCGGGAGCGGCAGTTTTTTGGATAAAATTGCCAATGATGATAACCTATCGAATCGCGATAAGATTTCCTATCTGTACCAGGCTGCTTTGTCGCGTCAACCTACACGAGAAGAAAAAAAAATCTGCAACGAGTTACTCGATGCGAACAAGGGCAATGTGGTAAGCACGTTACAAGACGTATGGTGGGCCGTATTAAATAGCAATGAGTTTATATTGATCCATTGAGATAGAGACCGACAGCAAATCTTGCACGTTACTCTTTTTGCGACACCTGGTATCGCCGGAGAACACCTATGACTCTTTTCAACACGCCAATCGGTATGAATCGTCGTCACTTCATGTCGCATTTAGCCGGATCGTCGGCAATGGCATATTCCGCTCTGGCTCTGACGCGCAGCATGACTGCCCAAGCGTCGACTCTCAAAAAGAATCATAAATCGTGCATCTTACTTTGGATGGGTGGTGGCCCTCCTACCATTGACATTTGGGACATGAAACCCGGCCAAGCGACCGGGGGCCAATTCAAGCCGATTTCGACGACCGGGGAAGGACAGATCACGGAACTGCTGCCCAAAGTGGCGCAGCAAATGCACCATCTCTCCATTGTGCGAAGCATGAGTACCCGCGAAGCAGACCATGAGCGCGGTCGATACTACATGCATACAGGATTCGTACCGAATCCCAACATCGAACATCCAAGTTATGGTTCGGTGATTGCGCACGAATTAGAAAAAGATTTGCAAGACCTCGAAATCCCACCCTTTGTATCGATTGGCGGTGGAAGTCAGGGTCCAGGCTTTTTAGGTATGGCCTACGCGCCTTTTCAAGTTGATTCGAATGGACAGGTGCGCAACGCCAAAGCAATCGTACCCGAAGCACGCATGCAGGATAGGCTACGTTTGCTAGGCCTGTTAGAAGAACGCTTTGAGCGCGAAAATCGCGGACCGGCAGCTAGCGAACATGCAAAAGTTCTGCAAAGTACCGTCTCCCTGCTTACCAGCAAGCAAATGGAAGCCTTTGGTGTACAAAACGAATCGCAAAAGACGCGTGACTGGTACGGAGAAAGCGGTTTTGGCCGCGGCTGCCTGATGGCCCGTCGGCTTGTCGAAACGGGCGTTCCTTTCATCGAAGTTAACCTGGGAGGCTGGGACTTGCACGAGAATTGCTTCGACAGACAACAAAGCAAGCTCCTCGAGGTCGATCAGGCCATGAGCGCCTTGGTCGAGGATCTGTCCACGCGCGGTCTTCTGGACAACACCATGGTGCTTTGGATGGGCGAATTTGGGCGCACACCGCGCATCAATGCCAACGCAGGTCGTGATCATTGGGCTCGTAGTTGGAGCATGGTTGCTGGTGGGGGCGGCCTGGCAGGTGGCAAGGTGATCGGCGCTACCAACGAAGATGGAACACGTGTAACGACAGAACCCTTTAGTTCGGAAGATCTGATGTCAACCGTTTGCCAGGCCATGGGGATATCACTCAATAAAAATTTCACTGCTGGCAATGGCCGTCCCATGAAGATTGCCGGCGGGGGCAAAGTGATTACCGAATTATTGGGATAAAATCCAACGGTTGCTGCTCACCGTCTTGTTGCAACTATTTTTGTTGCAACTATGTCTCCCTTGGGCCGTTTTCTCTTCATCATCGTTGCAATCGCAACCAAGCATCCTTTTCGCAGGGATACCCGGGAGGGTTCTCTAGCCCAGCTGGAACAACGTAGTAGGTTTTGTAGAGTGGGTTCCACTTTCCAAGAACCGGGAATAAAAAACTCCTGATTTCAGCTTGAGAGATACTAGCGATCAACGTGTTTTGCACTGGCGCTAGTCTCTACCCCATGACAACTTATGAATAAGATTGCTACGCCCGAAATGATTGCGCCCGTTCAGCCGTCCGAGGTAGTTCACCAGGATGAAAATGCTTCAGCAACAGTCCGCATCTTCATGTTGTGAATGGCGAGCACTACGCCGGCGCTGAGAGGGTGCAGGATTTACTAGCCGCAGAGTTGCCGAAGTTTGGGTTTGAAGTTGGTTTTGCATGCGTCAAGCCCGATCAGTTCGCTCGAGTCCGACATCGTGTCGATGGATTGCTAGTCGAACCGGCCTGTGTCAGTTCTCTCGCCCTGGCCATCGAAGAGATCGTGGCAGGCGATACGATGGACTATTTAACCCTCTCAAAGAATGCACACAACCGACATGCTGAGCTTTTTTCAGCCCAGGCCATGACCCGCAGTATGGCAGACGTCTATCGGACGATCTTGTGAGGGCCAAGCTTATTTGGCGGAGACAATACGCATCCAAGAATAAGCAGCAGGATCCGCCGATGATTCTGGGGACTTAGAGTAACGCCAAGCCACCCGACTGGAAATGATGGCGCTATCTTTGCGTCGTTGGTTGGGGGGCAACTGCCTGGGAACCTGGTGGCTGTTGAGGTGGATTGGCTGGCAATTCTTGGACAACACGTTTCCAACCCAGGGGTGTGCGTGGAGCGTTGAAAAGGTTACCGAAGAGTGCGTTCAAGGTGCCGTTGACTGTAGGATCTTGGAACATGTAAACGGCTCTTTTTTTGCCATTCGGCATGTGAACTTGAATGGCCGTGGGCATCATTTTCTTGCGATCGAGCATGACATCGACGCGATAGTAGTTGGCTGCATCTGCCTGCCAACGAGGATAAGCCTCCAATTGGATGGATGTGGCATCGGAGGCCGTACTGCGAATCCAGTAACGGTGTTTGAGTTTTTCAGCTTCGGCACCAAATAAAAAGGGCAGGGGGCCGTCTACAATTGCTTGGCCCCTCATGCCAGGTGGCAATGGCTGTACGATCAATAGTTTGTCGGCATGGTTGTATTCATGGATGGCTTTGCCATCACATACCCAATGTTCGCCAACTTTTTTTTCCTGCAATATCCAATCATCCGGTTCCGCCGCCCCTTGTTGGGGATTTTGCTTTTGCCAAATGCGGATTTCAGTAATCTTAAAACTACCTTTGTCCGGTTTCGCATAAGAAAGCTGGCCCTTGCTTTTGATTGATGGAATCGTGTTACCCGGTCCAAAGACCAGGTCATATTCCCAGCGTTCAAATTGACAATCGAAGGTCTGGATTTTAGCACTCTCGGTTTCCCACATTTGTAGGATCTGATCTACGAACTGTTGCTCAACAGAATTTAGTTGAAACGGCGGACCAGCGAAATGAAGCGGGGTGGCCGTGGTTTGAGGGGCCCCAGATGAGGCAGGCAAGCTGGCAATTTGAGCGTCTGGTCTTTGCTCGAGTGTTTGTGTCTGCGAGGTTGGAGGCAACTGCACAGGCTGCAGTTGGCCAGGCAGAGCCTCATTGTTCTGGGGAGCCTGCGAATTCTGTGCGCAGGCCGAATGCCAAGATCCCATCATCCCTACTAGTACCAGGAAACTAAGCCTGCAAGTATACCTTCGAAGCATAAGTTGACTCTGGGTTGCAAACGTACTGATCACGGGTTCATTCAAAGTGGCGAGAAGCATAGCAATCCATGCACTATGCAACCAGACTGATTCCAGGCTGATTTAGGTTCTGGGAATTAAGGCCTCTATCGATACATCTTGACGCTCTGCTAGCATCGTGCGCACTATGCGAAATATCCTATCTTTCCTGGCCGACCATCTGGGCAGGATTGGTTTCACGCAAGGAATACTCCCATGATACTCCGCTGGAAACCCAGTTTTTCTGCCAGTTGCATTCACGCTCCTGCCTGCCTCCTGGAAGGATGGCCCTGGGCGAATGCACAAATGGCCAAAACACTCCAGCAGAGCTGCGAAGCATTTGTGTCTGGAATTGAGGCCAGTGGGTTGGATGCGTGCAAGGCCTTGCCACTCTTCACCGGTTTGGCGGCCGAATACGAAAGCAACCGGCAGCTGGTTGAAATTGCTACCCTGCGTCTTCGTGGTGCTAGTACCTTGAGTCCAGCAGCTCTGGAACGCATTGCGAGTTTGCTCTCAGACCTGAAAAGGGTCTGCTTGGATGCACAGCCTGGATTAGAAGGTGAATTGGAATTAAGAATAAGACCGCTTCGCGAGCAATGGGAAGCACGAGGACCTGGTCTTTTATCACAAATTGCCAAATTGGCCGATCACCAATTCATTGTACCCACCGCTGAAGTGGTGCTAGTTCATCCTTGGGTTGGTGGTCATGGCCGGACTCACCCAACATTAAACCGTGTCACCCTGGAAGCAGTCCTTGCAAACCCCAGGCCTGAGTTTCCCGAACCACTTCGATTGGGCTGGCTCCTATCCCAATTGAATCTGGACCTGCCTCGATATGCGGACCTATTTCCAGGCCGTCGAAAACGGCTAGTCGCTAGCATGGCAACCCTGCCACTCGTGCTGTGTGCCGCCCAAAGGGTGGAATGGGCCGAATTGAGCGAAACGTCTCTTGAACAAGTTATGGCCTTCTGGACCAGGCCTGCTGGCATGCCGGACGATTTTGCCCAGCAGCTGCTCGATTGGTGGAAAACGTATGAAAGTGGCAAGTCAAGCTGGCCGGTGGCCCTCGCCGCGCTCAATCAAATGTTGCCCAAGGCAACATCAGAAGCTAATCGAGGTTGACGCAACAGGGCTGTCTGCGATTATACCGCACGCCCTAGGGGGCCTAACAACCACCACCCCATGACCCTACACAAT
>CAWWCC010000212.1:0-5395 GCA_963935315.1 uncultured Planctomycetaceae bacterium | reverse complement strand
AGGAGTATCGTCGGCAGCGTCAGATGTGTATAAGAGACAGGTTTTAGAGGGCTCTTGGTAACGATTCAGTACTATATTTACCCAATCGATGGTGAAAATTTAAGTACTGGCCCGTAGCTATCAAGTCTGTTGGTTGGTTTTATGGCATCTGTGCAATTTTTTTGCATAGCTTGGCAGTAAGGCTTGTTATTAACTTTCAGAATTCTTTTTAATTTCAGCACAAAATCCCCATGTCTCAAAATGCAATCGCAGACAAAGTAGCTATTGTCACTGGTGCCGGTCGAGGGATTGGTCGGGCGATAGCCATTTCATTGGCCGGCCAGGGAGTGAAAGTTTCGCTTGCGGCCCGCACGCAGTCAGAACTCGATGACACCCATGCTAGGATTCAATCGGCAGGTGGACAGGCAAGCGTTCACCCGACAGATATGTCTGTTGAAGACTCAGTGAATCGTTTAGTCAAAGATTCTGCAGATCAATGGGGGAGGCTGGATATTGTTGTCAATAATGCCGGCATCGGAGTCTTTCAGGCTTTGGAGCAAACGGCAATCGACACTTGGAATCAAATTCAAGAAGTAAATGCCAGAGGCACATTCTTGTTGTGTCGTGAAGCTATTTCTTATTTACGGCAACAACAGCTTTCTTTCATTATCAATATTGCTTCTGTTGTTGCGGTAAAAGGCTATGGTAATCAAGCGGCTTATACTGCATCGAAACATGCCATGCTTGGGATGTCAAAATCGCTAGCCAAAGAAGTCCAAGAGGATGGCATTCGGGTGCATGTGATTAACCCAGGAGGGGTCGCAACCGACATGGTACAACAGGCACGTCCTGATTTGAATCTTGAAGAGCTGATTCAACCACAAGATATTGCAGATATCGTTCTCTTTCTGGTGACGCGTAGCGGGAATGCAGTGATCGACGAAGTCAACGTGCGACGTGCCACATCGCTACCCTGGGCCTGAGTAAAAGAAGTTTTTCAAGGTCCACGATCTTTGCCGTTCAATGTGCGACGCGAGACTAGCGCCTACGACTTTAGTGTTGCAGTATTTACATTATCGGATAGTCAGCGTCGGTGAGATAAGGACTGCAAAGTGCTTTCATCGCTTGCAGCCTGGTTTTGATCGGGCTTTGCCTTCGAGACACTCTGCCGTATGAAAATGTCCTTCATTATTGCCTTCAATAAGAATAGTCCGTTCCTCCAATATCGACCCACCAGGCGTTGGGGCTCTTGAGCCAGGCGATAAAACAATTCCATCCCACATTTCTGAATCCACATGGGAGCTTGTACCACTCCACCAGCAACTTGGAGATCGGGATAACGTTTCATCAGCTTGTCGGCCGCTGCTTGTGCGACTCCAGGTGCCCCACCCAGGAAATAGACACGATGTCCCTTGGCGGCTGCCCATTTGTTCAATGCATAAATCAATTCGGAACCAGCAATACGTTTCGGCAAGGGCCGCTTGTTTAGTTTAGAATGCCACACCATCGGCATCCCATCACAAACAATGAAAGAGGCATTCTTGTTTACATCTCTGATGTTCCGGGTGCGATCTATCAGCATGTTGTAGTTCAAATTGGCCGTGATGAAGTACACGGGATCGCCGAATTCGATCATGCGGTCAATGTGCTGCAGCGTCCCTCCAAGAGTCAGGTACGAGAACGGAGCACCCCAAATCTGAATCTCATCGGGATTCGTTAGTCGCCTTGACTTGTCGAGTGGCTTTCCTTGAGCGTTACCTCTACTTTCGCTTCAATAAAGCAATCTGCGATTCCAGCTTTGTCAGAGATTTATCAGCATCCTTCATATTTCGATTGAGATACATGCCTGCCTGTGATGCTGTCTTGGTTGCATTGTTCATGGATTTCGCTCCCAAGATAGAAATACAATGGTTTCGGATTTCCGTCGTACAGTTTTTTAGAAAATTTTCTAGATAATCCTTGAACAAGCGTAGGTCATAAAATACGTATATCAACTTGGTGACGGATTGAAGCGTGTTCCGGAACGAGTCTGAGTGGCAATCCCCAATTCCTGCAATCCGGGCAATCTGGCGAACGCGTTTTTTCGCAAAGACATTAGTAGTCACGGGAGCATCCTCCAGTGTCCACAAGCAAGTAGCCAGTCCTTCGAAAACAGCCAAATTGAGCCGTGTCAGGGGAAGACCCGATGGTAGTATGCAGTCCACTTACACCTGGCAAAAGGCCCACCATACACTGTTGCCATGCATTCCAGAGTTCCTTTGAGTAGGATTAACCATAGGTGATATGCTGAGTCCTCACCGCGTCTTGATTGGTGGTAAAGATTAGCTGCATGTATAAATGTCATTCCGAGGCCCGTTGCCTACGAGGGGCGTATTGGACTTCCGTTGGGACTAAAGATGTCCTCCCGGGGAATCTGGGTTGCCTGCCGCCGAGACGTTGCTCATCGAAAAGGTAATCGGGCAATATCGGGGCAGCATACTAAGGCTCATTAAGGTATTGTTAACATCATCATCGATCGCAAAACGGCGTTTTATGGTTTCCCATTCGATGGACACCAGCTTCTGGCGATAAGATTAATATGTAGGACTAAAATTCCATAAAAACACACCGAAGTACACCATGAACACAATCATCGTAACTGGCGGTGCTGGATTTATTGGCGGTTGTTTTGTTCGGATAACAGTCGGTGGCTCCTCAACACGCCTCATAAATCTGGACAAATTAACCTACGCAGGCAATCTGGATTCCTTGCATTCCGTTTGGGATAAGCCGAATCATATATTTGTCGAAGGTGACATTGGCAATCAAGAGACTGTCGACGAGTTACTTCGTGCCTACAAGCCAGACGCGGTGATTAACTTTGCGGCTGAATCGCATGTAGATCGCTCGATCGATTCGCCTGCGAAATTTATACAGACAAATGTCCTTGGTACGTGCCGGTTGCTCGAATCTGTTCGCGACTACTGGCAAGAACTGGATCAAGAACAGCAGAGCGCTTTTCGCTTTTTGCATGTTTCGACAGACGAAGTCTATGGCTCGCTCGGCAAAACGGGTTACTTTACAGAATCGACTAGTTTTTCTCCGAATTCGCCCTATGCGGCTTCCAAGGCATCATCCGACCATTTCGTGCGGGCATTTCACAAGACGTACGGCTTACCAACTCTTACGACCAATTGCTCAAACAATTATGGACCTTATCAGTTTCCGGAAAAGCTGATTCCTTTGATGATTCTGAATGCTGCAGAAGGCAAGCCCTTGCCAATCTACGGTGATGGTCTTCACATGCGCGACTGGCTATATGTCGATGATCACTGCCGTGCCATTCAGTTAGTGCTGGAAAAAGGCCGAGTTGGTGAAACTTACAATATTGGCGGTAACGCGGAACGCACAAATCGAGAAATTGTCGACACAATCTGCCGGCACGTTGACAAACTGCGACCAGACCTAGCTCAACGTCCTAGTTCTTCTTTGATTCGGTTTGTGGAAGATCGACCTGGCCACGACCGCCGTTACGCAATCGATGCCACGAAGATTCGTGAAGAACTTGGTTGGGAGCCAGCACAGACGATCGAGACAGGTATTGAACAGACAGTTGCCTGGTACCTTAACAATATGCAATGGGTTGATCGTGTAACGTCAGGCAATTACAAACTTGAACGCCGCTGATTTGACTAAAGCTCCCAGCCTTTGCGGTATTCACGTTTGAGAAATGCTGACGCCTGGGGACAGTTTCGCGCGACTCCTGCGTCCGCATCCCAGTCGAGACGGCTTTGCCCAGCCTGATAAGCTACATTGCCCAATAGTGCGGTCTCGGTAAGTTGGCCGCTGTAATCAAAATTACACATCGTACCGCCACGGTTCTTGCAGGCATCAATCCACTCTTGATGTTGCCCCAACGAGTTGGGAATCCATCCCAGTGGGGCCTGCAGTGGCGATCCGTCATCCAAAAATACCTGAAGCGTTCCGTAATCGGCAATCATCCGCCCCCGCTCCCCTTCGAAGAGTATCGCGTAATCGTTTTTGTACTCTTTGCTCCAGGCGGGCCGCATTGCACCGTGATACCAGGTCAAGTGAACCGCAGGCTGATCCCCTCGGGCCGCGAATCGATAATCGACTTGCAGGTTATCGGGGATCTGGTTATCGCCTTGATACGTTTTGGAACCTACCGACTTAACCGACGTAGGCGCACCCAAGCGAAGTGCCCACATGGGCAGGTCGATGTAATGACAACCAAAGTCGCCCAGAGTTCCCCCACCAAAGTCCCACCAATTCCGCCAGTGGAAATGGAAATGCGACTCATGGTAAGGTCGCAGTGGAGCAGGGCCCGTCCACAAATCGTAATCCACATGGGATGGAGGTGTGGCTTGGGAGACTCGCTTTCCTGGTTGGACGGTGTTCCCTCTCCAAATGTGCACGCGCGATACCTTGCCCAAGATGCCTGCCTGCACAATTTCGACGACTCGCCGGTAATTGTATCCCGAGTGAATATTGTTTCCCATTTGGGTAATAGCGTTTTGGCGTCGGGCCCGGTCGCGAATCTTCCGGACTTCGTAAATCGAGTGGGCGAGCGGTTTTTCACAGTAGACGCCCAGGCCAAGTTCTAACGCGATCAACACGGGCATCGCGTGGCTATGATCTGGTGTAGAAACGACCACAGCATCCAGATCGGTGCGTTCCAGCATCTTGCGAAAGTCGCGATACTTCTCGGCCTGGGGGTACTTGGTACTTGCTACCCCCAACCTTTGGGAATCGATGTCGCAAAGCGCGACAATATTTTCACTGGCAACGCCGGCCAGGTTCGCTGCGCCTCGTCCGCCCACGCCAATACAACCAATATTTAACTTTTCGTTGGGCGACTGCTCGGTTGTCTGGGCCCTGAGTATCGTGGCGGGCCCTGCTAGTGTGGTTGCCGTGCCTGCTAAAACCGCGCGTTTCAAGAAATTCCGCCGGTCTTGATGGAGTGGGTTTTCGTCAGGATGGTTGGTGCGTCTCATTGGAACCCCCTTTTTTACGTTGCCACGAGGCCCCGATCTCTTCCAGAGTGCGCCCTTTAGTTTCGGGCATAATCGTCAATCCAAAGATGAGCGATGCCAGGCAGATGGCCGTAAACAGCCAAAATGCGAGTGCCACCGAGCCAACCTGCACGGTGATATTGGCCCCAGCCGGTTCGTCATTCAGTCTGGCAATTTCCACTAACGTCAGTTGATCGCTGGTGACTTCTGCAATCTCAAAGGTGCCGGAATTGGCTTTTTGAGCAGTTCCTATCACGGTCGCCTGATCGCCAATTCGGAATCCAGCTTCCTCGAATTTCCCCGCACTGTCACGAATTGTGTCTGGGTTCGTATCATGAAACGAGATCGTTGAACCACTCACGATCTGTCTCTTATACACATCTCCGAGCCCACGAGACGGACTC